>JAMWBY010000106.1 GCA_023818745.1 Candidatus Omnitrophota bacterium
ACTTCTCGTATTATTTTAGCAAGACTTGTTAATGTTTTTCTTACCCATTCTGATTTATTCCATGCTGGTTCATCCCAAAGATAAACATATCCTTTATCAAGTAAATTTTTCTCCTTTAATTTTTCAACTTCTTTTTTAATTTCGCTCTTAGTAAATTCAATAAACTCCTTATCCTCCACATCTACAGTTTTCCCTCTAAAAGTAAGTTGTCCAGGGTTCTGTGTGGTTTGATTTGCAGGAAATGTTATTACCATAAAATTTTTAAAATTGAATTTTGAAAAATATTCTTCAATTGATAAATTCCCTGGTATTCTATGTGTACTTGAAATCTTATGCCTCTTAAAATTTTCTAAAAATTTATAAACATCCATATTGTCTTTCAATTTTCCATAAAAATCACAATTTGCTATTACACATAGAGTAGATATATCAGGCAAATTAAAATTCCAGACAAAAACTGTAAGAGAAAATTTACCAATTGATTTTGCACCTTCAAAAATTTCTATTTCTCCTTTATATTCTCCCTCTTTAGTATTTACTGGCACATAAACTGTAAACCATAAAGGATAATTTCTAAGTTCATCTATTGAAAATTTATCTTTTGGAAATAATGGGTCTGGCCACCTACCGGGATAAGCATTTTTTACCCCAGATGGTGTTTTTATATCTATGTATCCAACCTCTCGCCAATTTATATTTTTTTTCTCTATAATCCCATTTTTACCAATAAGGTCTGAAATTTTTATATTTATATTTTCAATTTTTATTTTTTCTTTTGGTCTTATAATTATCTGGAATGGTTCATATTCATTTTTTGCTAAATAAATTTTTATTTCTGAAGATATACTTTTTACTACAAAGGCATCATCAGGTTTAACTTTTATATTAGGACTTAAATAATATATGTTGAAAAGATGGTCTTGCTTTAAAAGTTGGGCATTCAAAATCTGCTTCTTAGGGCTACTTACAGGTAAAACATTACTGAAAATCAGATTATCATCTTCATCCATTAAACCAAATATAAATTTATCAACATTTCCTATATTTATTTCAAAAGGGATTTCTAATTCTCTATTTTTCCCACCTTTAATTATTCTATTACCACTAAATACTTTCTTTCCTTCTTCATCAACAAATTCACAAAAAACTTTATAAAATTTATTCTCTCCACCTTTCAATTCAATTAAAATCTTTCTATCCAGTAAGTAAAGTATATCTTTCTGATTTTTGATGAATAAAGATGGAATTTTTTCAACTTCAATCAGTTTTAAAATCCCATAATCTTTAATTTCATGCCATCTTTTTTCAGAACTATAAAATATATTTGAAATTTCACCTATACTTTCAAATTTTTCCTTTCTATCCCTTCCTATATCACCTTTCAACAAAACTTTTCCCACTTCTATTTCTTTATAATTAATTCCTAAATCTTTCCATGGTATAAATATTTCTCCAGACCAGTATTCTTCTCCTATTTTAGTTCTTAATTTTATTTCAGGATTCCAGTTTTTATCATATTTCTTTGTTTCTCTATCTATTCTAGCGTCAAATATTGTACCGGCTGGATTTATTGCTATTTGATAGTAATACTTCCCACCAGGATCAAAAAATAATTCTATATCATCATCTTCCCATACTTCACTATCTCTCAATGTTTTTTTCATTTTTAATTCTTTTATCCTTTCTTCATTACAAATAAATCCAAAATATATTCCTTTTTCGTCATATAAATAAACTATTTCTGTATCCTGTGTTGTTTTTTTCAATTCCTTTGTGTTTATAAAATTTTTATAGAAAAAACCTTTTCTCCAACTGGTTTCTTTTAAATCTCCATCAAATTTCATTTCCTCATTTGTTTTAACGACTGGGAGAACTTTTTCTTCTTTTTTCTTCTCCAGTTTATTCAAAAGTATTGTGGCATACTGTTCTGGATTCCCTTTATAAAAACCTATATACATATCCATTATTACTTTTTCATCTTCTATTTCTCTTTCATACATAATAGGATTGTCAAATTCAATTGTAAATGTTCCTTCAGGATTATCTCTTCCCCATATATACTTCCATTTTCCTATAAATGTATTCCAGTTACCAATTTCAGGAAAAACAAAACATACACCTTCACCATTTTCATTTTCAAAAGCAAACCATCTATTTTCTGCAAACCTGTTTTCTTTCCATATATCATATCCATAGGTATACCATTTACCGTCTCTTGTATTTTCTATCTTTTTAAACGGTCCATAAATACTTCTTAACACACGATATTTTAAAGGAGAAACTATTGGAATTGTCATTCTTTTTACATAATATTTTGTCTTCGGGATAAAAGTAAAAGAAAGATAAAAATAATCTTTCCCTTCTTCAATCCTTATTTGTTCTATAAGTTCTAAAAAATCCCAGTCCTGAATAACTTTAAAAAAAAGAAAATTATTTTCTATATAAATCTGGGTTTTTGTTTTGTTTAAATACTTCCATGGTGATAAATATTCTTTTTCTTTTGGTGAAAAAGAAAAGTAATTACTGAAAAAATTCTCTGTTTCAAAATTTTTTACTTTAATTCCTATTATTGACCCAGGCCTTTGTTTTGAAACTTTTAGTTCAATTAGATTATTATTTAAAATATAATGGTCCCCTTTTTCTTCCCAGTATAAATTACTTGCTTTAACAAAACCAAATAAAATCAAAAAAAAAACAAAAAATAACTTTAACTTTCCATTTCATATATTCTCCTTTTAAATATTATCCTCAATTTTAATTTTCATACTCCATCCAGAAAATTTTATCCTGAGCACGTGTAGGAATTCTCTCCCATAATCTCCATTCTGTATGTCCATCAACAAATAAGATATTGGCTCCTCCTCCATGTCTTCTTGATATTGCTTCACCCACATATGTCTTGTCTGGTAGATAAAGATGTCGGTATATATTGGTAGCATGTGGACCAGCCCTAACATCAACTATTAAAAATGCTTTTGATAGTTCTCTCACTCTTGATAATCTCTTCTGAGAATAAACAGGATAAACAGGATATCCCCAAGTAGGATCTATATAACCACAAAGCCCATTATATCCATAGTTTGGTCCATCTTCTACTTTCTGTAGTTGTCCATATGGAGTATACCTTTCTTTTAAACCTGAAGGACACCAAAACATACTTTTAATATTCTTCGGAGTATTATAAAAACCACCC
>JAMWBY010000107.1 GCA_023818745.1 Candidatus Omnitrophota bacterium
ATAGATTCTCATAGCATGTCCAAACTCTTCTTTTGCTTGAACCTTCATCCATTTTGCAAAACCTTCAAGTCCTATACTATCAAAATAAGAAGCCATTGAGAGATAAAGATATGCAGAAAAAATCTCTCTATTTACCTGATTGTTAAGTTCTTTAACTAAATCTTTATTCATGACTCACCTCCTTTTTTTTCAATCTTTTGTTTTAAATTTGACAATCTAACAAAATGACTTCTTTCCTCCTTTATAATTTTGTCAAGTTCCAAGTGTTGTGTTTCAGGAATTAGATCTTTCATTTCAAGATAATACATAATTGAATCTAATTCCCTTCTAATACCAAAATTAATAGCATCTATAATATCCTTTTTCTCCATTTCCTTTTCAATACCTTTTGTAAAAATTAATCCTTCAGCATATTTTTTTAAATAAGCAAAATACTCACCTGGATATGCTTCAGGTGGTTCATACTTTTCTATCTTTGACAAATTATCTTCAAAAATTTTTTTATGTCTTACTTCTTCATCTGCAAGAAAAAGAAATAAATTTTGTACTTCTTCATCTTTTGTTTTTTTTGCAAATTCTCTATAGAATTTCTCTCCGTTTTCCTCAATTTTTATTGCAAACTGATAAATCTCACTAATATTGAAAAAATTTCCCATAATACCTCCTTTTTAAATTAAATTCAATTCTTTATGTTTTTGATATATTTTTTCGGCAAGAGTTTCAAGTTTTTCAAATATTTCTTTTGTAGGAAATCCCTTAAAAATCACAGGTTCTATAATTTCCAGATTTTCTCCTTTCAAAATTTCCTCAAAATATTTTAACATATTCGTTCCCCATAAAAAAGAACCAATTATAGAAACAAATTTTGTCTTTGGTTTTAAAATTTTAAATAAATAAGTAGCAGATAAAACATAAGGATGTGGTCCTCCTATAACTGTTGGAGTTCCAATTATAACAGTAGCAGAATCAACAAGTGAAATTGCAAGTTCTCCAATATCTGTTTCTGTCAAATTAAATGGTTTAACTTCAATATCTTTTTCAATTAACGCTTTAACAAAATAATCAACTGCTTTTTTTATACTACCATGCATTGAAACATAAAGGATTACTACACAATTTTTAACATTATCAGATACCCATTGATTGTAAGCATCAATTATAACTTCAGGTTTATCATAAACAGGTCCATGGCTTGGTGCTATAATTTCAACTTGATAATTTTTTAATTTTTCAAGATGTTTCTTTATTTGATTTCTAAAAGGCATCATAATTTCAGCATAATATCTTTTTGCTCCTTTTAAGAAATCATTTTCAGTTGCCCATATTTTACTTGTTGCAAGATGAGAACCAAATAAGTCACATGGGAATAAAATTTTATTTTTAATTTCATATGTTAGTATTGTCTCTGGCCAATGAACAAAAGGAGCATAAATAAATTGAAGTGTCTTCTGACCAATATTAATTTTCTCTCCATCTTTTACACTAATTATTCTATCCTCTGGAATAAGTAATAAACTTTTCAAAAATTCTTTTCCCTTTTCACTTGTAATAACTTTTGCTTGTTTAAACTTCTCTAAGATATCAGGAATTGTTCCAGAATGGTCTTGTTCTGAATGATTGGAAATTATAAAATCTATCTTTTCTATTTTAAGTTGTTCTATTGCCTTAAACAATTTATCTTTTGTTCTTGGGTCTGATGAATCAATAATAACATTTTTCTCATCTTTTAGAAAATATGAATTATAACTTGTTCCTTCAGGTAATGGTATTAATTCATCAAAAAGTCGTCTATCCCAATCATTTGTTATTATAGCATAAATATTTTCTTTTATTTCTTTTATAATCATTTACATCTCCTTTTCAAACATATCTTTTCCTGCTCCACAAACAGGACAAACCCAATCATCAGGTAATTCTTCAAAAGGAGTTCCTGGATTTATACCATTTTCAGGATCTCCTTTTTCTGGCTCATAAACATATCCACAAACTTTACATACATACCTATCCATTCTTACCCTCCTTTTTTAAATGATAACCTGCTTTCTCCACTAATTCTCTTACTTTATCATAACTTATATTTTCAGGAACATATAATTTTTTGTTTCTAAAACTAACTACTGCATGAATCTTTTCTTTTTTAAAAATATTTTCAATAGTTCTTGCACAATTTTCGCATTTCATATCTAAAATTTCAAATATTTTTTTATTCTCTCCAATTTTTCTAAATTTAAATGTTTTTAATATTAGAAGAAGCAATATTGTAGAAGTTATATTCTTAAACCAAAATGGAAAAACCATATTTTGATGATAATGGCTTGCAAAATTAAAATTATAAAAAGTTGATAATTTATCAATCAATAATCCAAAGATTATTGCGGAAAAAATTATTGATAAGAAATATATTATAAAATCTCTTCTGCCAAATTTTCCCAAAATAAATGTTAAGGTAGCAGAATTTGTTGCAGGACCTGTAAATAAAAATACAAATCCAGCACCTGGAGACATACCCTTTAAAATTAATGAAGAAGCAATTGGGATTGAACCAGTCGCACAAACATACATAGGGATACCAATAATAATCATAATTAAATAAGAATTGAATTTGTTACTTAGATATTTCAATACAATATTTCCTGGAACAAAAACAGATATTAAACTTCCTATAAAAATACCTATTAAAATCCATTTTCCTATATCCTGAACAAGTTCAAAAAATCCATAATTAATTGCTGTTTTAATTTTTTCAGAAAATTTATTTTTTTTAATCTCATTATCACAGTCAGTACAAATAATTTTATTATATTGAATTTTTCTATTTTTTTCAAAAATATTTACAATTGCTCCAGCAAAAATACCAGAAAAAAATGCAGAAATTGGTCTTATTAAAGCAAAAATAGGTCCTAAAAGTGAATATGTTGCTAAAATTGAATCAACACCAGTTGAAGGAGTAGATATTAGAAATGAGATAGTTGCACCTTTACTTGCTCCCTCTTTATCAATATGACTTGCAACAGGTATTACTCCACATGAACATAATGGTAAAGGAATTCCTATGATTGTTGACTTTAATATAGAAACAAAAGACGAAGATGACAAATGATAATAAACTTTTTCCTTAGGAATAATAACTTTTAAAATTCCAGATATTAGAAAACCAAAAATTAAATAAGGACTC
>JAMWBY010000031.1 GCA_023818745.1 Candidatus Omnitrophota bacterium
AAAAGGAAAGGTTTTACGTTAATAGAGTTGCTTGTGGTAGTGGCGATAATTGCGATTTTAGCAGCGATGCTCTTACCTGCATTAAGTAAAGCAAGAGAAAAAGCACGTCAAGCAGTATGTTTTAGCAATTTAAAACAAATAGGAAATGCATTATTAATGTATATACAAGATTATGGTGACTATATACCTTTTAGTTATGTTGACGGTGGTTATTATTCTGGATATGGAGATAACAAAACAGGGCCATGGTTTTTCCTTCTCGCAAAATATTTAAATGTTCCCACTTATGATTTTTATAGATTGGGTGGACCTACGTGGGGAAACTGGCTAAGAAAACCTTGTGTTTTCACCTGTCCAACTCAAAGATTTACCTGGCCAAATGAAAGGCCTGTTTCTTATGCTCCGCCCATATCAATCTTATCACCATTAGATTGGACAGGAGTTAGAGGTGGGCAACCATATAAGATGGCTAAGTATCAATTAATAAAAAAACCAAGTCAAAAAGTATTCATAGCAGATTCTACAAGTTCTTTTTTCTTTAATCCATGGCAAATAGATTCATTTCCACTTAATGGTAGTTATGCTTTAACAAGACATTCGGAAGGAACAAATGTTTTATTTTTTGATGGACATGCTGAATGGATAGATAAAAATACTTCATTAAAAAATGATAATGACCTGACTTACACTGGAATATTTAGGCCTTATGATATTTAGGCATTATGAATAATTTTAAAAGTGAGATATGAGAAAGATTTTAATTATTTTATTTACATTTTTTTCACTTAATTTGTTTTCAGAAGTTTTATGGCGTTCAATTGGACCTGGTCTTTTTGGTGCAATGTTTGGTGTCGGTATTTCTCCCCATAATCCTAAGATAATAGTTGCTGGTGTTGATATGGGAAATGCATTTATGACAGAAGATGGAGGAAAAAGTTGGAAAATAATAGGTAGAAATGGTGGAGAAATTTTTGGCAATCCAGGATACAGAGGTGTTTGGTGTGTATCTTTTGATCCAAAAAGAGAAAATATAATTTATATTGGTTCTGAACATGGACTTTATAAAACAGAAGATAGAGGGAAAAATTGGAGAATAATTTTAGGTGGAGACCCAAGTTATACGATAGGAGCAATTGCAATAGACCCTACAGACACTGATATAATTTACGCTGCAAATGGGAGAGGCGCAAGATTAAATGTTAGTTGGTCATTAGGTCGTATATGGAAGAGTATTGATGGTGGAAAACACTGGAAAGAAATTACTCCAAAAGGACTTCTTAATGAAAATAGAAGGTGTTGGAGTTCAATAGCAATTGACTCTATGAGTAGATTTGTAAAAAAAAAGGGTCATCAAAGAATCTATATTTCAGGACAGGCAGGATTTTTTATTTCTGAAGATGGTGGTGAAAATTGGGATGATTTAGAAGAGTTTTTACCTGGTGGGAAAATAAATTTAACTTCCCAAGACCTATATACAAGTGGTATTTCAACTATTTTTCTTGCTCCGGGAGAGAAATTTTCAAAAATATATGCTACTATTCGTGTAAGAAGTGATTCTGAAAGGAAAACAATTGGCGGAGTTTATATTTCAGAAGACCTTGGAAGAACCTGGATTTCTAAAAATAGAGGACTTGAAGAAGCAATTTCATCAATGGAGTGGCAGTATAAAAGAAGTTCATCTTACAATTATTCAATTTTAGTTGGATGTGATGCAAAACCAGAAATAATGTATCTTTCGTGTATTAGTGGAATTTATAAAACAGAAGATGGAGGAGAAACTTGGTATAAAACTCTCATTGATGGTGCTGAATGGTTAAAAATGAATATTGATGGCTTTGATTATCTCTATACTTTAAGAACACATAAGACAAATCTAATTCAAAGTTATTATAACTATTTTGGGCCTGCAAATGGACTTGCTTGTTCAAGTAGAAATCCAGATATTGTTGCTTATACAGACAATGCGACAATTGGATTAAGTTATGATGGAGGGAAAACATGGACAGAACCTGGATTTGAATTTGGAGAAGAAATATGGCCTAAAAGGTTTGGAGATAGACCACCGATGCGATTAACTCATAAAGTTCGTTCAACAGGAATTCAGTTAATAGTTCCAATAGATTTAGCTGTTGACCCATTTGATTCAAAAACAATTGCAATAGGTCATGCTGATGTAGGGCTGATGATTTCAAAAGATAATGGAAACTGGTGGGAATGGGCTTATACTGGAATTATAGGTGGAGAAAAAAATTATATAAGAGCGGTATTATATGACCCTGAAGTAAAAGGTAGATTATGGACTGCTGGAGGTGGTTGGGATAGTAGGAATGGAATAGGGCATGTTTATCAGAGTGATGATGGTGGAAGAAGTTTTAAAGTTATAGGCATACCACAACTTGAACAAAAAAAGAAATTATTAGGAAAAACTCCTTATATAAATTCTCTTGCTTTAGATTACACTTCAAAAAAAGAAGAAAGAACTATTTACGCAGGAACAGATGCTGGATTGTTCAAAACACTTGACTCAGGGAAAAACTGGGAAGAAATAAAAATTAATGGAAAAGAAAATTTACCTGTTAAAATATTAATAGTGGACAAGAAAAAACCTCAAATAATTTACACTTCTATATATGGAAAATTTGGAGAAAATTTAGATGATTATGGTTTTTATATAAGTGAAGATGGCGGTAAAAACTGGTTTAGAGCAGGGAAAGACCTTTTTGGTATAGTTAGAAATATTTCAATTTGTTTTATGAAAGGAGTAATTTATATTGTAGCAGATGAAAAGGATGAAAAGTTTGGTTACTGGACAAAACGTTCTTTATGGAGGAGTAATGATTATGGAAAAACTTGGAAAAGAATAATTGAAAAAGAACTAATTGCATCGGTGGGTTGTCATCCAGAAAATCCTGAAATAGTTTATATTACAAAATTTGCATATGATGTAAAAAAAGAAAAAGTAAACGTATTTAAAAGTTCAGATAGTGGTAAAAAGTGGATAACTATTGCAAATAATATTCCTCTTTCTCCTGGTGGATTATATAATAAAATCATATTTGACCCTAATAATCCAAAAAGATTTTTTCTTCTTCATAATGGTGGAACATATGAATGTATAAATGGAGGTGGAAAATGAGAAAGATTATATTTATTTTGTTTTTATTTTTAAATTTTAGTTTTTGTGAGGAAGTAAAAAGAATAGTTGTTGATAGCGGATTTTATGATAGAGAAAATGAGGTTGTAAAAGTTGAGATAGATTTTGGCAAGGGAATAGATATAAATAGTTTAAAATTACTTGATAAGGATAAAAGAATAGAATTCTATTTTATTGCAAAGGAAGATTATAAAGGAGAACTTTATTTTATTATTGATAAACTACCTTCACTGACCACAAAGGAATATACTCTTTATTTTAATTTGGGAAAATGGGAAAAAAAAGCAATAGGTAATCAAGAGATATACCAAAAAATTTCCTCAAAGAATTTAATACCAAACCCTGGTTTTGAAGAAGTAGAAGGAGATAAAGTTGTAAACTGGGAAATGAAGGATTATGCATGGGTATTTAGGGAATTGCCGGACTTAAAATCATTTTGCAGGGTTGTTACTGAGGATAAATTTGAAGGTAAAAGAAGTTTAAAATTAGCATCTGAAAAAAGAGATGATAAGACAATCACAGGATATGCTTTTTCTGAAGTATTTCCATTAAAACCAAAAACAAATTATAAATTTTCTTATAGATTTAAGATTACAAAAGTGAATATTGAGAAACTAAAAACTTATTCTGCTTTAAGTATAGAAGTTCAATTACTTAATGAAAAAAAAGAAAGGATATATCCAACAGATTATTCAGTAAATAGAATTCATCTTCCTTATGGACTTGGGAAAATTCCTTCAGAAGAATATCTCAATAAATGGCTTGAAACCTCAATTGTAAAAGAAACACATGAGGAAGTAAGATATGGAAGAATATGGATATCATTTTGGGATGTTGAAGCAGAATGTTTTGTTGATGATATGAATTTAGTTGAGATTGAAAAAAAAGAACCAGTAAAAGTTAAAGTTTTAGAAAAATAAAAAGGAGACAACTATGAAAAAGATTTTATTTCTTATATTCATGTGGATTGGGTTTCTATTTTCTACAGACAAAATTTTTCTTTTTGATATGGGTTCGGAAAATTCTCCATGTCTTGAAAACTTTATAAAAATTACAGAAAAAGATATGTATCAATCTGGTAAATATGGCTGGGAAACAAAAAATTGTTTATCATTTGATCAAAACTTTTCAGAATATGGCGTAGGCAGTTTAGATTTAGACCCATTATTAAGAGACCTGGTAAAGAGTAATTCATCTTTACCAATTATATTTTCTGTTGATGTTTCAAAAGGCAAATACAGAGTTGGTATTATTTCAGGACAGATATATTCAGGAAATCGTTTACTTGCACCTTCATTTTGGTATTCTGGAGGTTATATAAAATTAAATGATAAAAAAATTTTTGAAAAAGAAGGTGATTTTATAAAATATGCAAAATTTATTTTTTCAAATTTTGAAAAAGATTTCTTACCAGGTGATAGTTTGTTTAAAAGATATATACTTCCTTATTATAACATAATAACTGCTTCTACTGATGAGACAGAAAAAATACGAATTGAATTTTCAAACTTTTTTCCTGTAAATGGGATTATAATTTATCCAGAAGAAAAAATTATTGAGTTTAACAGAAAGTTAGAAGAGATTTTTGAAAATTCAAGGAAATATATTGATGAAAAACTGAAAATAGTAGAAGAAAAAAGAGATGAGAACTTAATAAAGAAATACAAAAATGAGAATTTTTTACTTTTCTTAACTCAATATTATGAAAAGTTGACTCCTTATTCAATTCCTGATGAAGAAAAAATAAATCAACCAGTGAAAAAAATATGTGCGAAAGGAGAAAATATAACTTTAAGTTTTGGAATATTACCTATAAATGATTTAAAAGAAGTTGAGTTAGAAATTTCAGATTTGATTTCTGATACCAAAGAAAAAATTTCAGGTAAAAATGCCACATTCTGGATTACAAAATTTATTCCTGAATTGTTGAGAAAAAGTCCTGATAAATATATGATTGAGGAAAAATATGCAATAAGATATAAAAAGAGTGATTTTGCTTCTTTAATCCCAAGAAAGATTTTAGTCCTTTTTGAAATTCCAGAAGATATAAAAGAAGGAGAATATAAAGGGAAAATATTTGTAAAAAGTGGAAATTATGTAAAAGAATTACCTGTAAGTATTAAAGTTTTACCATTTAAACTTCAAGAATCTGATATTTATTTTGGCATGTATGGGAAATATCCAAGAAGTTCTTTATTCAGGTATATAACAAAAGAGGATAAAGAATTTATAGATTTCTGTGATATATTGATGGAAAATATTTTTAAGGAGATGAGACAACTTGGTTTTAACTGGGCATGCATTGAATTACCTTGGAACCCATTAATAATTAAAGGAAATGCAATAGAAGTTACACCAGTATTAAAAAGATGGGAAGCAATATATTCTCTCTACAAAAAATATTTTCCCAAAGCGCCTTTTATAATTTATGGTCAAATTTCTCCTGTTTTCCCGAGAGGAGATGTCAACATTTGGAGGAAAACCGGGTTTACAGAAGAGATAAAAAATCAAATGCAAATGACAGCAGATTGGATATCAGATTATTTTGAAAAAGAGAAAAATGAGAGAGACATTGCAATTTATATAAGCGATGAGTTAAGCAATTATGGACTTGAAGGAGGTAAATTTGGTGCAGAACATGCATCTTTAATAAGGAAAATCTTGGAAGGGAAGAATATAAAACTTTTTGCATCAATGAATGGTGTGCCTGAACACCTAATGATACCTTATTTAGATTTTTCTGTCATTAATTTTGATTTTCCAATAACAGAAGAAACAATCACAAAGATAAAGGATGCTGGCAGTAAACTTGTTTTTTACAATATTGGAAATAATAGATTTTCATATGGTTTTTACATAGCAAAATTACATCCTTTTGGGAGATTACAATGGAATTTTGGTCCTGAACATTATGTTTTTTATAACTTTCCCTCTTTTCCTACACTTGGACATATTAACTATAGTTTAATAGTTGATTCTGAGTTTAATTTAGGGAAACGGCTTGATGTAATAGATATGTCAGAAGGAGTTATTGATTATAGATATTATCTAACATTGAAAAATCTAATAGATAAAAATAAAAATACAAAAAATGAGAAATTGAGAGAAATATTGAATAAAGCAGAAGGGTTCTTAAAATATATAACAGAATCAATTAAGACAGATATTAGATATTATACGAAAGAAGCATCTGTATGGAGTGGTGAAACATGTGAAAAAATAAGAGTTATGCTTACAAATTATATAATGGAGGTTTTAAATGCATCTAAATAAATTTTTAATTTTTCTATTTCTTTTTAAAATTCTCTTTTCTTCTGATTTTATAATTTTAAACTGGCAGAATATTAAAAACTTAAAAGATTTTTCAACAACTTATGACATTGAAATTCCTTATGTAAAGATTGAAGATGAAAAGAATATGATGAATGAAGTTATAAATAAAGGTTGTAAAATAGAAAATTTCAAAGTTTTTCCAATCGGAATTACTCCTAAATTTAAATCAAAAGCATACATCTGTTATGACAGTGAAAATTTAATAATTTATTTTGAAAGTGAAAAATCAGAAAATTACACATTAAAAGCAAGGAAATTTGAAAAGGAAGAAGGTAAAGTATGGAATGATGATAATTTTGAGATTTTTATTGATCCATTTCTTACAAAAACAAGATATTATCAAATAATAATCAACTCAATTGGTCAAGTTTATGATTCTATTAATTATATAGAAGAAATACCTGACCCAAAAGCCGCAGATCCAAGAGAAACAAAAAAAAATATTATTATTGATATCTCATGGGACTCAAAAGTAAATTATAATATAAAAGTTGAAAAAAACTACTGGGCAGTTGTTTTAAAAATCCCATTTTTGAGTTTTGGTTTTAAAAATGCTCCTTTAGGAAGTTTTATCGGATTGAATTTATGCAGGAATTACTGGGAGACATCTGAACTTTTACAATGGAAATTAACACCAGGGGAAGGAGGATTTCATCAACCTGATAAATTTGGTATTTTAAAACTGAAAGAAACCGATAGTAAGAAAATGCCATTAATTTTTATAAATAATTTTTATCCAGGTTATGGTGAGAATTTATTATATGTTGATTATAAAAAGATTGAAAATATTCCTGAGGAAGTAGAAGTAGAGATTAAGATAGAAAACAACGATACTAAAGAAAAATTTATTAAAAATGAAAAAGTTGTGTTAAAGGGAATAGAGGGAAAAATAAAAATACCTTTTGAAAATAAGTTGAAAGGGAAAAATATTTTTTATTATAACATAGGATTTAAAAATTATAATTTTGGGGGAATAGATTTTGTTGATTTGAAGAGTTTGATTGATGTGAAATTGGATAAACAATTTTTATATTATGAGGAAAAAAGTTTGAATGGAAAAATAAGGTTTTATCTTGGAGAAAATGAATTGAAGAAAACTGAATTATTAATCAGTTTAAATGAAAATAGTAAAAGAGAAAAAATTAAAGGCAATTTTTGTGAATTTAAAGTGGCTACAGAACACTTAAAAGAAGGAGAAAACATATTCTCAATAACGCTTTATAAAGATAAAGATAAAATTGAACAATATAATTTCAAAATATTCAAATTACCTAAAATTTTTTAATGCAAGTTCCGACCTTACAAAAAAAACTTGACAAAAATTTTTTTATTGGGTATTATATAGTTAACTATGGAATTTAAATTTTTAATAGATGAAAAAAAGACAAAGTATAATCAGGTAAAAAGTTTTATAATTGATTATATTGATAAAAAGAAATTGAAAACAGGGGATAGGGTTCCATCTGAGAATGAAATTGCGCAATCGTTCGGAATTACAAAAGTAACAGCAAGTCGTGCTTTAAATGAACTTGTAAATGAAGGGATATTATATAGAATTCAGGGCAAAGGTAGTTTTTTTGCTGGTTATAAGACAAAAGTTTCAAATATATTATTATTTTTCCCAATAGTAAGTTCTTATGATCCATATTTTACAGGACCTTTACTTGAGACATTTTTTCATTCAATAGATGATAGAGGATTAAATTTATCAATGTTTTATTTTAGAGAGAATGAAAGAATTAGAGAGATTCCGGATATAAAAAATTGTAAAGTAATAATAGTTGCTGCATTGAAAAAAGGGGAGGGATTATCTGATGAACTTCTGGAAAAAATTAATATACCAGTAATCTATTTAAGTTCACATCCAGAAGTTCCTGTAAGTTATGTTGCTTTTGATAATAAGAAAGGAGCGAAGAAAGCAGTTGAATATTTAATAAAAATGGGTCATAGAAAAATAGCATATTTTTCAGCAGATTATAGACAAAATATATCAAATGAAGAAAGGATGGAAGGTTATATAGAAGCATTAAATGAAAATGGTATAAGACACAAGATAATTTTAAATGGTGATTATACAGAGGAAAGTGGATATAAATTGGCGAAAGAGATTTTAGAGATGAAAGAAAGACCTACTGCAATTTTAACATGTAATGACCTTGTAGCAATAGGAGCGATACATTGTTTTTTTGAAAATAATATAAAAGTTCCAGATGATATTTCAATAATTGGGTTTGGGAATTATAAAATCTCAAATTATACAAGAATTCCACTTACAACTGTTTCTTTACCAGTTAAAGAAATGGGAAGGAAACTTGCTGAACTTGCGGTCAAGAAAATATATGAAAAAACATTATTTAAAAATGAGAGTGTAATTATACCAACAGAATTGATAATAAGAAAAAGTGTTAAAAAAATATGTTAAAAAATGATCACCAAAGAACTAAATACGATGACAAAGAAAATTAAAAAGAAAAGGAGGTGATAAAAATGTGCAAAGAGAAAAGAAAAGGTTTTACGCTAATTGAGTTACTTGTGGTAGTGGCGATAATTGCGATTTTAGCAGCGATGCTCTTACCTGCATTAAGTAAAGCAAGAGAAAGAGCACGTCAAGCAGTTTGTTTAAATAATTTAAAGCAGATAGGGCTTGCTATGCTTATGTATACGCAGGATAATGATGATTATTTTCCTCACTATAAGTATGCAAATGTTTATAACAATCAAGGTGGATGGGTTACTAATTTAATTTTAAATGGTTATTTAAGAGCAGGAGCAAGTCCGACTGTTCAGGCCTACGACGTGCTTATCTGTCCTACAGCAAGAAGTCAAAAAAAATATTTTATTCAAATGTTTACTACACAAAATCCTCGTTATGCATGTTATTTTATCTCCTACGGATACAACTATAGACATATAGGAAGTAGTTTTAGATATGTCAATCCTCAAATACTGGATTCGCCACCTGCAAAATGGGGACAACTTAAACAACCAGATAAAGTTATTTTGCTTATTGATACGTTTAGAAGAAATATGCCTTATGCAGGTGCTCTTGTATGTGATGATTACTATACAAATTTTGAACAACCTGAAGTAAGACATCAAGGTGGAATAAATATTTTATTTTGTGATGGACATGCAGCATGGAAAAAGATACTTAATCCAGACAATCCTTATGGAGAGCAAGATTTAGGTCAAACTACAAGTGCTAATTCATTGTGGAAAAGAAAATAAAATTAGAGGGGGAAATATGAAAATATTGTTTAAAATCTATTTTTTATTCTTTTTAATTTGTTTATACCTTTTTTCAGATGAGATAAAGTTAACAGAATTGGAAAAAGAGGTAACCATTAAAAGTGGAGAACAACTTACTCTTTCTTTCAAATTGCCTGAAGTTAAAAATGCAAAGTTATATTTTTTAGCAAGGACAGGTGATGAAGCATTAGAAGGACCAGCAGGTTACGCAGATGCTCTTTTAATTGAAATAAATAATAAAAGAATAACAGACCCAACGAAGTTAATTAATAAACCTCCAATATTTAAATTAAAAGGCAAACCAGAAAAAGAAATTCAATGGTATAACAACAATTCATGGATGATACCAATTTCTCCTGATTATATTTCTGTTGATTTTCACTACCTTTATGCTCCTATTGATAAAGAAACAAGTAAAGAAGTAAAAGGATGTGAGTTTGTATTTGATATTACTGAATTTGTTATTGAAGGTGAAAATAAATTAAAACTTATTAGATTACCAAGGCCTTGGTCAAAAATTCCTATTCATTTTAAAAATATAAAAGTGATTTATGAAAAAGGAATGAATCCATTTAAAAAAGAAGCACAGCAACAGAAAAATTTAATAATTGCAAAAGAGGAAAAAATACCAGCAGGTGAGAAAAAAATTTTTACTCTACCTTTAAAGGAAGAAAATAAAACTTATTTTTTAAAAATAACAGTAAGAAGGCAGAGTGAAAGAATGGCTGGTTATGGTTATTATATGCAGATACTTTTAAATGATAAATATATAGATGCTTCAATTGACAGAAAAACAAAAAGATTAGTAGATAAACCTTTTTCTTTTACAAGAAAAACAGGAGAAGCATTTTTTAATCTTGGAGATGGAATATGGCTAACTTTTTTTGTCCCTGATTTTTATACAGATGTTTCTTCTTATACAGGAGGAGCAGTTAAAGACCCTTTTACATATACACTTGATATAACAGATTTATTGAACGAAACAGGTAAAAATCAATTATCTATTAGAAATTTATGCTCTAAGGTGAAAGAAGTAGATTCTAAAATGGAACTTTCTCTGTATGTAAATGTAGAAGTTGTAGTAAAAGAATTTCAGGATGATAGAAAATTGAAAAAAGAAGAAGTGGAATTAAAAGGGACTCCTTATTTGGAATTAACAAAAACCGGTGGTATCAAACTTAATTTTGATAATGCCTCTTTAATTTTAGAGTCAATTTTTTCATATCCTGAAGGAGGATTTAATAAACTGGGGAAAGAGTTATCTGTTGATGGTGAAAAAGATTGGAAGTTAGAGGTAAAAAAGAATATAAAAAACGAAGTAGAAATATTTGCAAAAGGCAAGTTCTATAGTATAAACAGGAAAGCCAAATTGAGTCAGAATAAAATTTTAATAGAGGATGAAATAGTAAATTTAACATCGGAAGATTTAGGTATAATATTTTCAAATTATATAAATTTTGAAAACTTCCCAATTTATTTTACAAGAATGGCTGGTAGCTCCAGTCAAACCGTAAATAATTTAAATGCTCCTTATAATCCAACAATATTCTATCCATTAAAGAATTCAGGAATAGGGATTGTAGCAAATGACGATGTATATAGAAATCAAGGGATTTTATTTTATGACCTTGATAAAAAAATAACAGGTATAAGGGATGAAAACTTCTGTCTTGGACCAAAAAAATCTTATAAATTTTCGTGGAGTGTTTATTTTCTTAGCAGTGATGACTATTATGACTTTATAAATCTTGTAAGAAATGACTGGGGTTCAAATAATATAACCATCAATGGCCCTATTTATTTTATCAATTATGGTGGTGTTTTAAATATGAGTGAAGAGGAATTGATGAAATGGATAAAACATAAAAATGCAAAATATATTAGTTTCTGGGAGATAAGAACACCAAATCCAATTCCAGAATATGATAATAGAAGGGTTGTTGCATATGGACCTGGAATTTTTAATCCTATATTTAAAGAAGAAATTGAAAAAGTTAAAAGGGCTGTTGCAAAATTAAGGAAAATAAATAATAATTTAAAAATAACACTCTATACCCATTGTTTCTTTATCTCTCCTGAAAAACCGGATGACCCAACATATAAGGATAGTTGGATTGTTGACAAAGAAGGGAAAAGAGCAGTTTCTCAATATAATAATCCAACATATTATGATTATCAACCTGTCTTTCCAACTCTTACAAATTCTTATGGAAAAGCTTTTTCAAAGGTAATTGATTTTTATTTAAATGATTTAGATTTTGATTGGATTTACTGGGATGAAAGCACAGGACCAGGAATATTTGGTGAAAGTGATAGAACATATAATGCTTGGGATGGATATTCAGCAATAATAAATCCAGAAACAAAAAAAATTGAGAAAAAATTTGGATTACTTGTTTTACTCTCTGATGATTTTATAATGAGTATGTATAAAAAAGTCAAGGATAAAGGAGGTTTTGTATTATTTAACAGTGCAGCAAGAACAAAATCAAGAATAAATACTGCATCTTTTGTTGAATCTCAGGATTTAATTTTGAGAGCATATGATACTCATCTTAATACACCACTTGCTTATGGATATGGTAAACCATCAATGAATGAGTTGATAGAGAGATTAAATTACGGAACGATTTATGCAAGGACTCATATTGATTATGTAAGTGATATAGTTACAAAGTTTTATCCAATTACAATTGAAGAGATACATTCTGGATGGGTTAAAGGTAAAGAAAGAATTATTACAGCAAAATCTGGTCAATATGGCTGGGATGGTAAATATAAAGCAAAAATCTATATTTATAATGAAAATGGAGAATGTATAAATTCTAATTCACCAGTAAATTCTTATGAAAACAAAATAAAAATTGATGTTCCCTCAGGTGGAATTGTTATAATTGAGAAAATTCAGTAATTTTTGAATATTCAAGAGGGCATAATTCTTGACAAAAAAAGAATAAAAATAGATAATTTAAAAAAAGGAGTTTACGATGAAAAGAATAATTTTATTTTTATTTGTAAGTTTTTCTATTTATCTATTTGCTGAAAGACAAATTTATGTAGCAGAAAGGGCGACTGGAAAGATTATAATTGATGGAAATATAACAGAAGAAGAATGGGGCAAAACTCCAACAATTAAGAGATTCTATAGAGCAGGGGATATAAATAAAAAAGTAAATTCAGAAACAATTGTTTGGATTAAATATGACGATAATTATCTGTATATTGCTGGAAGGATGGAAGATAAAGATATTGTTGCAAAAGCGACAGGTATAGATGGTTCTTGTTGGAATGATGATGTTTTTGAAATTTTTATAAAACCGAAATTTAAATCTCCTCATTATTATGAAATAGAAATAAATCCTATTGGAACTGTTTTTGATGCTTTTTATCCGAGGACAAGAATTCATTTTCTAAGAAGTTGTGAATATAAATCACAATTAAATTTTGCAACAAAAATAAAAGGGACTTTAAATAACTGGAAAGATATAGATGAGGGTTGGGATATTGAAATTGCTATACCATTTTCTGATTTTTCAGAAACCACAACACCGCCCAAAAAAGGAGATGTATGGTATTTCGCTATCTGTAGATATGATTATTCCTATTATTTGCCATATATAGGAGTTGAATTAACGAGTTCTGCAAAACTTAGAAGAGCCAATTTCCATCTATTTTATGATTACGATAAACTTCTTTTTAAATAAGGGAAATCCTAAAAAAACTCCTTTTCAAACAATCCCTCTCCCACCTACGAGGTGTCCTTTGGGGAATGAGGATTGTCAAGGGTTTATAATGTTGATGTTTTTAAAATAAATTTTCTATGTGTTTATTTCAATATCTTCCTTTTCAAAACACCTTTTTAAAAATTGACCTGTATATGATTTTGAATTTTTTGCTATTTCTTCTGGTGTTCCAGTTGCAACAATATAACCACCTTTATCGCCTCCTTCAGGACCAAGGTCAATTATCCAGTCAGCACATTTAATAACTTCAAGATTATGCTCAATTACTATAACTGTTGAACCTTTTTCAACAAGTCGTTTTAAAACTTCAAGGAGTTTCGCTATATCTGCCATATGAAGTCCAACAGTTGGCTCATCAAGTATATATAAAGTTTTCTCATTCCCTTTTCTTGATAATTCTGCTGCAAGTTTCACTCTCTGTGCTTCTCCACCTGATAAAGTCGTTGCTGGTTGCCCAAGAGCAAGGTATCCAAGTCCAACATCATAAAGTGTCTTCAATTTTTCAACCAGTTTTGGATGAACTCTAAAAAATTCAAGTGCTTCTTCAATTTTCATTTCAAGGATTTCTGATATGTCTTTGCCTTTGTATTTTATTTCAAGTGTTTCTCTATTATATCTTTTCCCTTTACAAACATCGCAAGGAATATAAATATCAGGTAAAAAGTGCATCTCAATCTTCATTATACCTTCTCCAAAACATGCTTCACATCTTCCTCCTTTAACATTAAAAC
>JAMWBY010000108.1 GCA_023818745.1 Candidatus Omnitrophota bacterium
ATCAACAACTACTTTTTCAGAATGAGCAAAAACAACTCCACTTGTTCCAATTGTTACAGAAACTTTCCCTTCCTCAACTATTCCATTTCCAACTCCACCTGCTGCCTGGTCGCCACCTCCTGCAACAACAGGTATGTTTTCAACAAGTCCTGTTATTCTGGCTATATCTTTTTTAATATACCCAGTAATTTCAGTTCCTTCATATACCTGTGGTAAAAAATGAATTGGAATGTCCAATTTTTCCAATATTTCCTCTGACCATTTTCTATTTTTGACATCAAAAAGGGAAGTTCCAGAAGCATCTGAAACATCAGTCGCAAAATCTCCTGTTAAACAAAATCTTATATAATCTTTTGGTAATAAAATTTTTCTCACATTTTCATATATGTCAGGTAAATTTTTTCTTAACCATAAGATTTTTGGTGCCTGAAAACCAGTAAGAACTGGATTACATGTTATTTCAAAAATTCTATCTCGTCCAACAATTTCATTTATTTCTTCGCATTCTTTTGCTGTCCTCTGGTCACACCATAATATTGCAGGATAAATAACATTATAATTTGAGTCAAGAAAAACAGAACCATGCATCTGCCCTGTTAAACCAATCCCTTTAATTTCATCACCTTTTATTCCAGTTTTTTTTAAAATAGTTTTGATACATTTGATAGTCGCATTCCACCAGTCATAAGGATTTTGTTCAGCCCAGCCAGGTTTTGGAGTTTTTAAAGTATATTCAACTGTATGAGTGCCTTTAACTTTTCCATCAGTATCAACAATTACAATTTTAACTCCTGTTGTTCCAACATCTATACCTAAAAGATATTCCATTTTATCACTTTAATTCTGTTACAGGTGGGTATATGAAATTCAAATATTTTTCAGATATATTGGCTTCTTCACAATTTCCAGAGTGTATATATATTCTGTAAAAAAGTTTTAATTCTTTTCCATAGGGTAAAATATATGTTCCTGATATACTTTTGTCATTATAAAAATCAGAAAGTCCAAAAAAGTTTGCACTAAAAAGTCCGTAATTCCTCACATGCCAGTAAGTTGGATATCTTAAATTATATGGCCAGTCAAAAACTGATATCCCACATTTAATCCCTTCTATTTTACCAGAATAATCAACCCAGACAGCCCTTTTCCCCCAGCATTCATCTTCTCCAACGCCTCCGAAAGAATTTGTTATTAAACCACTATTTCTTCCTTCCATTTCTGGATTAACCCTTATACTTAAAAGCCCACTTTCTTTTGTATCTTTGAAAATTACCTCTCCTTCTGTTGCTCTTAAAGTTGTAAAATGGTCTATAATTCTATGTTCAGGAGGCAAATTATATATTCTTATTATTCTTTCTTCTTCAAGTATTTTTTTCCCTTTATTATCAACCCAATCACTTAAAGCATGAATTTCACCAAAAACAGGTCCACTTATAAGTTTTAAAAACTTTTTATGTATTGTTTTTCCATGTCCTTTCATTTCAGACCAGTTATCTGTTCCATTCACATCTCCATGAGCAACCCATATTCCTCTATGATGAATATGGTCAAATTTTTCTAAATTCTCTGGACTTGCTGACTTTCTTACTATTGATTTGCCAGATGGTCCAATTACAGGATTTAAAAAAGGTCTTGCATTGATTTCAGAATAGTTATATGTTGTAAAAAGAGTTTCATTTATAAAAACATCAACTTTTCCTTTTCCATCATCTTTAACTTTTATAATTTCAGGAAGGTCATCTTTTTTTTCAATTTCTAATTCTATTTCTTTTCCTTTTTCAATTTTTCCCGGAATAAAAACAATATAATTTTTCTCTTTGCTTTCATAACTCTGTCCCCAAAGTTCTTTTCCTTCATATTTTAAAACAAAACTACCTTTTTCAAATTCAAACGCTATAGGGAAATTATTCCAATCTCTTTTCAAATTTTTAATAATAACTTTTTTCATTATTTCCTCCTTGATTTATTTTAAATACCAGCAATTTTGTGACATTTTTCTATTACCCACATTACTCTTCTTACACTTTCAGGTGTTATTTTTAATGGTTTGTTATTTCTTATTGTTTCAAAAAAATCTTTATAGAAATTAAGTGGGAAGTTTAAATCTTCGGAAGAGATTTTCCATATTTGTTCTTCTTTCCATGGAATATCTTCTTTGTTATAACTCCTATCAGAAGTAGGTTTTTCATCAACTTTCATTTCGGGTAAATCTTTTGGGTTAAAATATTTCCATTTTAATTCTGAAAAAGTGCCTTTTAGTCCACCATTTGTTCCCATTACAAGCCAGTTTTCTTGAGGATAACAACAACTTGAAGTTATTTCAATATCAAGCATAGGTGAGTTTTTAGATTTTAAAATTATTTTTACATGGTCTTCTGTATCTCCAAGTGTCAATGTTTTCTCCATATGACAGAATATTTCTATTTCTTCTTTTTCAGGAATGAATTGAAGTGCCTGGTCTATTATATGAGGGCCTGTATTGTTTAAAGTTCCACCTCCATATTTTTTTAATGTCTGCCAATCCCATCTTCTTCCAAAATTATGCCATAACATTTTTATAAGGACAATTCTTCCAAGTATTCCTGAATCAACGATTTCCTTTACTTTTTGAAAATCAGGAGCATATCTTTTATTTTGAAAAACTGTTAATATTTTTTCTGTTTCCTTTGCTGTTTTTATCATTTTATCAGCATCTTTTAAATTTGTTGACATAGGTTTTTCACAAATAACATGTTTTCCTGCTTTCAATGCTTTTATTGTATGTTCAGCATGAAGAGATGATAAAGTTGCAACGATAACAATTTCCACATTTTTATCTTTTATTAAGTCCTCATAATTATCATAACTTTTACAATTAAATTTTTCCTCTGCTTCCTTTCTTCTTTTTTCATCAGGGTCACATACCGCAACGATTTTATACATCTCTGGTAAAAGAGAAATCCAGTGGCAATGAATATTCCATCCACTTCTTCCAAGACCTGCAATTCCAACTTTTAATTTTTCCATTTTATTCCCTTTTTTTACAAAAATTTTTTTAAATATTGAATACTTTTTGTAGCAATTTTTTCTGCTCCTGGTGAAAAATCAAATACTTCAACTGATAGCCAATTATTATATCTAATTTCTTTCAATTTTTCAATTAT
>JAMWBY010000032.1 GCA_023818745.1 Candidatus Omnitrophota bacterium
TAAGTTTCTGGTATCAATCTTGCTATTTCCTTAACAGCATTATCAATCATAATCATAACCGCTTCTTCAGTTGGAGTATTCTTATACTTCTCAAAACCACCACCAAGAATAACTCCACTTACATAACCACCTGCAACAAATCCTGTCTTTGTCTTTGATGCTTTCCCTTCAACTTTTGTAGAATTTATTATCCTTCTTGTTCTAACATCAATTAACCTTATAGTTGCCTGAATATATGCTTCTTCTTTTTTTATTGCCACTCCTCCTCCAAATGGCAGAGGTATTACAAATCCACCTCCACCTGCTCCCTCTGCATGTGGTTCAAATCCTGTTATAGCACCAACTACAATTATATCTGCTGCTTCAAATGTTCCTTTTTCTGGTGCTTTATTACTCCATCCACCTTCTTTAAGATTAAATTCTTCCTCAAGGTCTTTTAATGTATCTCCTTTTTCAAGAACAATAAATTTCCCAACTTTAAATAGTGCATCAATAAGCATATCTCTTATACCTTCTCCCATCTCCCATATTGCTTTTGGTGCTTTTACATCAAATCTTGCTACTGCAATTCTTGCTTTTGGTCCTTCATATTTTAAAACTTCTTCAGCAGTTGGTCCTCCTGTTTTAACTTCTGTTTTTACTTGAGAGAATAAAGGAAATGCCACAATAAATAAAACATACAGCATTTTTTTCATTTTAAACTCCTCCTTTCTTATAAAATTTACATTGATGTGTTTAATTTATAATTTTCATACTTTTTTGTCAAATTGTTCTATACTTCCTAATTAGTTTTTCATATAAATCTTTTGCTGATTTAATCTCTGCTTCTTTTAAACTATTCCCTTTACCTCTACCTACATACTTTACTCCTTTTATTTTTACTTTAACTTCAAATTTTCTTTTATGTGGTAGACCTTCAATTTTAACTACTGTATAAACCGGATTTACATTGTGATTTTTTATAGCATAGTTAAAAATCAAATTCTTATAATTTTTTAATGGCTCAAGTTCTATATTTAAAATGAATTTTTTAATAAATTTTTCTACATTTCTCCAACCACCATCCAAATAAATTGCACCAATTATTGACTCCAATATTCTATCTGTTCTTTTTGGTTTCTGCCCTTTATATTTTGTAAATTTTATTATCTCCATTTTATCTGAAATTTTTTTAAGATAATTTCTGTTTACATATGCGGATTTTAAATTTGTTAAAAACTCTTCATCTTTATTTTTATATTTTTTGAAAATATAAATTCCAACAACAGCATCTAAAATTAAATCTCCAAGAAATTCAAGCCTTTCATAAAAATTTTCACTGGCAAAAGTAGAATGAGTTAAAGCCCAATTTAATAATTTTTTATTTTTAAATTTATATCCAATTTTCTTTTCTATTTTCTGCATACTATAAATCCAGTTAAAATTAAACAAAATATAAAAAATGGATAAACACCATATTTTGAATAAAATGTATTATAAATAAAAACAGGTAATTCATATAATAAAAATCCTTCTACAAAAAGTTTTTCACCATTTTTTTCAAAAAATTTTTCTATTTTCCCTTCAGGATTTACTATACCTGTAATCCCAGTAAGTCCTGCCTGTAAAAAATATCTTCCTGTTTCAATAGCCCTAAAAATATTATGGGAAAAATGCTGATATGGACCAGTAGATTTACCAAACCAGGAATCATTTGTTATAACTATAAAAAAATCACTGCCTTTTTCCAAAAAATTTATTACCAATTCAGAAAAAATATTTTCATAACATATCAATGTTGAAAATTTTATTCCTTTGTATTCAAAAATTTTATATTCATCCCCCTTTTTCAAATTTGGATAATAACCTGCAACTTTTAAAAATATATCCTTTATAAATTTAAATCTCTCTCCAAGAATAAATTCTCCATATGGAACAAGATGAATCTTATTATATAATTCTAATCTGTTCCCATTTATAAAAATACTTGAATTATAGAAATTTCCATTTTTTCTAGTAAAGCAACCAATTACAATCCCACATTTATTCTTTTGAGATATCTCTTTTAATTTATTTAATAAGTCAATATTTTCAAACAGATTTTCCTGGAAAGCACCTTCAGGTAGAATAACAATATCTATATCTTCTTTTTTGTTTTCCTCATTAAGATTTTTTTCAAAAAAGTAAATTATCTTTTTTTTATTTTCTTCCAGAGTAATTTCTGATGGAACAAAATTAGGTTGATAAATTAAAATCCTCAACTTCCCTTTAAAACTCATTTTTTCAGGAAATTCTGTCAAAAGAAATAAAAATATTAAAAACAAAAGAAAAAAAATTTTCTGATATAAAAATTTTCTTTTAAAAAGTGTATATAAGAAAAAATTTGTCCCGATAACTAAAAAAGAAATGCCATAAATCCCTGTAAATTTAGCGATTTTTAATAATTTTATATTTTTATACTGAGAAAGACCTAAAGCAAGCCATGGAAAACCAGTCAATAAATTTGCAATCAATATTTCAATAAAAAACCATATACAACTTCCCAGAAAAATAATTTTTTTGTCATCAAAAGAAAAAACTAAAAAAACAAAAATTCCCCAGTAAAAACAAAGATATAACGGAATAAGTAAATAAATAAAACCAGCCACATTTTTAATCCAATATAGAGAGAAAGCATAGAAAATGAAACCTGAAATTAATCCATAAATAACTCTTATATATGATTTTTTATTTGAAATCACCAAAAAAAGAGGGACAAAAGCAAAAAAGGCAAAATACCACCAGTTAAAAGGAGGAAAAGATAAAAATAATAAAATAGATGTTAAAATTGACAAAGTCAAATTGAAAAAGAAATTATTTTTTAATTTTATTTCCTTCTCCAAGTTCAATTATCTTCATTTTAAAATTTTTAATCTCTTGCTCTGGAAAAATTGAAATTCCTAATATGATAACTTCGTCTCCTATTTCAAAAAATCTTGCTGAAGGACCATTTAAACAAATTGTTCCAGAATTTTCTTCTCCTTCAATTACATAAGTAAAAATTCTTGCTCCATTATTTAAATTCAAAACGTAAACCATCTCTCCAGGGAAAATATCGCTTTCTTCCATAATTTTTTTATCAAGAGTTATACTTCCCTCATAATAAAGATTTTTGTCGGTTACTTTACCACCTTTAATCTTAACTCTTGCTACAAACCTCATTTTTTTCCCCTTGTTATATCATTTCTTTTCTTCACGTAAAATGTCTTTTATATAATCAGTTACTTTTTCAAAATTTATATCTTCAGTTTTATTTGTGCTTCTTGCTTTTATTTCTACTTTCTTCTCTTTTATTTTTTTCCCTATTACAACTTGATAAGGGAATCCACATAAATCAGCATCTTTAAATTTAAATCCAGCACTTTCTTCTCTATCATCTAAAATAACATCTATCCCATTTTCAATTAAATCTTTATAAATTTTTTCGCTTATATTTTTTATTTCATAATCAGACATATTTATTGGAATAATTACTACCTCAAATGGAGACACCGATAATGGCCAGATAATTCCATTTTTATCATAATTGCCTTCAATAATTGCAGCGATTATTCTACTAACCCCTATTCCATAACAACCCATATAAATTGGACTTTCTTTTCCATATTTATCAACAAAATATGCTTTCATTGATAAACTATATTCAGTTCCAAGTTTAAATATGTGTCCAACTTCCAGTTCATTACATTCGCCTTCTGCCACAAATTCTTCAGAAAATTTACCACCAATTACTCCACTATCTGCTTCCTGAATTTTAAATTTTAAACCACATCTACTAAAAATTTTTTTATAGGTTTCTTTCATTAAATTATATGAATTATCAAGCCCTTTTTCGTTTATATCAAAACTATAAGCATCTTTCATTAGAAATTCTCTTGCTCTTATTACCCCAAATCTTGGTCTTATTTCGTCCCTAAATTTTGTTTGAATTTGATAAAGTATTATAGGTAATTGTTTCCATGACTTTACATATTTTCTCACTATATCTGTTATCACTTCCTCATGAGTAGGACCAAAAATCATTTCTCTATTATGCCTATCAATAAAAGTAATCATATCTTTTCCCATTTTGTCAAACCTTTTAGTTTCCTTCCATAAACTTGCTGGTTGCAAAGAGGGCATTAGTAATTCAACTGCACCTGAGTTATTCATCTCCTCCCTTACAATATTTTCCACCTTTCTCAAAACTTTTAAACCAAGTGGTAAGTATGTATAGACACCTGCTGAAAGTTTATCAATAAGTCCTGCCCTTATCATTAGTTTATGGCTTATCGTTTCTGCTTCTTTTGGCGCTTCTTTCTGTGTCGGAATAAAATAATTACTCCATTTCATTTCCGCTCCTGTTTAAAATAATAATTATATACCATTTTTAACATTTTAAAAACTTCTCTTTTTTCTATAAATTTTACCTGGTAACTCCTCTATAAAACCTTTAATTTGAAGTTTTGTAAGTATTTGAAATAGTAAATCTTGCTGAATTTTTGTCTTTGCTAATATTTCTTCAAGTTGTAGTGGCTCGTTTAATATTGCTAAAATTTCCATTTCTTCTGTTTCTATTCCATTTATCTTTTTTTCTTTATTTTTTACTTCAACATTTAATACTTCAAGTATATCTCCTATGTCCTCTATTAAAATTGCTCCCTCTTTTAAAAGTTTATTAGTTCCTTTTGAATAAAGAGTATCAACTCTTCCGGGTAAGGCAAAAACATCTCTACCCTGTTCAAGAGCAAAATTTGCTGTTATTAAAGCGCCACTCCGTGGCCCTGCTTCTATTACAACTGTTGCAAGAGAAAGTCCTGATATAATTCTATTTCTCTTTGGGAAATTATATCTTTCAGGTAATGTATTTGAAGGAAACTCTGTTATTATAGCACCATTTTTTATTATTTCTTTTTCAAGTTTCTTATTTTCGGGTGGATAAAAATTTTTAAATCCTGAACCAAGAACTCCTACTGTTTTTCCATCAACTTTTAATGTTCCTATGTGAACTGAAGTATCTATTCCTCTGGCAAGTCCACTGACAACAATAAAACCATACTCTGCAAGACCAGATGCAAATTTTTCTGCCATCTTTAATCCATAAAGAGATGGAGTTCTTGTTCCAACTATACTTATAAAATTAGAACTAACCTCAATATTACCTTTTACATAAAGAAGAAATGGTGGGTCATAAATTTCCTTTAGTAGAACAGGATATTCCGGGTCATCAATAGTTAAAAGTTTTATTCCTTCATTTTTTATGTAATTAATTTCTTCATTTAAAGGTAGTTGGTCCCATTTTATAATTTTTTCTGCCACATTTTTTGATATACCAAGTTCAACCAGTTGATTAACAGAAAGATTAAAAATTTCTTTTATACTTTTAAATTTTTCAAACAGAATTTTAAATTTCGCAGAAGATATCCCCAAAAGATTTAATGCAATCCAGTATATTTTTTCTTCCATTTTAGAAAGTGGCAGGGTCAAAAAGTTTTTGATATTCTCTTATAGCAAACCTATCTGTCATTCCTGCAACATAATCACATATTACTATTTCTTTTGGTTCCTTCTCCAATTTTTTATGAATATGCAAAGGAAGTTGTCTTGGTTCATTATAATACGCATAATAAAGTTCTTTTATAATTCTACCTGCCTTTTCAGTCATTCTAATAACTTTTGAATGGGTATACATTTTTTCCTCAAGAAATTTTTTCAATTTATTATGCATAATCCTAACCTCTTCTGAATTTTTCACAATCGTCTCACAATTTCTAACATCTTCAACAGAACGCGGATTTAATTTATTTAAATTTCTTTTTGTTTCTTCTATTACATCACTAACTAAAAAATTTATAAGGTTTCTTATCATTATATGTCTTTTATGTTTTTCTGGCTTTTTATCTATTTCACTTATCTCTTTTATTTTTTCCAAAATATCAACTTCCATAAGATTCTTATAATCTATAATTTCTGACTTTATTCCATCATCAAGGTCATGACATGTATAGGCAATTTCGTCAGCAATATTAACAACTTGTGCCTCAAGTGTTGGAGAAACAAACTTTGCAAACTCTTGATACTCTTTTTCTATCAAAGGAATATCATAACTTGTAAAATGTCTGATTATTCCCTCTCTTACCTCAAAAGTTAAGTTCAACCCTGGAAAGTCAGGATATCTTTCTTCCAAAATATCCACAATTCTTAAACCTTGTCTATTATGTTCAAAACCAGAAAAACCAAGTGATTTCATTATCTCATTTAAAACAACTTCACCTTTATGTCCAAAGGGTGTATGTCCAAGGTCATGCGCAAGAGAAATTGCTTCAACAAGGTCTTCATTTATTTTCAATACTCTCGCAATTGTCCTTGCTATTTGTTGTACTTCAAGTGTATGGGTTAAACGGTTTCTATAATAGTCACCTTCATGATAAATAAAAACCTGTGTTTTATATTCAAGTCGTCTAAAAGCAGTAGAGTGTATTATTCTATCTCTGTCTCTTTGAAAAGGAGTTCTAAAAGAATGTTCCTTTTCTTTATATTTCCTCCCTTTTGTTTCATAACTTAAAACTGCATATTTTTCCAATATTTTTTTTTCTCTTTCTACAATTTCATTTCTTTCCATTTTGTGCAGGAAGGTATTCTAATGGATTAACATAAACTTTATCAATAATTATTTCAAAATGAATATATCTTTTTTTCTGAGTTCCTGATTTAACTTTTGCAACTATATCTCCTTTTTTTACTTTATCTCCAGTATTAACTTTTGGTTCTAAATCATGCGCATAAACTGTATATATATTTTGCGAATGTTTCAGAATTATTGCTTCATCATATTTGTTTGTTTTACCAACATAAACAACTTCTCCACTATCTGAAGCAACAATATCACTGCCTGGCTCAACCATTAAATCTATTCCTTTATTTCCAAGTTCTCCAAAACCACATATTATTTTTCCTTTAATAGGCCAGATAAATGGACTCTCTTTAATAATAGATAGTTTTTCTACTGGCAAAGAAACTTTAGTTGAAGAATACATAGATTGGATATCTGAAGGAGGTAAAAGAGAATAAGATGGTTGAGTTTTCTTTGTATCCGGAATTAATAATTTTTGCCCTTCAAAAATACCATCGTCTTTTAAATTATTCGCTTTTTTTATTTTATTTACACCCTCTTTAATTTTTTCAACAGTTTCTTCCTCATAATAATATTTTGAAATTCTAAATAAATTTTCTCCTTTTCTAACTATATGATAAGTATAACTTTCTTTTTCTGGCTTTGTTGCAACTGTAATTGCACATCCACATATTAGAACCAATAAAAAACCGATTTCAATTCTTTCAATTATTTTCATTTAATTTATTTTTACTTGGACAAATAGAATTTAATGGACAATTTTTACAATTAGGATTTTTTGCTTTACAAATATTTCTCCCAAAAAGAATTAATCTAAAAGGAAAACTTATCCACTTTTCCTTTGGAACTATTTTCATTAAATCTTTTTCTATTTTTTCAGGGTCATTATTTTTTGTTAATCCCAATCTATTTGAAACTCTTTTTACATGAGTATCAACAACTATTCCTTCTGCTTTTCCGAATGCTTGCGAAAGAACTACATTTGCTGTTTTTCTTGCCACTCCTGGTAATTTTATAAGTTTTTCCATAGAGTCAGGAATTTTATTATCATATTCTTTTACAATCATTTCACTTAGTTTTTTTATATTTCTCGCTTTATTTCTATAAAAATTCACAGATTTTATATATTTTTCAATTTCTTCCAATTTGGCAGAAGCAAAATCAGAAGGTGTTTTAAATCTTTTAAAAAGTTTTTCAGTTATTTTATTTACCATTTCGTCTGTGGTTTGAGCAGAAAGAATAGTAGCGATTAAAAGTTGAAATGAACTTTTAAATTTTAAAGATGTCTTGGCATCAGGAAAAAGTTTTTCAAGTGTGTTTATTATTATTTTCAATTTTTCCATTTTTAAAATTTTATTTGAAAAAATTAGGCGTGTCAACTTGTGAAAGGAAAATTTTTGAAAAGTGGAGATAGCCGGACTTGAACCGGCAACCTTCCGCGTGCAAGGCGGACGCTCTCCCATTGAGCTATATCCCCATTTAATATATTATATATAAAAATTTGTGATGTTGTCAACATTTCTAAGATGGTGTATTATTGTTGAAAAATTAGAAATATTATGTAAAATTATAGAAAATGAAAAAAATTAGACATTTTTTGGGTTTTTTTATTCTTTTTGCCTTTTGTTATATTCTTAAAGGAGATATTTTTTCTGACTATCCTGAATTGAAGTTATTTGGAGAGGACTTTTTTGAAAATTTTACAATCTCTCCAAGGACTTATCAGTTGCCTTTGACCAATGATTATGTTTTAGGTTATGGAGATACTTTAATAATAAATGTATGGGGATTTTGGGAACAGGAATATCATAAAGAGATTGAAATTGATGGAAGCATATTTATACCTGGAATTGGGAAAATTTATATAGGAGGTAAAAAATTAGGAGATACAAAAAAAATAATTGAAAATAAGTTTTATGAGAAATATAGAAATATAAATGTTTCTGTTTCATGTGGAAAAGTTAGAACAATAAATATATTTGTTTTAGGAGAAGTTAAAAAACCAGGATTTTATGAAATTTCACCATTTTTCAGTATTTTAGATGTTTTAGCAGTTGCAGGTGGTATAACAAAAAATGGAAGTTTAAGAAAAATAGAGATAATCAGAAGTGACGGAAGTAAATTTATTTTTGATATTTATCCTTTCCTTCTAAAAGGAGAAAAACCAAAAGATTTTCTGTTTCAATCAGGAGATACCATTTTTGTTCATAAATCTGAAAATATAGTCGGAATAATAGGACCTGTAAGAAAACCTGGAATATATGAATTAAAGGACTTGAAAATAAAAGAAATAATAGAACTTTCAGGAGGTTTCCTTCCTAATGCAGATTTGTCATATATCCAGGTAGAAAGAATTGATAAGGATAAAGGTAAAATTTTGATTGATATCAAGGAAATAACAATAGATGATTTTAAACTTCAAAATTATGATGTAGTAAAAGTCCCTTCAATAAGTTCTTATTTTTATTATCAAATTTTAGTTACAGGAGCGGTAAAAACTCAAAAAGTATATGGATGGAGAGAAGGTATTAAAATAAGCGATGTTTTAAAAAAAGAGGACTTATTACCACTTGCAGAAACAGAAAAAGGCGAAATTGTAAGAATAGAAAATGGAACAAGAAGAATTATAAAATTTTCACCAGAAAGAATTTTCAAAGGAGAAACATCAGAAGATTTATTATTAAAACCACAGGACAAAATAATTGTATATTCAAAAGAAAGACCTGAAAAAAAGGTAGTTATTTACGGAGAAGTTCTCTATCCAGGTGAATATGTTATTGAAAGTGGAGAAAAAATAGGCGATATTATCAAAAGAGCGGGTGGTTTTACCCATTTAGCATATCCTAAGGGAATTGTATTTTTAAGAGAAAGTATAAAGAAAGAAAAACAAAGAGAGATTGAGAAATTTGTTAAAGAAAAAAGAGAAATATTAAGTTCTGCTTTAAAAAGCACTTTAGATTCAGAGGAAAAAACACTTATAGAAAAAGGGCTTATTGCTCTTGATAAGATTTCTGAAATTGGACCTTCTGGTAGAATAGTGATAAAAATGGAAGAAATGGAAAAATTTGAAAAAAGTTCTTACAACATTCCTCTCGAAAATGGTGATATTATATATATCCCTAAAAAACCTGCCTATATTTCTATAATAGGAGAAGTAAATAACCCTACGAATATTTTATATGAAAATGGATTAAATATAAATGATTATATTTCAAAAGCAGGTGGTTTTGCAAAAGATGCTGATAGAAAAAATATATTTATTGTAAGAGTTGATGGGTCAAGCGATAAAAATATAAAAGAATTAGAACCGGGAGATACAATTATTGTTCCTTTTGAACCAAAAGAAAAAACAGCAAAGGTTATAAAAGATATTGTTCAAATTTTCTATCAAATTGCGGTTGGTATAGGTGTTTTAATAAAATGAACAAAAATAAAGTTAAAAATGGTATGTTAAAGGGCAATTTTATAAAAAGGCATATTATTTTAATTGTTCTATTTTACATAGCAATTTTAAATTTATCTATTCTTTTTTATTTAATCTCGCCTAAATACTATAAAGCAACTTCTTCCATTTTACAACCACCAGAAACAGAAATAAACATTGCTTCTTTGCAAACAACAAAATTTTCAAAAGAGCCAATTTCTCTTATAAGAACAAATACGGAACTTTTCTTTTCCATACTTAATAGCAGAAGAATGAAAGACGATATTATTGAAAAATTTAATTTAATGAAGCATTACAATGTTTCAAATATTGACGAAGCAATAGAAATTCATAATAAACTTACAAATATTTACTTAACAAAAGATAAAGTAATCCAAATAGATGTTATTGATAGAGACCCTAAAGTTGCTGCTGAAATAGCAAATTTCTATACCGAAAATCTTGATGCTTTAATTAAAGAATTGACAATTACAACTGCAAAACAAAATAGAATTTTTATTGAAAAAAGATTAAAAGAAACAACAGAATTAATTGAACAACTTGAAAAAAGATTAACAGAACTCCAAAATAAAAACAAACTTATAGTGGACCCAAACTTAACTCAAATATCAGAAGCAGGTGGTAAATTAATGGAAAGTTTAATAAATAAACAACTTGAACTTGAAAAAGAAAGACAGATTTTAAATGAGAGAGAACCTAAAATTATAATGTTAAAAAATGAAATAAAAAAAATAGAAGAGTCGTTGACAAAATTATTAAGTTCTCAAGATGAATTAACAAGAATTTTAAGAGAGTTAAAAGTTCAGGAAACTCTTTATAATTTTTTAACTTCAAAAATGGAAGAAGCCAAAATTGACGAAACAAGAGATACCCCAGTAGTTCAGATACTTGATAAAGCACAACCTCCATCAAAAGTTTATAAACCAAATCTAAAATTTATAATAGTACTTATAAGCAGTATTGTTGGGAGTATTGGATTTTTAACTATATTTTTTGATATTTTGAGATTTTTAGGAAGTATATAATTTTATGGGAAAGTTTCTTAAAGCATTTTTTACTCTTTTTGTTGCAATGAATGTTATTGGAATTTTACCTATCTTTTTTGTTATTACAGAGAGTTTATCTAATAAGGAAAAAAATAAAACTATTATTGAAGGGGTCTCTACTGCTTTTTTAATAACCTTTATTTTCATTTTTTTAGGAAATTGGTTATTCAAAATTCTCGGTATTGAAACCGGTGATTTTATGATTGCCTGTGGAATAGTCCTTCTTGTTTTATCAATAATGATATTGACAGAAAGTTATTATCCTAAAGAAGTAAAAAGGCAAAGAATTGCAGTAGTGCCTCTTGGAACTCCCCTTCTTGCAGGTCCTGGTCTTTTAACAACTTCAATTATGATGAGCAGTTTATATGGATATCAATTAACTGCAATTTCTCTTTTAATAGTTTCCATTATAAGTGGTTTAATTTTGTTTACAGGTGCAAAAATATATAAGATAATTGGAGAAGAAGGAATCAAAGGAATATCAAAAATTGCAAGTTTATTCCTTGCCGGAATTGGAGTTATGATTGTTAGAAAAGGAATTGACTTTTTTAAATAAATGAGGTGCCTATGGAAAAAAGAATTTGTGCATTTTATAATTACAAAGGAGAAATTTTTGTTGAAGAAGAACCAATCCCTAATTTAAAAGAAGGAGAAATTTTTGTTAAAGTCCATGCAAGTTTAATAAGTCCTGGAACAGAACTCGGCAATATAATTAAATTAAGAAAAAATCCAGACCCTACTAAATTTAAAAAAAGACCATTTGGCTATTCAAATTCCGGCGTAATTATAGAAGTAGGTAAAAATTGCAAAAATTTCAAAGTTGGTGATAGAGTTGCTTGTATGGGAGCAAGTTATGCTTTACATTCAAACTATGCATCTATACCACAAAACCTATGTGTTTCTTTACCAGAAGGGATAAGTTATGAAGAGGGCAGTTTCTGCCATTTAGGTGCAACTGCACTTTGGGCAGTAAGAAGAGGAACACTTGAAATAGGTGAAAATGTGGCTGTAATTGGACTTGGAATTATAGGTCAAATTATTTGTCAACTTGCTATGATTTCAGGGACTCATGTTATTGGATGGGATAAATTTGAATTAAGATTAAAAAAAGCAAAAGAAAATGGTATCTGCGAGGTGATAAATATAGAAAAAGAAGATGTCATTACAAAAACTCTTGAGTTTTCAAGAAATTATGGTATTGATACGGGATTTATATGTTTTGGTGGAGAAGCAACTGACACATTTAACTTATTATTAAAAACGATGAAAACAGCCCCTGATACTCATAAAATGGGAAAAATAGTAATTGTTGGAGGAGTTGAATTAAATATGAAATTCCCAGTCCCTTTAGGGAATATAAACATTTATCCTTCATCCAGAACTGGCCCAGGTTATCATGACAAACAATGGGAATATGGTGATGATTATCCACCTGTTTTTATCCAATGGAATACCAAAAGAAATCTTGAAGAAATTTTATTACTTATAAAAGAAAAAAGGATAAATGTAAAATCGCTTATAACAGACAAACTTTCTTTAACTCAAATTTCAGAAGGTTGTGAAAAATTAATCCAACATCCTGAAAAAAGTTTAGGAGTAATTTTAATTCCTTGAAAAAATTATTTTAATATTACATTTGAAATTTCATTTTTAAAAGAGTAATATATTTAAAAAATGGGAAAAACCAAAGTTCTTGTTGGACTTTCTGGTGGAATAGATTCCTCTATCAGTGCTCTTTTTTTAAAAAGAAAAGGATACGAAGTTATTGGTGTATTTATGAAAATATTTGATGAAAAGTTTAAAAAATTTTTTAAAGATAAAAGTGCATGCTATGGACCTGAGGAAAAAGACATTGAAGACGTAAAAAAAATTTGTAAAATTCTTGATATCCCTCTTTATATAATTGATTTGAAAAATGAATATCATGAAATTGTCTTAAACTATTTTAAAAAAGAATATTTAAATGGTAAAACGCCAAATCCATGTATTATATGCAATAGATTTTTAAAATTTGACATTTTATTAAAAAAAGCATTTTTATCAGGGATAAATTTTGATTTTTTTGCTACTGGACACTATGCAAAAGTTGAATATGATAATGAAAGAAAGAGATATATTTTGAAAAGGGGAATAGATAAGGAAAAAGACCAAAGTTATTTTCTATTTCTGTTAACTCAAGAGCAACTTTCTAAAATAATTTTTCCTCTTGGAGATTATACAAAACAACAAGTAAAAGAAATAGCCAAAAAGAATAACATACCCTTACTTGAAAAAGAAGAAAGTCAGGATTTTATAAAAGGAGACAGGTCTTTTATTTTTTGTAGTAAAGAAAATAAAGAAGGTTATATTGTAGATAAGAATGGAAATTTGCTTGGAAAACATAAAGGGATAATATATTACACTATAGGACAGAGAAAATGGTTAGGAATAGCAAGGGGAAAACCTCTTTATGTAATTGAAATAAAAGGAGATGAAAATAAAATTGTAGTTGGAGATGAAAAGGACTTATACAAAAATGAAATTATAGCAGAAAATGTTAATTTCATATCAATAGAAAAACTTGAAAAGGATATAGAAGTTGAGGTAAAAATAAGATATAAACACATCCCTACAAAAGCAATCATAAAACCCATAGATGAAAAAAAAGTTAAAGTTATTTTTGAAAAACCGCAGAGAGCCCCAACTCCTGGACAAGCAGTTGTATTTTATAAAAAAGACGAAGTCATTGGTGGAGGTTTCATCTCTCTTGTTACTTAATTTTACATATTTTAAAATTTATGATATAAAATAAAAAATAAGGAAGATAAAATGGGTATTTGGATAATCAGAATTTTTTTTCTAGTATTATGTACTTTAACTGGATTTTATAGTTTTCCATCTCACAAAATATTAG
>JAMWBY010000033.1 GCA_023818745.1 Candidatus Omnitrophota bacterium
GGACAATTACCATTTCATTATTCACCGAAAACACCATTGAAAATTTTAAAGAGTTATGATGAAATAAAGGCGGAATTGAGATCAGGATTACTTGCTTTTAAATGTCCTAAAGAAAAAAATAAATTTGTTAAAATTGAAGTATTATCGGAAAAAGGAGATTTAAGAGAAGCGGCGAGTAATTTTTTTTCAGCATTACATAAACTTGATAGTTTAAATCTTGATATAATATACGCTGAACCTGTACCCGAAGAAGGGCTGGGAATTGCAATAATGGATAGATTAAAAAAAGCTGAAATTAAAAATTGTTTTTTCTAATATAAACTTTAAAGTTTATTTTTTTGTTTTTATATAGAACATTCTCCATCTATTGTCTAAAATTTTAAATCTAAGTCCATCTTCTTTTGGTGTCAATATCTTATCTGTAACAACATCTTTAATTTCTACATTTTTCCAATCAAATCCCTAAGTTTTTCCAGTTTATTTTTAAATTACATTCAATTTCTTGGTCTTTAAATGATGATACAACAATTATCGCCTCTTTCTCTTTGTTTATATACATACATGGTAATAATTATCATCTTCTGTCTCTAAGTATTCTTTTATTCTCCAAAATGGTAAAAATCATATAGCCAGGAATCAAAAAGGAAGAGATTTTTATCTTAATAGAAGAAATACAACAGGTAAAAAAATACAAAATTTTAATCAATATCAGGACCTAAAATGCCATAACTCCAAGGTGTTGTTGAAATTTCTGCTTTTTTAACTGGTATTTCCTCAGGTGAGAATTGTTTGATAAGTTTTATACTCTCTTTTACAATTTTTTCTCCTGTTTCAATTTCAGTATTTGAATGACTTGTTAAAACTGTTTCATATCCACCTCCAGAAGATGAAAAAGAATCAATATCACAAACATATCCAATACATCCATTTGCAAGTTCTACTATAAATGTAAATGGGAAATGGGAATTTTCTTTTATTCTTCTACCAAGAATGCAGAAAAATTCACATGGATTTGAAATTATTATTAAAGGCCCTATCTGAATTGCTTGAATTTCAACTTCTACATAAGGATTCTTTTTAAACAAATAATCTGCTATCAATCTTTCCTTTGCAAATGTCCATTCAGTTGTATTTCTAATTTCCTCATCTTTTAATCCTTTTTCAACCAACTCTTTTGCTTTCTTTAATTTTTCTTCTGATTGTTCTCTCATTCTAACATTAAAAATAAAATTTTTTGATTTTATCTCATTAAATTCGTATTTTTCCTCTGTAAGTATTATCTTTAATCCTTCAAGTCCTACTCTTGTTCCTACATAATTTGCTCCTTTTTCTCCCCATTCAAGTTCTCTCGGCCTTAAAGTAAAATTGTCAACCTGTGTAATGTCTCCACTTGCTCCTTGCAAAACAATAACTTTCGCTTCATCTCCTAAAACTTTTCTTATTATTTTTTCTGTGTAGTAAATCCAGTCAGCAGATATACCACCTGGACCTGTTGTGCAATGACAGGCAAAATTAATTAAACAACCATTAAATTTTTCACTTTTATCCCAGAAAGATAAAACTCCAACATCATAATCAACCACTCCTGCTGGCTCAACTATATCAGGATTACATTTTCCTGGATGGGTATAAACTCTGCCTGTTTTCATCTTTGCTCTTCTATTAAAAGAAACTTTATTTTCAAAACCTAAACCTACCTGACAAATCCCTTCTTTTTTTATCATATCAGCCATCACTATTGCATCTACTACTTTCTTCTTTGTAAATTCATAATAATAAGGGTCTACAATAATTGTATATTTTGAAATGATATTTTTTATTAATTCAGGTGCATCATCATATTCATCAGGTAAAAGTCCAAAAAGAGGACCTCCTGAATGGGTATGTGTCGCAGAAATTAAAATGTTTTCTTTTTTTATACCTGTTTTTCTCTCTATTTCTTCTCTTACTTCTTTGACAAATCTTCTTGAAATATCCAGAGTATCAAGAACACATATGGCAACTTTTTCTTCTTTCCCTTCACATACAAATGCTCTACATTTTAAAAAATCATGTATTTTCTCACTATATGCTTTTCCATAGCCACCTGGCCTTTCCATCCCTAAAAAAGGAGTTATATCCACTTCAAAAAATCCAAATTTCATAATCCCTCCTTATTAAAAGAATTATTTAAGTGGAAAAATTATAAACAGATTTTTTCAAAAGTGTCAAAATTTTAAGAATTAATTAGATTGAGAGGGAAATTTTGAAAACTGGGCATTTAAATTTAAATTTATTTTTGTAGAAATTTTTTCTATTTTTTTATTTATTGGAGAAGGTATTTCATATTTTATATTTAAATCAAGAGAAAAATTTCCATTAAAATCAGTAATTTCACCATCTTTTTCATTAAAAGAAAATTTACCTTTTGAATTATTCTTACCAGTAAATGTAATGTTAATATCTCTATCTTTCTTTGTTTCTTTTATTGATTGATTTGCAAATAAAAGTATTTCAGACAAATCATCTTTTTTCTCATATGAATACTCAAATTCAAGTCCACACATAGGGATACCAGGTAATTCAAATGCAGAAATTTTTTGTTTCCATTTTTTATCAGGAGAAAGACCCTCAGGAAACATAGGAAGTAAAAATAAAATTTGAGATAAAGTTAATATCCCCTTTTTTATTTCATTCATTTCAACTATCTGCCCATTTTTTTTCATTTTTACTTCATAGGTAGAAATTATTGAAGAACTTTCTATATCAGATTTCGTCATATCCTCAACAATCTGCTCATTCAATTTTACAATTGTCTTTAAAGGTGTAATTTTAAGAGTATAAACATCATTTTCAAATTCAACCATTTCAATTTTCAAATTCCCTTTTACAGAGACATTAAATTTTTCTTCCTGAACACCCGGATAAATTAAGGAACCTTTACCATCTAATTGAAAATAATAATTAATTGGTTTTGATTTTTGAAAGTTATAATAAACCTGCGAAAATAAAACATATGGAAAACCCAATATAAGAAATATTAATAATTTTTTCATAAGTTCTCCTTTACAAATTCATTTATTCTTTCAACTGCTTTTTTTAAATTTTCCATATTTGTAGCATAAGATATTCTTATATAATTGTCAACTCCAAAGTCCTCACCTGGAACTGTTGCAACTAATTTTTCTTCAAGTAATCTTTTAGATAATAGATTTGAATTTATATCATTAAAATTTAAAAACATATAAAATGCGCCTTCAGGATAAGGATATTTTATCTTTGAGGACAAATTCTTAATAAGAAAATCCCTTCTTTTTTTAAATTCTGCAATCATATTTTCAAATAATCTATCACCTTCTTTTATTGCAAAATATGCTGCTTTCTGAGATATACTTGAAGGAGCAGATGTTGATTGTCCTTGAATTTTTGCAACTACATCTGCTATTTCTCTTTTTGAGGCAATATATCCTATCCTCCATCCAGTCATAGCAAATGTTTTTGAAACACCATTTACAACAACTGTCAAATTCTTTATTTCTTCTGAAAGAGAGGCAATACTTATATGTTCCTTATCAAAAATAATTTTTTCGTATACTTCATCTGAAACACATAAAATTTTGTTAGATATAACTATGTCTGCTATTTCTTCAATTTCTTTTTTTTCATATACTATTCCTGTTGGATTTGATGGAGTGTTTAAAATTAGGGCTTTTGTTTTTTTAGTTATTTTTGTTTTAATGTCATTTGTATCTATCTTGAACTTGTCATTAAATTTACAGAAAACAGGAATCCCTCCACATAGAGAAACCATTGCAGGATAACTTACCCAGTAAGGAACAGGAATAATAACCTCATCTCCTGGATTTAAAATTGAAAGAAAAATATTGAAAAGTGAATGTTTTGCACCATTTGAAACTACTATTTCTTCCGGTTCATATTTTAAACCGTTCTCTTTTTCAAGTTTTTCACATATCGCTTCTCTTAATTCTTTAATTCCTTTTTCTTCAGTATATTTAGTAAATCCATCTTTGATTGTTTTAATTGCAAATTCTTTAATTTCATCAGGAGTATCAAAATCTGGCTCTCCAACAGTTAAATTCACTATATCAAGCCCACTTGCTCTCATCTCTTTTGCTTTTCTATTCAAAGATAAAGTTGCAGATGGTTTTAATAAATTTGCTCTTTCAGAAAAAAAACTCATTTTTAACTCCTTTTTAGATAAATTTTTCAGGTGAAATATAGTCCCCAAATTTTTCTTTTGCTTTTAACAACCTTTTTTTCTGTGAACTTAAAACTTCAAAAACTTCAATTGGAGCATCTTCTATCTTTTCTTTTACAAACTTTAAAACCCTATCAATTTTAGCGATATTTTCAGGAACTCTTATTGTGAATTGCTTTATATAATCCTCTTTTGAATAATCTTTATTGAGAACTTCTTTAAATAAAATTTTTAAGTCCTCATATTGTGGAATTATACCTGTAGATGTTTCAATTCCTTTTACATCATTATGAATCTTTAACTCCATCCATTTTATCCATATATGTTTATCTTTTCTTGAGTTTAAAAATTCTCCTGTTTCTAAGTCCCTTAAAAAATAATTAACTCCAAAGACAAGAGGAACTTTTTTCAATCTTTTCCCAAACTCAATATAGTTTCTAATGTAATTGCCAAGAGATATAGAAACAAAATCTTGAATACTCATTATATTTATCTCATATTTTCCCTCCTGGCCAACTATTGCAAATGTTGTTTCTGTCTCAAGGGCAACTCCATAAGAGATTATTCCATGAATCCAGTCAAACCCCTGTTGAACTGGAACATATCCTCTATAATCTCTTCCACCAAAAATTATTCCCCCAAGTTCTACTCCTTCTGGATTTTCAAGTTGTTCATCACAATTGGACAATACTTTTAAAGAAATGGTATATCTTGCATTCTTATGGGAAGGTAAAATCTCTTCTCCATTCTCATCTTTTTTTCCTTTATACCATTTTCCTGAGTAATTTATACCTTCTTGCGGTAGTTCACATCCCATATCAAGCCACCATACCTTTCCATTTTTAACTAAAACATTTGAAAAAATTATTTCATTTGGAGAGGTTATTGTATTATAGATTAAAGGGTCATCAGCAGGATTTACACCTTGAATAATACCGAAAATTCCGCATTCAACATTTACTGCTTTACAAATTCCATTGATATTTTTTACATAAGCAAGGTCATCTGATAAAATTTTTTCTCCTTCAAGCATTGCAGTTGATGTTTTGCCACAGGCACTCGGAAAAGCACCTGCAATATATGTCTTTCTCTTGTTTGGTCCATAAACTCCGATAATCATAAAATGTTCTGCAAGCCATCCTTCATTATGTGCTTTTCTTATTGCTAACCTTAAAGCAAGTTTTTTAAATCCAATTGAATTGCCAGCATATTGAGTATTAACGCTATAAACAGTATTTTTAATATAATCAATATAAATCCTTTTCTTATCATAGTTTTTACTCGTCATATTTTCATCAAGTTCTCCCGCTGAATGTAAAGTAAAAAATATATCTATCTTCTCATCATCTTCTAATTTTAAAAATTCATTATAACCATGCCTATAAAGTAAATCAACAGAATGAGCGACATACCAACTATCAGTGCATTCAACACAAGGGATTGTAAAAACAGAACCTGCTGGACCAAGAATAAGAAATCTAACAATCATTGTCTTACCTTTCATAGAATTTGTAAGTAAATTTTTTATCTCTGAAAGTCCTTGGTCTCTATCAATTTGGTTTAAAGCAGAACTTAATTTATCACCCTTTGGAACAAGAAATTTTGTCACTTCTCTATCTCTTCCTTGGTCATAATAACCATCAAAATGAAATGTATGTCCTGGAGTTAATAAAGCAGAACTTTCTTCTCTACTTACAATTGCCATATTTTTTATATGGGCGATTTCATCAGGAGTATCAGAACATATAAAAATTTCATCTGGATTACATATTTCAATGTTTTCGGCGATAAATTTCAATACTTTTTTATTTTTTATTTTATGTAGTTTTTCAAATTCTTCTTTTTTCAATTTGTTTTTTAAAATCTGGATATAATAATCCATCTTCCCTCCTTTTTATGCTTGATAATTTAGATTGGATATTATTATAACACAGAATTTTTTTTATTGAAAATTTTTCTAAAAAGTAAAAATATTATCGTGCTGAAAAAATATTATGGAATTAAAAGTTTTTGTCCTGGATATACTGTATCTGATTTTAAATTATTTAATTTTTTAATTTCGCTTACTGAAGTGTTAAATTTCTGAGCAATTTTTGATAGATGGTCGCCTTTTTCTACAATATAATATCTTTCTTTTTCTGATTTAAGTATTGATTTTACTTCCTGCTTTTGTGCTTCTGCTGGCGTTTTCTCTGAAATTTGCCTCTTTAAGTGATATATTTCACTTTCATGTTTTGTTAATTCATCAAGAAAAATTTGAGTATTGTTTTCTAATCTTTTTTCAATTTTATCTATCCTTTCATTCATATGGTCTATCTTTTGGGGCAAATTTTGAATACCTTCTATCATTTTTGCTTGGGAATCTCTTAAATTTATTACGTCACTCTGAATAAGTGATAAATTTTTGTTTATATTTGAAGTTGTTGTTATTAAATCATTATATGTTTTCTTAAATCCTTCCATGTCTCTTTTTAATTCAAAAATTTTTTTCTCATATTCTGCATCTGTTTTTTTCAACTTTTCATCATATTCAACTTTCAACTCATCAATTTTCCCCTTTATAGTTCTAATATCTGTCTTTAGATTATTAATCTCATTTAACAGTAGTAAAATCCTATCTGAAATTTCTTTTATATCTGAATTTATTTTTTCAATTTTCTGTTTATAATCTTTTTCAATATATAAAACTTTCTCATTTGTTTTTTTTAAATTCTCTTCAATAACCTCTTTTGTTATATCCACATCTTCTCTTGTTGCAATATATCCACACCCTGAAAATAATATGCACAGAATAAAACAGTATATAAAATTATTTCTCCTCATTTTTCTACCTCTATTTTAAACTCACATCTTCTATTTTTTGCCCATGCATCTTCGTTACTCTCTGGAACTGCTGGCATATCCTCTCCATAACTTATAGTATAAATCCTTTTTGGAGAAACACCCATTACTATAAGGAATCTCCTTGCACTTAATGCCCTTTGTTCACCAAGAACTAAATTATATTCTCTTGTTCCTCTTTCATCACAATGTCCTTCAATTAAAATTTTAATCTGTGGGTTTTTTAACAAATACTCTCCTATTTTTTGAAGAGTTTCACTTGCATCAGGTCGTATATCATATTTGTCAAAATCAAAATAAATATTTTCAAAAATTTTTGCAAGTTCAGGACTTATTTCCTCAGGTTTTATAAATTTTTTATCCTTAGGAATTTCTGGAATAGGAATTTCTTCTCCTTTGATTGCTTTTTTTACTTCTTCAGGTGTAGCTTTACCTTCAATCTTTTCCTCTGGTTTTAATATGCTAACTTCTTCAACCTTTTTTTCTTCTTTTTCTTCAACAACTTTCTTTTTAATTTTTGGACATTGGCACCCAAAAAAACTAAATATTATAATTCCTAAAATAGAAATTTTAAGAAATTTCATATGACCTCCTTTTTTTAAATTATAAACTATTGCAGAATATTTGTCAATCTAAATTTAAAATTAATTGGCTGAAATATTTAACTGCGAATGGCAAAACTCTCTCATCAAGATTATATTTACTACTATGATGCACCCCACATTCTTTACCTATACCAATAAAAATATATGTTGAAGGAACTATTTGAGTATAAAAAGCAAAATCCTCTCCTCCCATTACAGGATGAAATTTATACAAATATTTTGATGGTAGAATTTCTTTTGTTAATTCTTCTATCTTTTTAGTCAATTTGTAATCATTTTTTACACTTGGTGAATAGTTATCATAGATAAAATCAACTTTGCAATTGAATGAATCTGCAATTTTTTTACTAATATTTTTCATTTCATTTTTTATCTTTTTTCTAACTTTCTCAGATAATGTCCTCACAGTTCCTTCAATCTCAACTTTTTCTGGAATAATATTAAATGCATTACCACATCTTATTTTACATACTGAAATTACTGATGGCTCTTCAAGAATATTAATCCTTCTACTTATTATTGTCTGAAGTCCAGTTATTATATAAGAAGAACATACAACAGGGTCATTTGTAAGATGTGGAGAACTTGCATGTCCTCCCTTTCCTTCAATAATAATTCTAAATCTATCAGTATTTGCCATTACAATCCCTTTTTCAATATATATTTTGTAAATTGGTAAATATGGAAAAAAGTGGAAACCTATTAAATAATTAGTATCTTCAAGCACACCTTCTTTTATTAAAGCACAGGCACCTCCAGGTGGTTTTTCTTCACATGGTTGAAAAATCAATTTAACATTACATTTCAGATAATCCTTAAATTTAACAAGAATTTTACCAAGTCCAAGAACAGTTGCCATATGTCCATCATGTCCACAAGCATGCATTATTCCTTTGTTTCTTGAAGAAAATTTAAGCCCTGTTTCTTCCTCAACAGGAAGTGCATCCATATCCGCTCTAATTCCTATTGTTTTCTTTGAATTTTTATTTATAAATCCAACAACTCCTGTTTTACCTTTTATTTCATATGTTATCCCATTCTCTTCCAAAATCTTCTGTATCTTTTCAGATGTTTTATATTCTTCAAATCCAAGTTCAGGATACATATGAAAATATCTTCTCCATTCAATTATCTCATTTTTTATTTTCTCTACTTCTTTCTCTATAGTCCTATCAAACATTTTCAGTCCCTTTTTATAAATAAAATTTCTACCTTCTCTTGTTTCAGTTTTTCTATTATCTTTTTTATCATTTCTTCAATAACTTCCATTTCATATTTATAATCAATTATAAAAGTAAGCAAAAAAATTATCTGTGAATTATTAATTTCTATCGCATAAATATTTGAACTTTGAGTAATTATTAAAGATATCTCATTGCAAATATCAAGTAATATTTTTTTTATCTTTTCATAATTATCAACTGCTTGAACTCCTATTTTTAATTTAACTCTAATTTTAGTATCGGGATAACCAAAATTAACAATTCTTGTTTTTGCAATTTCTGAATTTGAAACAATAACAACATTATTTTCAGAAGATAAAATTTTTGTTCTTCTCATTCCAATTTCAATAACCTCACCAATTTCTCCTGTTGCAAGTTTAATTCTATCACCTATTTTAAATGGTTTATCAATTATTAAAAAAAATCCAGAAATCATATTTGAAAGTGTATCCTGGGCAGCAAAAGCAATAGCAAAAGAAGCAATACCTGCTGCTCCAAGAATACTTGTTATTGGTTGATTGAATTTATTTAAAATTATAGTTATTGCAATAAAAAATATAATTATTCTTGAAACTTTTTGAAATAAATTCATAAATTCTTCGTCAACTTTTGTTTGTGTTTTATTTGCTATTTCTTCAAGATACCACTCAACGAAACCATCTATAATTCTACTTACAATAAAAGAAACCGAAAAAACAATAAGTGAATATATGATTTTAGGAATAACTGATAAAAGTTTTTCAATTGCAATAGTTTCTGTTTTTATAAAAAGAGAGGTTCTTTCCCAGAGAATATTTACTCCAGAAAAAAATACAAAAAATATAACTCCATTTAATGTTTTTTTTAGTATTTTGTTGTTAAGTTTACTCTTATCAGTAATTTTTATAAAAACATATTTCCAAATCCATTTCACAAAAAAACAAATTAAAATTATTATAAAAAAATAGATTAAAGTCCAGATGTGAATTTTAAACTTATCCATTTTCTATATTGCAATTCTCTCCATTTTCATATAATCTCTCAAAACATCTGGAACTATTATTTCTCCATTTTCTGTTTGATAATTTTCAATAATTCCAATTATTGTTCTTGGCAGGGCTATTCCTGAACCATTCAAAGTATGGACATAATCTGTTTTTCCATCTTTTCTTCTAAATTTTATATTTGCTCTTCTTGCCTGAAAACTTTCAAAATTAGAACAAGAAGAAACCTCAAGCCATTTTTCAACCCCAGGACACCACACCTCAATATCATAACATTTACTTCCTGCAAAACTTAATTCTCCACTACATAAAAGAACAACTCTATAAGGAAGATTCAATAATTGTAAAACTTTTTCTGCTTCCTGTAAGAGAGTTTCAAGTTCATCATAAGATGTTTCTGGTTTAACAAATTTAACAAGTTCAACTTTATCAAATTGATGAACTCTTATAAGTCCCTTTGTTTCTTTGCCATATGCTCCTGCTTCTCTTCTAAAACAGGGAGTATATGCAACATAATAGATAGGTAAATCATCCTCATTTAAAACTTCATTTTTATGTAAATTTGTTACAGGAACTTCTGCTGTTGGTATAAGAAAAAAGTCATCTCTTTCAAGGTAATACATATCATCTTCAAGTTTGGGAAGTTGTCCTGTATTAAATAAACTATCCCTGTTTACAAGAGAAGGAACCCACACTTCTTTAAACCCATTTTTTATATGCAAGTCAATCATAAAATTTATTAAACTTCTTACCAGAAAAGCACCTACTCCTTTAAAAACAGGAAAAAAACTTCCAGTTATCTTTGACCCTCTCTGAAAATCTAAAATTCCAAGTTTTTCTCCTATTTCCCAATGAGGCAAAACTTGAAAATTTTTTTCTTTTTTTTCGCCCCATTCTTTTACAACTACATTGTCTTTTTCATCCTTTCCAACAGGAACTGAAGAATGTGGAATATTAGGAATAAAAGATATTATTTTTTCAAGTTCTTTTTCAATCTTATTCAATCTATTTTCTGCTTCATTTATCTCGTCTGAATATTTTCTTGCCTGATTTATAAGAGGTGTAATTAAGTCCTTATTTTCTTTTTCTCTTGAAATCTTTTCTGTTAAATCCTTCTGCCACTTCTTTCTTTCTTCAATAAACATTATCAATCTTCTTCTTTCATTATCAAGTTCCTCAAATTTATCCCACTCAACTTTCTGATTTTTCAGTTCAGCAGTTTTTTTCAACAAATCTAAATTTTCTCTTACAAATTTAAAAGGATACATTTAATCTCCTAATTTAATTATATATTCCCCTTCCTTTATCATTCCATAATTTTCTCTCAATAGTTTCTCTATATAAAAAGGGTCATTTTTTATTCTATCAATTTTTTCTGCAAGAATTTTATTTTCCTTTTTTAATCTTAATATTTCACTTTCATAAAATTTTAATGTTTTATAAGCAGAGTAATAATTTTTACCTCTTATACCAATAAATATTAAAAAACACAAATTCATAAATAAAAACCACTTATTTTTTAATTTTCTCATATTCTTTTAATATTTCGCCATAATACTTACCCATGCCTCCGAGATTTTCCTCTATTCTTAAAAGTTGATTATATTTACATAATCGTTCAGACCTGCTTAAAGAACCACTTTTAATTTGACCTGCATTAGTTCCAACTGTAAGGTCTGCTATAAAAGTATCCTCTGTCTCTCCACTTCTATGAGAAATGATTGCCTTATAACCATTTCTTTTTGCCATCTCTATTGTTTCAAGAGTTTCGGTAAGAGTTCCTATTTGATTTAGTTTTATCAAAATTGCATTTCCTATTTTATTTTTTATCCCCTCTTTAAAAATTTTAGGATTTGTAACAAAGATATCATCACCAACAAGTTGAATTTTATTACCAAGAACCTCAGTCAATTTTTTCCAGCCATCCCAATCATTTTCAGCAAGTCCATCTTCAAGTGAATAAACAGGATACTTTTCAACTATTTTTTCATAAAACTCAATTAAATCATCAGAAATTACTTTTTTCCCCTCAAAATTATAAGTATTATTTTCATACAAAGATGAAGCAGCAGTATCAATTGCAATTGCAACATCTTTTCCAGGTATATATCCTGCTTTTTCAATTGCACTTATTATAAGTTGTATTGCTTCCTCATTTTTATTTAAATTTGGAGCAAAACCTCCTTCATCGCCAACTGATATTGAATATCCCTTCTCTTTAAGAATTTTTTTCAAATGAAGAAATACCTCCACAGCCATTTTATATCCCTCTGAAAAACTCTTTGCTCCAATAGGTGCAATCATAAATTCCTGTATATCAAGATTATTATCTGCATGAAGCCCTCCATTTATAATATTGCACATAGGAACAGGTAAAACATTGGCTGAAACACCCCCAAGATAAAAATAAAGTGGCACATCAAGAAAATTTGCCGCAGCACGAGCAACAGCCATACTCACTCCCAAAATTGCATTAGCACCAAGATGGGACTTATTTTCAGTTCCATCAAGTTCAATCATTTTCTTATCAATAAACCTCTGGTCAAAAACATTCTCTCCTTCAATTTCAGGTCCTATAATTTCATTTACATTTTTTATCGCTTTTTCAACATCTTTTCCGAGGAAGTTCTTACCTCCATCTCTTAATTCAAGCGCTTCTCTTTCTCCCGTAGAAGCACCAGAAGGAACTGCTGCTCTTCCTGTTATTCCACCTTCTACTATTACTTCAACTTCCACTGTAGGATTTCCTCTTGAATCAAATATCCTTCTTGCATAAACTTCTATTATTTCCATTTTATCCTCCTGTTTTTATTATACTTTAAATGATTTTATTTTCAACTAAAAATTTATTTAACTTATTGAGATTTTCAAAAAGTAAAGCACTATTATATATTTTAAAATCTTCTATTTTGCCTGCTCCTGTTAAAACAATATATGTATCCACACCTGCATTTATACCTGTTAAATAATCAATATACATATCACCAACATAAAATGTTTCTTTTATATTTAAATTAAATTTTTCTATAATTTTAAAAATCATTTCAGAATCAGGTTTTATTCTTTCCACATCATCTGCACATAGAAAAGTATCAAAAAATTCCTCAAGATTTGTTTCCTTCAAAATCGGAATAAGAGAAAATTTTGATCTATTTGTTGCAAGAGCAATTTTAATTTCTTTTTCTTTAAGTTGATTTAAAAATTCACAAGCACCATCCAAAACTTTAACATTATTTTTAATAAATTTTAGATAATTCTCTCTGTAAAAAATATGTGCTTTTTTTACAAGTTGTTCATTTTTAAAAAGATTTATTATAAGTTTTAAATCTCCTTCACCAACTGCCCTCTTAACTTTTTCATATTCAAATTTTTCAATATTTAACTTTTCACATATATAATTAATTGTTTGATAAATTGAATCAAAAGCATCTATTAATGTTCCATCAAGGTCAAAAATAGCAAGTTTCTTTTTCATTTTTTTCTTTTTTAAATTTATATAATACACTAAACTTTTTTTATTTTCAAATGTCTAAACTTTAAAAAGGAGAAAAATAATGAAAAAATTATCAACAATTTTCATATCTACACTGCTATTTTTGGGATTAATATCACTGGATTTAAATGCACAAGGGAAAAAAAGTCCGCCAGACCCTTCAAAAATAAGCATTGATATTCCAGTTCAAGAGAAATTTCCCGCCATAGAAAAACTTAAGGAAGTTCTTGAAATACGAAAAAGAATGAAAGAGATTGAAAAACAAACAATTGAAAATGACCCTGAATTGAAAAAGGATTTTGAACAACTTTTATTTCTCAAAAAACAAATGTATGACAAATTAAATGAAAAATTGAAAGACGACGAAGAATATCAGGAAATGAAAAAAAGATTAGAAATTATTAATGAAAAAATAAAAGGAAAAATAATTGAAGGAAAGGAGGTGAA
>JAMWBY010000034.1 GCA_023818745.1 Candidatus Omnitrophota bacterium
GGTCAAATATATGCTTTCCTGCACCTTTAATGTTTTCATAAATAAAATCACTTGAAAGAAGGTATCCTATTGCCCATATACATCTTCCAAAACAATCATCTCCTCCATCTGTATCAAGAAAATTTCTGTCATATCCAAGTAAATTATGGAATCTTCCATTTGATTTCTGCATATAATAAATAAAACTCAGATAAGTATTTATAAGATTTAAACTCTTTTGGTCAATACATAAATTATAATGTTTTGTAACCACAACAAGTGCTCTTGCATTATCATCTGTTGTATATCCAGTTTTCCTGTCAGCCATAGAAAATTTAGCATGTTGTATTATACCAACATCATCTGTCAATGTCTCAAGATGTGTTAGTTTTAAAGGTAAAAGACGGTCTTCAAAATATACTGAAGCACTTTCACCTCTGCCTGAACTTACTTTGGAAAATAAAGTTAGATACTCCCATGCAACTTTTTCCCATCTCATTTTCTGCCCAAGTTTATACGCCTCTCTTTCAATCTGTTTTTTCTTTTCTGGATTTTTTAGAAGATATATAACAGCTTCACTTATTCCATCAGGGTCCCTGAAATTTACAATAATCCCTTTTTTACCATCTTCAAAGATATCTTTTGCATAAAGATAAGGAGTTGAAATAGATGCTTTACCACAACCAATTGCATAAGATAAAGTTCCACTTGTAATCTGCCCTGGATTTAAATATGGTGTAATATAGATATCAGTAGCAGAAAGATAATCAAGTAATTCTTCAATAGGTAAAAACTTATTCACAAAAATCACATTTTTACTCACATTTAATCTTTCAGATTCTTTAATTAAAAATTCTCTATAACTTTCTCCTTCCTGCTTTACTATATTGGGATGGGTTGCTCCTATAATCAGATAAACAACATTTGGAAATTCCTTTATAATTTCTGGTAAAGCATATATAACATATTCAAGTCCCTTCCCTCTGCTTAAAAGTCCAAAAGTTGAAAGAACAATTTTATCATTTAAATTCAACTTTTCTTTAAAATAGTTTGTTGGGCGTAAATATGAAAAAGGGACACCATGATAAATTAACACAATTTTTCTCTTACTTATCCCATAATATTCTTTTAATAAATTTTGAGCTATATTTGTCATAACAACAACATAGGAACTTTTTTCTGCAATTTTCCTTACAATTTCTCTCATTTTCTGTGGAGGTGAAGGCAAAACAGTATGAAAGGTTGTTACACAGGGTTTTTTGAGGTTGTTTAAAAATTCAAATAAATATTCACCGAATTCACCACCAAAAATTCCAAATTCATGCTGAATGTTTACAATTTCAATATCTGAATTATTTATAAATTCAACTGCTTTTTTATAATCCTCAATTTCTTCTATTGTGATAACTTTTACAACTTCTTCAGGATATTTATATTGATCAACTTTGCTATTTAAAGCAATAACTCTTGAAGGGATTAAAATATTATAATTGTCAATGTTTTTCAACAAATCATGTGTGAAAGTAGCAATTCCACATGGTTTTGGAATATATGTTGAAAGAAAACATATTTTGGGTTTATAAATACTATACTCTGTTGGCTTAAAAAATCTTGTTTTTGTAATAGGTTCCATTTCATTAATAAATTTTGGAAAATTCAGTTATAAAAGATTTATCTCCAATTGCAGCATTTACTATATAAGAATTGTTTTTTATAAAAACAGAGTTTCCAATTATTGAATTTTTTATAATAGAATTTTCTTCAATAATGACATTTTTAAAAATAATTGAATCTTCAATAAAACAGTTCTTCCCTATAATTGAATTTTCTCCTATGATGACTTTTCCTTTTGTGTTCACCTTTTCCTCAATAATTACATTTTTATCAACTATTAACTTGCCTTCAATTGAAACTTCTTCAGCAATATATGTATTTTCTTTTTTTTCTATTTTATCTTGGCTTTTTTTGTAAAGAAGAGAAACCTTGCCATCTATTAAATCAAAATTTGCTTTTTTATATTTTTCAAGAGTTCCAACATCAAGCCAATATCCATAATGAACATAACCATACATATCTTTTCCTTTTTCAACAAGTAAAGGGAAAGTTTCTTTTTCAACTGATACTTCTTTCCCAGAAGGTATTTCACCAAGAACTTCTGGTTGGAAAACATATACGCCTGCATTTATTGTATCTGTTAAAACCTGCTCCTGTGTGGGTTTTTCAATAAATTTTGTTATTTTCATATCATCATCAGTAATAATTAAACCATAAGATGAAGGATTACTTACTTTTACCATTCCAATTGTTATATAAGCATTTTTTTCTTTATGAAAATTTAAAATCTTTTCAAGATTAAAATTTGCAAGTATATCCCCATTAAATACAAAAAATGGTTCTTTCCCTTTCAAAAATTTTTCAGCATTTTTTATTCCTCCAGCTGTCCCAAGAGGTTTTTTTTCATATGAAAGATAAAGTTTTAAACCCATATTTTTTCCTATATCAATTATTTTTTTAAATTCTTCTCCTTTATATCCAACTCCAAGAACTACTTCTTTTATCTGATAACTTCTCAACAATTCAAGTTGATATGAAATAAAAGGTATATTAACAAGAGGTAAAAGTGCTTTTGGAGTTGTAATTGTAAAAGGTCTTAATCTTGTTCCATATCCCCCTAAAAGTAAAAGCGCTTTCATATTTCTCCTTCTTTATAAATATTTTACCCTAAACTTATTTCAGAGACAAAATTTTCTTTTTCCCTCTTTTTTTGCATGTCTATAATGTTTTTAACAAAGAAGTTTTATGGCAACGCTAACTTTTAAAAACTCCTATAGCTGCCTGGCCAAGGGAAATTCCTCCATCGTTTGGAGGAACTTGTTTATGAATTAAGACCTCAAATTTTTCTTTTTTTAAAATTTCAACCACTTTTTCAAGCAAAAAGATATTTTGAAAAACACCCCCTGACAGAGCAACTTTATTTATTTTGTTTTCTTCTCTTAAAATTTTACATACATTTTTAATAATATCAACAACTGTTATATGAAATCTGTATGAAATTTCTCCTACATTTAATTTCCTTTTTAAGTCCTCAACTATTTCAAACAAAATCATTTCAGGGTCAATAATATAAAGATTTTTTTCTTTTTTTATTTCATATTTGTAAGGAGGAAGTTTTGAGTTTTTTATTTTCATTTCAAGTTCTATTGCAGATTGGCCTTCATAACTTATCTTTTCTCTTATATTTAGAATAGAACTTACAGCATCAAAAAGTCGTCCCATGCTTGAATTTAAAGGAGAATTTATTTTTTTATCAACCATTTTTTTAATTATTTCCCATTTTCTTATTTCAATTTTTTTAACAAAGTCAATATTTAAATTTAAAAAGGTGTCTCCAAAGACCATATATAAATAAACTGCTCCAATTCTCCAGACCTCTTTTATTGAAATTTCTCCTCCCTGTAAAGGAAAATATTTCAAATGTGCCCTTCTCTCAAAACTTTCATAATCGCATATTAAAAACTCTCCACCCCATATATTCCGATCAATTCCATATCCAGTTCCATCAAAAGCAACTCCAATTACCTTTTGGTTTTTACTAAAGTTATCAGCCATACAGGAAGCGATATGAGCATGATGATGTTGGACACTTATTTTTTCTAAATCTGGGAATAACTCTTTTGAGATTTTTGAAGAAAAATAGTCAGGATGCATATCACAAATAACTATTTCTGGTTCAATTTCAAGAATGTTTTTAAAAAGATTGACTGAATTTTTATATGCTTGATATGAAAGAAATGTTCCAATATCTCCTATATGTTGACTTAAAAAAACTTTATTTTCTTTTGTAAAAGCAAATGTGTTTTTTAAATCAGCACCTACTGCAAATATTATTTTTTTGGAATTATAAGGGATAATTATAGGAGATGGAACAAATCCTCTTGACCTCCTTATAAAGTAAATTTTTTTATTAAAAATTCTTAAGACAGAATCGTCGCAGTTTATATAAATTTTTCTATTATGTGTAAGAAAAAAATCAGATATGTTTTTAAGTAATTTTAAAGCAGAATTGTCCTGGTAAATTATTGGATCCTCTGAAAAATTCCCACTTGTCATAATTAAAACATTTAGATTCTTTTCAAAATGAAAAATAAGATGATGCAAAGGTGCATATGGTAGGAAAAAACCAAGATAATTATTACCTGGTGCAACTTCTTCTGGGAAAATTTCTCCTTTTTTCTTTAATAATACAATTGGGGCTTCCCACGATTCTAATATTTTTTCTTCAGATTTACTTACATAACAATATTTTTTGATTGTTTCTAAATCTTTTGCCATAAGTGCAAATGGTTTTTCATATCTTTTTTTTCTTTCTCTTAATATTCTTATGACTTTCTTATTAAAAGCATCACATGCAAGATGGTACCCTCCTATTCCTTTTATAGCAACAATTTTCCCATTTTTTAGTAATTTAGACGTCTTTTTAATTGCTTCAATACCTTCACATATAAAATTTCCTTTATTATCAAGAAGTTTTAAAACAGGGCCACAGACAAAACAACAATTTGGTTGAGCGTGAAACCTTCTTGATAATGGATTTTCATATTCTTCTTGACAGATTTCACACATAGAAAATTCATTCATTGTTGTATTTTTTCTATCATAGGGAACATTTTTTATGATTGTAAATCTTGGTCCACAATTTGTGCAGTTTATAAAAGGGAAAAGATATCTTCTATCTTTTTTAGCAAATAATTCTTTTAAACAATCTTTACATACAGCAATATCAGGTGAAATTTCAACTTCTACTTTTAAATCCTTTTTGCTTTTTATTATTTTAAAATTTTTTTCTCCCTTTATTTTTACAGGTATTATTTTTATTTCTTTTATATCTGCTCTTGGCGGAGGGTATTTTTTAATTTTTTCTATAAAATTTTTTAAATTTTCTTCTATCCCTTCAATTTCAATAAGGACGCCTTTCTGAGTATTACATACAAACCCTGAAAGATTAAATTGATTTGCATATCTATAAACAGTTGGTCTAAAACCAACTCCTTGAACTCTTCCTTTTATAAAAATTTTAAACCTTTCCATTCTTCTTTAAAAAATTCTAAAATTTTTAAATGGATAGTATCTGATTATAACTTTTCCTATTATGTATTTTTTATTAACAGGCCCCCAGATACTGCTATCTTCGCTTTGATTTCTATTATCGCCGAGCAAAAAATAAGAATTAAATGGGATTTCAGTTTCTTCTAATTCATAAGATGGTTTTTCCATTATATACGGCTCCTCTAATATTTCTCCATTTATATAAACATATCCATTTTTTATCTTTATTTTTTCTCCACCAAGTCCTATAACTCTTTTAATGAGAATTTCTCTTTCTCCTTTTGGTGCATAAAGAACAACTATATCTTTTCTTTTAATATTTTCTGTCTTTTCACAAATTATTTTATCATTTATATTAAGAGTTGGTTCCATAGAGGATGAGGCAACTCTGAAAAATCTTATACCTTTAATTCCGAAAAAGTATCCTATAAAAAAAACAATTACCAAAACTATCAAATTTTTAATTAATCTAAACATTATAAAATTATAAACCTTGACACTTTACTTGTCTAATGGGTATAACTATATAACTTGCAATTTATATTTTGGAGGTTCTTTAATAAATGGGGAATGTTAGTGTAGAAGAAATACTTGAAAAGATAGATATAGTGGAAATTGTATCTGAATATGTTAAGTTGAAGAAATCAGGTAGTAGTTATAAAGCATTATGTCCTTTTCATCCTGAAAAGACACCCTCATTTTTTATCCATCCAGAAAAACAGATTTTTCATTGTTTTGGATGTGGAATAGGAGGGAATGCCATCAAATTTTTAATGAATATTGAAAAAATATCTTTTTATGATGCATTAAAAATTCTTGCTAACAAAGCAGATATTGAACTTTCAAAAAAAGCAGATATAAAAGAAAGTGAAGAAAAAAAGAAAGCCAAAAAGGCAAATGAATATGCAGCAAATCTCTATAATAAAGTTCTTTTTTCTCAGTATGGTAAAAGGGCTCTTGAATATTTGTATCAAAGGGACATACGAGATGAACATATCAACAAATTTTTAATTGGTTTTGCTCCTTCTAATAATTATCTATTAAATAAGATTGAAGAGGAAAGATTGAATAAAGATGAGTTTGTTCTTGCTGCTTTACTTGATGAAGATGGGAAAGAAGATATTTTTAAAAATAGAATAGTTTTTCCTATTTATAATATAAGAGAAGAAATAATCGGTTTTGGAGGAAGGACAATTGATGACCAAATTCTACCAAAATATTTAAATACAAGAGAGAATATCCTTTTTAATAAAAGTGCATCTCTTTATGGAATAAACTGGGCAAAGGAGAGTATAAAGTCAAAAGGTTTTATTATACTAACAGAGGGTTATTTTGATGTTTTGAAAATGCATATAAATGGACTTACAAATACTGTTGCACCTATGGGAACTGCGATTACTGATTTGCATTTGAATATATTAAGAAAATTGACAGATAGAATTCTTCTTCTTTTTGATGGAGATGATGCTGGAATAAGGGCTTGTTTAAGGAATTTAGAGCCCATACTTAAAAAGGGATTTGAGGCAAAAATATGTATGTTACCTGCTGGTTTTGACCCTGATAAATTTATTGATGAATATGGTGTTTCCTCCCTGAATAACTTTATAGAAAAATCGCAGAATTTTATTGATTTTGCTATTTCTATCAATTCTCAATTATATGATATGAAAAATTCAAGAGCAAGAGCGATTGTTATAAAAGAAGTGCTTAAGTTAATATCATATATTTCTGATGAGATTGAAAAATATGAATTTTTGAAAGAACTTGCAGAAAAGATGGATATAAAAATAGAAATTCTTGACAAATATCTTGAAGAAATAAAAGATGAAAATTTAAGTGAAAAAAATAAAGAAAGATTTTATACAAAGTTAAATGAGCCACAGATGGATGCAGAGAAATTTTTATTTGAAATAGCATTTTGTGATAAAAAATACTGGGAAAAACTCTCTCAATATAAAGGACAACTTACTGAAAGAATAGAAGAAATAATTATGGCAGGAGAAAATCTTCTTAAAAAAGGATTTGAAATAACCCCCTCTTTTTTAATAAATGAATTTGAAGATGAGGGAATAGTAAACTTTATATCTTCCATCGCAATAAAAGATAATAATGAAATTCCAGAGGATAAAAAAGAAAAAATTTTTAATGATTGTTTGAAAAAAGTAAAACAGAAAAGATTGTTGAGTGAAATAGAAAATTGTAAAAAAAAGATGAAAGAAAAAATGGAAAATGGAGATGATTATGAAGAAGAATTAAAAAAGATGCAAAAATTACTATATCAATTGAAAAAGGAGAAGTAAAGATGGGAAGAGTAAAAAAGAAACTTGATAGTGTAAGAATTGAAGAAAAGATAAATGAGATAGTTGAACTTGGAAAAAAGAAAAAGCATCTTTCATGGGATGATATAAACGAAATTTTACCTATGGAAATGACAGATGAAGAAGATATAAATGAACTTTTTGATGAACTTGAATATTACAATATTGATATTTTAGAAGAAGACGAAGAAGGTTTTTTTACTGAAAAAGAGAAAAAGATTGATGTTGAAGAAGCAAGGAATCCTTTAAGAGCATACTTGAAAGGAGTAGGTAATTTTAATCTTTTGACTCATGAAGAAGAAATTGAGATAGCAAAAGGAATAGAAATGGCAAGAAAACAATTGAAAAGATTATATAAAATGGCAAATCCTTCCAAAAAAGAAATAGAAAAATATGAAAGAGAATTAAACCAAAAAAGAGAAAGATTAATAAATTCAAATTTGCGACTTGTTATTAATATTGCTAAAAGATATAGCAACCCCAAACTTTCAATTCTTGATTTAATTCAGGAAGGTAATATAGGTCTTATGAAGGCAGTTGATAAATTTAAATACAGGACAGGGTTTAAATTCAGCACTTATGCAACATGGTGGATAAGACAAGCAATAACGAGAGCAATAGCAGACCATTCCTCAACAATAAGAATACCAGTTCATATGATAGAGAAAATAAATAAGGTTAAAAAAATTGAAGCAAAATATTCTCAACTTGGAGTAGAAAATGAACTATCAGAAGAAGAGATAGCAAAAGAAATGAATATTCCTGTTGAAAAAGTCAAAAATATTAGAAAATCAATGAGGCCAGAACCTATCTCAATAGATATGCCTATAGGAGATGAAGACAGAGCAACAATAGGAGACCTTTTAGAAGATAAAGTTAATCAGCATCCTTTAACTCATACAAGGCAGACACTTTTAAGAGAGGAAATAGAAAAAGCATTATCAATCCTTGATGAAAGAGAAGAATTAATAATAAGATTGAGGTTTGGACTTGATGGAGAAGGGTATCCAAGAACTCTTGAAGAAGTTGGACAGCTTTTTGAGTTAACGAGAGAAAGAATTAGACAGATAGAAGCAAAAGCCATAGCTAAATTAAGAAATTCGGAAAAAGGTAAAAAACTTAGGATTTTTGTTGATGGAATATTCAATACAAAATCAACTTTTAGATGAATTTTATAAAATTCCTTGGGACAGCAGGCGCCCGTTTTGTTATGATTTCTCAGTTAAGATATTCTGGTGGTATTTTCTTTTCTATTGATGGAACAAGTTTTATAGTTGACCCAGGCCCTGGGACTTTAATAAGAGCAATAAATTCAAGGCCCAAATTAAATATAAGTAAAATAGATGGAATATTTTTATCCCATAGACATCTTGACCATTCATGTGAAATTAATTTAATGATAGAAGTTATGACAGAGGGGGGTTTTAAAAAAAGGGGGATTGTCTTTGCTCCTTCTGATTGTTTATTTAAAGACCCTGTTATTCTTTTATATTGCAGAGATTTTCCTGAAAAAATACAGGTTATTGAAGAAGAAAAAATTTTTTATATAAACAATTTAAGATTTGAAATTCCTGTAAAACATAGGCATGGAGTTGAAACATATGGATTTAAATTAAAGATGAAAAATAAAACAATCTCATATATACCTGATACAGAATTTTTTCCAGAACTTATTGATAGATATAAAGGTAGCCAAATTTTAATATTAAATACTGTCTTATATGAAAAAAGAGAAAATATTCAACACTTATGTCTATTAGAAGCAGAACAAATAATTAAAAATATAAAACCAGAAAAAGCAATATTAACACATTTTGGTATGTCTATGCTTAAAAATAAAATTTGGGAAAAAAAAGATGAGATTAGCGAAAGGGTTGGAACAGAGGTAATAATTGCAAATGATGGAATGAATTTTGAATTTTAAATCCAACCAGTTAATTTTGCAAGATATCTACAATATTCAATAAAATTTAAAAGTGATATATCAGGTGGAACTCCATTGTCACAAGAAGGAATATATCCGCCATCTTTAACCAAAAAAGGAATTATTCTTTCCATCTCTTCTTTTAAAATCATGCCACCTTTTGCAATCTTTCTTTTATCAATTCCTCCAATATAAGCAATATTTTTACCAAACTTTTTTCTGTATTCTATAAGGTCATTACCTGCTACAATTTCAACAGGTATAGTTGCATTAATTCCAGATTCAATCCAAATTGGTATAATTTGGCCAATATATCCATCAGAATCGCATATTATAATATCACAACCACTTTTTTAAGTAAATCAGTTCATTGGCTCCACAAAGATGAAAGAAATTTTCTTATCATATTTGTTGAAATCATACTTTTTTCCTTATTTGCCATATCTTCATTTATAACTACATAATCAAGTTTAATTTTAGAAACAATTTTTTTAATAATTTTAATTACAAAATCTTTCCAAAAATTTGCCATTTCACAAACAAAATCTTCTTTTTCAACCATAAGAATACATAAATTTTCAAATCCACACCAATCTCTCAATTGCCAGAATGCCCCAGGCAAAGAAATCCCAAAAGGCCAATCCCTGTTTTTTAAAATTTCGCTTTTTTTATCTATTTCAGGGTCAATTCTTTCAGGACTTTCAGTATCATATCTTTTTTTCATATTATGCCAGTCATTTTCAACAGGAAACCTATGCCATTTTCTTGTTACAAAATCCTTTTCACTTCTTAAATAGGAAAAATCATATTTTGCATCAACTTCAACAATTTCTCCTTTTTTTTGTTTGAACAATTAAATGTCCATTCTTTTTTTCAATTATTTTTTCTTCAAAAGATGGAATTGGTTCAAAATCAAAAGAAATGCTTACTCTTTGAGTTGTTTTTTCAATTTTTATACCTATTTTTTCACATATAAAATCAAACCAGTTTATATTTTCAGGCAGGCCTTCTTTCTGCCACCTTTTTAATGTTGATTCTCTTGGATGTCCTTTCTCTTTCTGTCATTTATGATTAAAATTATAAATAAAATATAAGATTATGCAAAAAAAACTTCAAATTCTTGGAAATCTTGGTATTTTTGAAGTAAGTGATTATATATATCAAAAAGATAGGTATAATTCTTTTATTTATCCTTCTGTTTATAAAAACAAAATTGTAAAACTCTTTAAAGTTCTTCTTTCAAATAATTGTAAATTTAACTGCCTTTACTGTGCAAATAGAAAAGATAGAGATTGTCCAAGATATAGTTTTTCTCCTGAAGAACTTGCAGGGATTTTTTATGAGATGTGGAGTAAAAGATTAGTAGATGGATTATTTTTATCTTCAGGTATAGATAAAGATGTAAATGAAACAGAAGAAAAAATGATTGAGACCGCAAAAATATTAAGAAAAAAGTATGATTATCATGGGTATATACACCTTAAAATTCTCCCAGGGGTTGATGAACTCTTAATTAAGAAAGCAAAAATTTATTCAGATAGATTATCTTTAAATATGGAGGCGGTTGGTTCTTCCTATTTAAAAAAAATTTCGCAAGAAAAGGATTTTTCTAAAAATCTTTTGAATACACTTAAAAAACTCGCATATCTTAATATGGAAAATCCTTTAAAAAATGGCATATCAACTCAAATAATTGTTGGCTCTTGCCAAGAAAAAGATAAAGAAATTTTAAGTTTTGTTTATTATCTTTATAGAAATTATGGACTTACAAAGACCTATTATAGTGGATTTATCCCTGTTTTAAATACACCATTGGAAAATAGAAAGCCATGCTCAATTGAAAGACAAATAAGATTATATCAAGCAGATATACTTATAAGGAAATATCAATTTTTGCCTTATGAAATACCTTTTGATAAAAATGGAAATTTATTTTTAAATAAAGACCCAAAACTTATCTGGGCAGAAAAAAATAAAGATTTTTTTCCTGTTGAGATTAACAGGGCAGATTTCCATCAACTTATAAGAATTCCAGGCATAGGAATAAATTCTGCAAAAAAAATAATAGAGATAAAGAAACAGGGAAAAATAAAGTCAGAAGAAGTTTTAAAAAAAATAGGAGTTTGTTTGAAGAAGGCAAAGGATTATATCCTTATTTCAGGGAAAAAAATTAAAGATTTTTACAGAGATGAAAAAGAAGAAATATATCCAACTCTTTTTGATGAGGTTATATAATTTAAATTAAAAAAACTCTCTATCAAGACATCTATACTGAACTGCTTCTGAAATATGGTGAGGTAAAATTTTTTCTGAATTATCTAAATCCGCTATAGTTCTTGCCACTTTTCTTATTTTATCATAAGCACGAGCAGATATTTTTAAACTTTCAATCGCATCTTTTAATAATGTCTTTGCCTGGTCTGTTAAGATACAGTATTTTTTGAGTTGAGAAGAATTCATATGAGCATTAAAATAGATTCCCTCATTTTTAAATCTTTCCTTTTGAATTTCTCTTGCTTTTTCCACTCTTTCTCTTATTTTTTCAGATCCTTCCTCCTCTTTTTCTTCAAATAAAATTTTTCCTGGTAAACTTGTAACTTCAATATGTATATCAATTCTATCAAGAAGTGGACCGGATAACTTTTTTCTGTATTTTAAAATTTGTGGAAGCGTGCAATGACATTCTTTTTGACTATCTCCATACCAGCCACATGGACATGGATTTGTAGCAGCAACAAGTAAAAATCTTGAAGGGAATTCTAATCTGCCACGTGCTCTTGATATGTTTACCTTACCATCTTCAAGGGGCTGTCTTAATGATTCAAGAACATCCCTGTGGAATTCAGACATCTCATCAAGAAATAAAACCCCATTATGCGCCAAACTAACTTCCCCTGGTTTTGGGATTATTCCTCCTCCTATTAAAGCAATATCTGAAATTGTATGATGAGGGCTTCTAAAAGGTCTTTCAAATACAATGGCCCCTTTTAGAATTCCACTTACTGAATGTATTTTTGTTATTTCAAGTGCTTCTTCAACAGTTAGCGATGGTAAAATTGTAGGGATTCTTCTTGCTATCATTGTTTTCCCACTGCCAGGGGAGCCAATCATTAAAATATTATGGCCTCCACTTACTGCAACTTCAACAGCCCTTTTTACATACTTTTGTCCTTTGACTTCATTAAAATCAACATCATATTTATTTCTTTTTTTAAAAATTTCTTCAATATCAGTTTTTACTGGCTTTATTTCAAACTCTTGATTTAAAAATGAAACACATTCATTTAAATTTTTTACAGGATAAACATCTACTTCTTTTATTATTGCGCCTTCTTCTAAATTTTCATAAGGTATGACAAATTTTTTTATTCCCATTTCTTTTAATTTTATAACCATAGGTAATATTCCATTTACTTTTCTTATTTCTCCATTTAGAGCTAGTTCTCCAACAAAATAAAATTCAGATAATTTTGATTGTTTTATCTTTCCACTTGCTGAAAGAATCCCAATTGCAATAGGTAGGTCAAAATAAGGGCCTTCTTTTTTTAAATCTGCAGGTGCAAGATTAACTGTTATCTTTCCAGAGGGGAAATCATAACCAGAGTTTTTTATTGCTGGTTTTATCCTGTCTTTGCTTTCTTTTACTGCCTGGTCTGGGAGCCCAACAATTGAAATACCAGGAAGACCTTTTGAAATATCAATTTCAATTTCAACTGGATAACCTTCAATTCCCCATATGGTTAATGAATTTACCTTTGAAATCATACTTTATAATTATAAGCATTTTTCTATTTTATTCAAATTTCATTTTCAAATCATTTAATTAAAAATATAACATTTTTAAGTCATTTTGAGATTATGAAGGTTGAATTGTTTTTAAGTAAAAAAATTTGACAAAAAATTTTTTTATGATATTATAGAACAAATACGATATTATAGAATATGAAAGTAAAAGTTATTGAAAAAATAATTAGGATAATTGAAGTGATTGCTGAAAAAGAAAATGAAGGTTGTGGTGTTTCTGAAATATCAAAGTTGTTAAATTTAAAGTTAACAACAGTTCACTCACTTTTATCTACATTGCTTTCTCTTGGATATTTAGATAAGGATGAGAATACAAAAAAATATAAAATTTCTGATAAATTTTTAAATATTTTTTCTCCTCTTATAAATAAAAATCTACTTCTAAAAATCTCTGAACCTATTATGAAAGAACTTGCAGAAACAATCAAAGAATCGGTTGTCCTTGGTATTTTTCATAAAGGAGAAAGGTATACAATAGCACAGGTTAATTACCAAGACCATATTTTAAATGTAAATTTAAACATGTTTCAAAAGGCATCCTGTTATTCAACTGCAACAGGAAGGATATTACTTGCGTATACATCAGAGGAAGAAGTTAGAGAATAT
>JAMWBY010000035.1 GCA_023818745.1 Candidatus Omnitrophota bacterium
TGTTAAAGTTTATTATCCTAATGGATGGGCTTTATTAAGAGCATCAAATACCCAACCTGCGCTCGTAGTGAGAATTGAGGGGGAAACAGAAGAAGTTTTAAATAATATTAAAAAGGAGTTTCTTCAGGTGGTTGATAAATATAGATAAGATATTTAGGAGAAAAAGGGGGGTGAGAAATATGAAATGTCCATTAAGATTAAGGACACAGAAAAGACCTCTTGGAGAAGCTGCTTTTGGGATTCCTGAGCAAATAGAGGACTTTGATATGTGTATAGAAGATAGTTGTGCATGGTGGGATGGAAGAAATAAATGTTGCATAATTACACACCTTGGAGTAATAAAAGAAAAACTTGAAATATTAAAAGAAAAATGAAAAGAGAATATATAATAAAACTTCTTTTGGAAAAAGAGAATTTAAGAGAAGAACAAATTGAGATTGTCTTAAAAGAAAAAGAAAAAACAGGTTCTCCTTTTGGATACTTACTTATCAAATTTGGACTTATTTCTGCGGAAAGGTGGTATAATTTTGTTTTAAAAGAAATTAAATGGCCTTCTGTTAAACTAAATGAAATAAATTTAGATAAGGATATATTAAAATTATTACCAGAATTTACATGCAAGAAATATAGAACAATTCCTATATTTAAAGGAGATAAAAAAATTATCTGTGCTATGGTAGATCCTTTGGATGAAAATGTAATTGATGAAATAAAAAAAATCATTGAAATGGATGTTGAAACAAGATTAGCTAAGGAATATGAAATCAAAGAAACAATTGATACATTTTTATCACATAGTGGAATTGATATAACTTCGCCTTTTGAGAAAAAGGAAGTAGCTACTAAGATATTTAAACCTATAAAAATTAAAGAAATTTCTGAATTATCTGCTGTAAGTGTAGTGGAAGAATTGGTTGCAAAAGCGATTGACCTAAAAGCAACTGATATCCATCTTGAAATTGAAGAAGAGGGTTTAAGATTGAGATATAGAATTAATGGATTCCTTTATGAATTTCCTCCTCCGCCACTTGAACTTTATTCTTCAATTGTTTCTCATGTAAAAGTTCTTTCAAATTTAGATATATCAGAAAAAAGGATTCCACAGGATGGATATTTTAAAATGAAATTACAGAATAGAGATGTTGATTTAAGAGTTTCTACTTTTCCTACAATTTTTGGCGAAACATTATCATTGAGAATTCTTGACAAAAAAAATATACTTTCAGGACTTGAACAACTTGGATTTTTACCCGAGGTTCTCCATAGATGGAGAATTTTGCTTGAAGAACCATATGGAATGATTTTGGTTACAGGACCAACAGGAAGTGGAAAAACTACAACCTTATATGCTTCTTTAAATGAACTTGACAGTATTCACAAAAAAATTATAACTATAGAAGACCCTGTAGAATATCATCTTATAAATATTGACCAGACACAAATAAATCCAAAGTCAGGGTTAACTTTTTCAGTTGCATTAAGGTCTATGTTAAGACAGGACCCCGATATAATAATGGTAGGAGAAATAAGGGATATGGAAACGGCAGAAATTGCTTTTAGAGCAGCACAAACAGGCCACTTGGTCTTATCTACTTTACATACAAATACTGCTCCTGGAGTGATTATACGACTCCTTGATATGGGAGTAGAACCATATTTGATTTCTTCTTCTCTAATTGGTGTCTTAAATCAGAGGTTAGTGAGAAGTATATGTCCTTATTGTAAAGAAAATTACAATCCTTATTTGGAAGAAATTAAGTTGTTAGAACCATCCCTTTTAGAGAAAAAAGATATTAAATTTTATAGAGGAAAAGGATGCCATTTATGTAATGGGACAGGGTATGGAGGAAGAACAGGTATTTTTGAACTGATGATTATAAATGAAGAATTAAGAAGAGTTATTATGAAAAATTCTGACATTTCAGAATTAAAAAAAGTGGCAAGAAGGTCTGGTATGGAAACTTTAAGAGAAGATGGAATAAAAAAAATTATTTCTGGAATAACAACAATATCAGAAGTTTATTATAACACAAGGAAAGAGGACTAATAATTTAAAGTGTCTTTTCCAAGTTCATGTTTCAATGCCTTTATATAAATTGAAAGATTTTGAAATGAATATGGGTCAATGTCAATAAATTTTAATCCATTTATAAAAACATTTTTCACCTTTTTTGTAAATATCAACTTACATTTTGCTTTAAAAAGATAATTTTTGTGTTTTATATTAAAAGTAGTTTCAATATCATAAATAGTGTTTTCTTTTAAGGGTATATTTGTTTCAATTTTTACACCTGAAAATGAAATGTTTAAAATATTTCCATTTACAATTTCTTTATGTAAAATCCCCGTCTTGTTTATCAATTTAACTGATATAAAAGGTGTTTCTAACCTTTCGTTTTTTCTTTTTTCCTCTAAAATGTCTGTATCTGGTATAAGTATAAGTTTTTTAATTCCTTGTGAAAAAATTTTTCCTGAAACGAAGAAATTTTGACTATCTTTTTCAAAAAATATTTCTCCTCTTTTCCCAAGTTCTACAGGAATTGTTTTTATTTCAGAAAGGACTGAAATTGTCATTTTACCCCACTTATCAACTTCAACTATTTCTCCGTCAATTTTTTTGTTATCTATAAAAATTTTAACTTTTTTTACATTTTTTAATTCATCAACATTCATTTCAAGTTTATTTTACCTATTAATTTGATAGCAAGTAAATAGTAAAATAATTTATAGAAATTGATGGAAAAATAAGTTATAATAAAAATTATTCAAGAATTAAAAATTAATTAAAATGGAAGAAGTGAAAATAAGACCAGGATATATAATAAAAGGATATATGATTAAAGAAATGATTGGTGCAGGTGGATTTTCAACTGTTTTTAAAGCAGAAACAATTAATCCTTTACCATTATATAACTCTGTAATTGCAATAAAAGTTCTACATCAGAGAAGATTAGAAAGGACACAGATAAAACAATTCATAAGAGAAGGCAAAATAGTTAAAAACTTAGAGCATCCTAATATAGTAAAGGTCTTTGATATTATTGAACAAGATGGTAATTTCTTTATACTAATGGAATTTGTAGATATAGATTTATTAAAAGCAATAAGGAAGCATAAAGAAATCTTTAATGAAAAAAATATTATTGACATAATTGTTAAATCAGCGAAAGGTTTGTCATATATTCACCAGAACAGAATTATACATAAGGATATCAATCCTTCAAATATTCTTATTTCTCTAAATCTTGAAAAAGTTAAAATTACTGATTTTGGTCTATCTAAAAAAGAAAGTAGATTTATAAGAAAAAAAGGGTTTATTGGAGGGACAGAGGGATATATTCCTCCTGAAAGAATGAATGGTAAACAAGATGATGAAAAGGGAGATATTTATGCTTTCGGTAAAACAATAGAAAAAATTTATAATGAACTTAAATTTCCAATTCCAGAAAAAATAAAAAATGTAATTAAAATTGCCACAGATCCAAAACCCGAAAATAGATTTGAGAGTATGGAAGGGATTGTTTATATTCTTGAGACCAGGAAAATTGAATGATTAAATTTGTTTATTCAGAAAAATTTTTAAAATATAAAGAGAATTTGCATCCAGAATCACCTGAAAGAGTAGCAAATTTAGTTAATTATTTACAAAAAAAAGGAAATTTTGAATTTATTGAACCAGATTTATGTAAAGAGGAAGATTTGTATCTTGTTCATACCCCTGAACTGGTAAAAAAAGTAAAAGAAAATACTTTTTTTGATCCTGATTGTCCAAATATTCAAAATATATTTTACTATGCCTGTTTATCATGTGGTTCTGCAATAAAAGCAAGTGAGATTTCAATTGAAGGCGGAATAGGTTTTTCTCTTGGCAGACCACCTGGGCACCATGCAGGGAAAAATACTCTTGGTGGTTTTTGTTATTTTAATAATATAGCAGTGGCAGTCAAGAAATTATTATTGAAAAATTTTAAAATTGCAATTCTTGATATAGATGGACATCATGGAAATGGAACAGAAGAAATTTTTAATGGAGAAGAAAATGTAATATATGTATCAATACATCAGTTTCCTGCATATCCAGGGACCGGGAGGTATTCATTTGGTAATTGCTATAATTTTCCAGTTCCACCCTTTTCAAATTCAAAAAAGTATATGGAAAAGTTTGAAGAAGGAGTTGAAATAATAAGAAATTTTTCACCTGACATTCTTGCTGTTTCATGCGGATTTGATGCTTATATTGATGACCCATTGCTTGACCTATCTTTAAAAGAAAATGATTATTATTTAATGGGGAAAAAAATAGGTTCGTTATGTGAAAAAATTTTTTTAATTTTAGAAGGTGGTTATAATATATTTAAAATAGGTAATTTATGTTATTGTTTAATTTCGGGCATAACTCAAGTGAAAAATACGAATTATAATGGACAGAAAGTTAATTGAACAATTTAAAACTCCAGATGTAATTTATAGAAGTGCACCATTCTGGGCGTGGAACGATATTTTGAATATAGAAAAATTGAGATTGCAGATTGATAAAATGAAAGAAGGGGGATTTGGAGGTGGTTTTATTCATTCAAGAATTGGGTTGATTACTCCCTATTTATCTTCCAAATGGATTGAATGTGTTATAGAATGTGTTAAATATGCGGAAAAAAATGGAATGAAGATGTATTTGTATGACGAAGATAGATGGCCAAGCGGATTTGCTGGCGGGGTTGTATCAAAAAAGAAGGAAAATAGAATAAAGTTTCTAAAAATATGGAAAAAAAATAAAAAATGGAATAAAAAAATTGTAAATGGTGCTAAAACTGACTGGTTTAATGGCGAGACATATATAGATACTTGTAATAAAAACACTGTAGATGAGTTTATTAAATATACATATGAGAGATATTTAAAAGAATTGAGAGAGTATATACCTTATTCTGTTCCTGCAATTTTTACAGATGAACCAAGTTACATTACTGGGAAAGCATTAAAAGAAAAAAGAAAAAATATTTATTATTTTCCGTGGACAAAAGATTTTAGAAATATTTTTAAAAAAAAGTATGGATATGATATATATACAAAAATAAATTTATTATTTGAAGAAAAAAATGGTTTTGAAAAAATAAGGTATGATTATTATAGATTGTTAACCGAATTATTTACAAAAAGTTTTGCTGAAAATATTTATAATTTTTGTGAAAAAAATAAAATATCTTTAACGGGACATTATCTTAATGAAGACAAAATAGAACTTCAAACATCTGCTGTTGGAGATGTTATGAGTTTATATGAATTTATGCAGTGGCCTGGAGTTGACCATCTTGAAAGAAACATAAAAAATCCTTTAACTCTTAAACAATGTAGTTCAGTAGCAAATCAACTTGGGAAAGAAAGGGTCTTAAGTGAATTATATGGCTGTTCTGGACATAATCTTAGTCTTGCTGATAGAAAATGGATAGGTGATTGGCATATTTCATTAGGGATAAATTTTTTCTGTCCACATTTATATCTTTATTCTTTAAAAGGTTGTAGAAAAAGAGATTATCCTCCAACAATTTCACCTCATCAGCCATACTGGAAATACCAGAAAGAAATAGAAGATTATTTTGCAAGATTGAATTTTATTATGAGTCAGGGAAGATATATAAGTAATATTCTTGTAATTCATCCGATTGAAACAGGTTGGATTTTAAAAGGAAGTAAAAAATTGAATAAATATGATGATGAACTTGCCGAATTAACACAAAAATTACTTGAAAATAGATTTGAATATGAATTTGGAAATGAAAGTTTAATTGAAAAATATGGTGAAGTAAAAGAAGGGAAATTTATAATTGGAAGAGGAGAATATAGTTATGTAATCATTCCTTCTACCATCACTTTAAGAAAAACAACAATAGAATTAATAAAAAATTTTATAAAATATGGAGGAAAAGTTTTTGCTTCAGAGAAGTTTCCCTATTTAGTAGAAGGAGAAAGAAAGGAGATTGATTTTAAAAAAGATAGCATTCTTTATAATTCAGTTGACAAATTAATTGAAGAATTAAAAAAGTTAGTAGTTAAAGATGTTGAATTGTATGAAGAAAGTAGAGGAGAAATATTGGATATTTTCATCCACAGGAGAAATATAAATGAGGATATAGAAGTTGTTTTTTTAAATAATACATCCCTTCAAAATTATTACAAGACATCTATCTTTTTCAATTATTCAGGAAAAGTTTATAAGGTAGACCTATTTAAAGGGAATATATACCCAATAGAAATAACAAAGAGTGGAAATGGTATGATAGTCAAAGAAATTTTTCATCCAATTGATTCTAAACTTTTTATAATTGATAAAAGTGAAAAACCTGTTATTATAGATAAAACTAAAGAAGAAACAATTGAGAAAATTGAAATAGAAAACTGGAAAATTGAAAATACTTCTTTAAATGTTTTAGTTCTTGATTACTGTAAATATAAAAAAAATGTGGATAAAAAATGGTCAAAGAAACTTCCAGTATTACAAATTCAACAAATTCTTGAAAAAGAAAATAAAAAACAAAAAATAGATTTAGTATTTGAATTTGAAAATGAAAATTTTGATGAAGATATAGAACTTGTTTGTGAAGAAATAGAAAGATATAAAATAAAGATAAATAATAAACATTTGAAAATTGAAAAGGTAGATGAGTGGATTGACACCTCTTTTAAAAAAGTAAAAATACCAAAAGAGATGATTAAAAAAGGGAAAAATAAAATTGAGATGAGTATAGTTTTTATACCACCTAAAAAGAAAAACACTTTAATTTTTAAACCCGATGGAGTTGAAATTGAAAATATATATTTACTTGGTAATTTTATAGTTAAAGCAAAAAAAATAGAATATAAAAATGGAGGTTACTTTTTGAATAATTTTAACATTTCAAAAAAAGAAAAAGCAATTACAGAAGAAGATTTAAATACTCAAGGATATCCTTTTTATACCGGAAGTATTGTGGCAATTAAAGAAATTAATATAGATGTAAAAGAAAAAGAGAGAATTTTTTTAAGATTTGAAGAATTTAATGGAATAGTTGCAAAAATAGAGATAAATAACAATGAGGTTGGTATAGTTTATTTCCCCCCTTATGAAATTGAAATAACCAAATATGTGAAAAATGGAGTTAATAATATTAAAATTGAATTATTTTCAAGTTTAAGGAATTTACTTGGACCACATCATTTAAAAAATCATAATCCTGAATATGTAGGTCCTTCTTCTTTTATTGATAGTTGTGAAAAATGGTTTAAAAGTAAGAATAAAACTGTTCATTATTCTATTTTGCCTTTTGGTCTTGGTAAAATTTGTATAATATTTAAAAATGAAAATATTTAATGATAAAAAAATTGTAATTTTAGATGGTGCAATGGGAACATATCTTGAAAAAATCGGTTATAAAGGTATAACTCCTGAAATTGCAAACATTGAAAAACCAGAAATTGTTGAAAAAATTCATTCAGAATATTGTGAAAATGGTGCTGAAATTATCTTGACGAATACTTTTGGAGCCAATAGGATAATACTTGATAAGAAAAAACTTGGGAATGCATTAGAAAATATAATTAAAAATGGTGTTGAAATAGCAATAAAAGTAAAAAACAAATTTAAAAATATTTTTATTGCAGGAGATATAGGACCAACGGGAGAAATATTACAGCCATATGGAACACTTGCAATTAATGAAGCCAAAAAAGTTTATTTTGAAGTAGGGAAAATTTTTGAAATGACTTCGGTGGACTTTTTAACTCTTGAGACATTTCAGGATTTGGAAGAACTTAAAATTGCTTATGAAATATTAAGAGAAACAACATCTTTATTTATTATTCCATTGCTGACTTTTACTTCTGGTAAAGAATACAGAACTTTAATGGGGCAAAAAATAGAAGATTTTGTTAAATGGGCTGAAAAAAATAAAATTTTAATTATTGGTTCAAACTGTGGTGTAAGTTCAAAAGAAATGGTTGATATTGTAAAAATTATAAGAAGCATAACCAATTTGAATTTATGGATAAAACCAAATGCGGGAAAGCCGCAATTAAAAGGAGGAGATATAATATATTCTGAAGATGTAGAAGTTTTTGGAGAAAATTGTTTGAGGATTGTTGAAATGGGAGTAAAATTTATAGGGGGATGTTGTGGAACTACACCTTCTTATATCAATTATTTAAAAAATCTCCTTGTTCATTAAAAGACATATGAAAGTTGCTAAAGTTATTTTTAATATTCCTATTGAAAAAAGTTTTCATTATTTTGTTGATGATGATATTGAACGATTTGTTCGTGTTTTGGCACCATTGGGAAATAGAAATAGAAAGGGATTTGTAGTTGAAATATTAGAAAAATTTGAAGATACTGAATATAAATTGATAAAAAAAATTTACGATAGTAAGCCATTAATAAATGAGGAAATATTTAAAATTTCAAAAATCGTTTCTCAAAAATATTATTCCTCTCTTGGACAGACAATTTTCTCTATTATTGGTGGATTTCCTCTAAAATATGAAAAAAATAAAATTTCTTCTAATAAAAAAATTTCTGACTCATCAAGTAACAATTTTAAAAAAGAAATTCATTTGTTCAGTGATAAAAAAGAAAAATTAGATTTTTATTTAAAAACAATTTCCCAAACATCTGGCTCTATAATTTTTATGTTTCCAGAAATATCAATTTTGGAAAATTATTATAATGAATTCAAAAATAAAACTAACAGGCATATAATCAGATACTATGGAGAGATGAAAAGTAATGAAAAATTTGAAAATTATATTCAAGCGTTAAATGGAGAAAATTTAATTATAGTTGGAACAAAAGTTGCTGTTTTTTCTCCTATTGTTGACCTTAAATGTATAGTGATAGATTTTCCATCTAACACCTCCTATGTTTCCAAAAGATATCCCAAATATAATGCAGTTAAAGTGGCCGAAGAAAGAGCATTTTTAAGAAAGATACCAATTATCTTTACTTCTAATTCACTTTCACTTACTGAGTATTATGAAGTCAAAAGAAAAAAATTATACCTGATAGATAATAGAAATTTTATGAATACACCTGAAGTATTAATTATTGATAGAAATTATGCTGAAACTGATAAAAATATACCCTTTTTAAGCAAATTTTCTGCCTCGTTGATTGAAGAAACAATAATTAAAGGAAAAAAAGTAGGAATAGTCCATAATAAGAAAGGAAGTTCAAAAACATTTAAGTGTGAAAAATGTGGTCGGATTTTAAGATGTAAAAACTGTAATTCATATCTTGTTCTTTCTGATGAAAATAATCTTGTATGTAAATATTGTAAAACAATAGAACAATTTAAAGAAAAATGTCCTAATTGTGGAAATAAAAATATAATAGAAAGAATTGTTGGAATTGAAAAAATATATAAAATTTTAAAAAGTACTTATCCCGACTTTCAAATTCAAAAATTAACTGCTGAAGAAAAAAAGGTATTAAATATCAGTGATATTTTTGTTGGAACAAAAATTCTAACTAAAATATTAAATGAATTTGATTTCGGATTAATTATTTTTCCGTATGCGGATTCGTTTCTAAATGTGCCCGAATATAATTCTGAAGAAACTCTTTTTTTAATTGTAAATGATTTTTTATGGGAACTAAATAAAGATGCAAAAATAATTATCCAAACAAAAAATCCAAATTTTGAAATTTTTAATTCGCTCAAAACAAAAAATTTTGAAATTTTTTATGAAAAAGAAATTAATATTAGAAAACTTGTTGGTTATCCTCCTGTTTCAGATATAATGCTTATTGAAATTCCTGTCAAAAAAAGTAAATCTTTTGAATCTAATTTAAATTTTTTAAAAAAAATAATTGAAGATAGCAATTTAGAGATTCTTTTTTCAGATATAATAAGTGATAAAAAAAGGAAAAAAATTTTTAAAATAATACTTAGGTTAAATGGGAAGATACTAAATTATGATGAAATAATGAGTATTAAGGAAAAACTTGATTTTAAAATTGAGATTAACCCTAAAATTATTTAGAGGTAAAATATAATAAATGGACGGACTTTTCAATACAAGTTTTAAAGCAGTGAAAAGTGAAAATATTCCTTTACCTATAAAATTAAGACCTGAGACACTGGATGAATTTGTTGGTCAAGAACATTTACTCGGAAAAGGAAAACCATTAAGGAAAATTATAGAAAGCGATAAAATTCCATCTCTTATTTTTTATGGACCTCCTGGATGCGGTAAAACAGCACTTGCTTTAATAATTGCTAAAATGACCAAAAAACATTTTGTATCACTGAATGCAGTTACTGCAACAGTATCAGATGTTAGAGAAGTTATAAATTCTGCAAGGGAAAGGTTAAAAAGGGATGGAAAAGGGACAATATTATTTCTTGACGAGATTTCTCATTTTAACAAATTACAGCAGGATGCCTTATTAAAAGATGTTGAGGAGGGAATAATAACTCTAATATGTGCAACAATTCACAATCCATTTTTTTATATTAATACACCCCTTCTTTCAAGAAGTCTCCTTTTTGAATTTAAACCACTTAGTGAAAAAGAAATTGCTTCAATAATAGAAAATGCTATTAAAAATAAAAAAGGACTTGGTAATTATAAAATCAAAATTACAAAAGAATCTATTCAATTTATTTCCAAAAGAAGTCAAGGTGATGCAAGAAAGGCATTAAATATTCTTGAATTTTGTGTATTAACTGGTGAACCGAATAAAGATGGCTATATCTTAATTGATTTGGATAAAGTTAAGGAATGTGTAGATAAATATTATATATATGATAGTAAAGATGATTCTCACTATGATACAATTTCTGCTTTTATTAAAAGTATGAGAGGTTCTGACCCTGATAGTGCGCTGTATTATCTTGCTAAAATGCTTGTTAGTGGAGAAGACCCGAGATTTATAGCAAGGAGAATGTTGATATTTGCTTCAGAGGATATTGGTAATGCTGATCCACGTGCTCTCATTCTTGCAAGTTCCTGTTATCAAAGTATTGAAGTAGTTGGAATGCCAGAAAGTAGAATTATTCTTGCTCAAACAGTTATTTATCTTTCAACTGCTCCAAAATGTAATTCCTCATATATTGCGATTGAAAATGCTATTAAAGAAATTGAAAATGAAAGAGTAGAGGAAGTTCCTGAACATCTAAGAGGGACGGGATATAAGGGGGCAGAAAAACTTGGTAGAGGAATTGGATATAAATATCCTCATGAATATTCCGGTAGTTATGTAATTCAGAAATACAAAGAAGGAGATAAAAAATTTTATTTTCCAAAGGATATTGGATATGAAAGTAAAATAAAAAAATTTCTTGAACAAATTGAAAAACTTAAAAATGAATCAAGAGAAAATAAAAATAAGACAGAAAATAAAGAAAATAAGAGAACAACTTGAATTAGAAATTTGGGAAGATAAAAGTTTAAAAATTCAAAAAAAATTTCTTTCAACAGATTATTATATAAATTCCAAAGTTATTTTTACTTATTTTCATTTTGATAGAGAAGTTAAAACAGATTTAATAATAAAAAAAAGTTTTGAAGATGAAAAAATTATCTGTTTACCATATATAGATTGGACAAAGAAAATAATAATACCATCCGAAATTAAAACAATTTTAGAAATAACAGAGATTAAAGGAATCCCGGGACCAAAATTTTTAAAACCTGTTGATAAAAAAAATATAGATTTGGTGATTGTTCCTGGTGTTGTTTTTGATATTTATAGAAATAGAATTGGAATGGGTGGAGGATTTTATGATAGGTATTTAAAAAATCTGCCAGAGAAAATATTAAAAATAGGTTTATCGTTTGAATTCCAAGTTATAAATGAAAAATTACCAGTTGATGAGAATGATGAAGAAGTTGACTTGATAATAACTGAACAAAGAATAATTTATTGATTTTTTTAGTGAGGTCCAACCTTGTAATAAAATTTATTTTTGGCTTCCAGTTATAATATCAAGAGGGCTTTTTACAATTACTTCTTTTTCTGAAAAATAAGGATTTTCAGGGCTTGCTCCTTCTGGTCCAATTCTTCTTATTTTTAATTTTATAGGGAATTTTATCTTATATGGTTTTAATTTTGGTAACATTTTTACTGCTTTTTTTGCTCCTTCTTTAAGTAGAATTTTTGTTTCTTCTGGAGATAATAAAATTGCCGCTTCTCTACTTATTCCCTTTTTTACTGCGACTGTTGGTAAATTTTTCCCAAGCGTTTCTTTTGCTTCTCTACAGGTTGCTTCATCACCGGTCACAAGTATGACTGGAACATTATAGTGACCTGCTATAACCGCCGCTTGAAAAATTTCTCCTCTTTCAATTCCATCATAAAAATACTTCAATTCTAATGAGGAACTTTGTGTGTGATGTAAAACGCCATCAGGAGTTCCATTTTTTGCATGAAAACCAAGCAAAATTATTCCATCAAATGTTTCATCAAATCCATATAAAATACCTGGTCTTGGATATCCTGTTATATATTTAACACCTTGGACCATTAATTCAGGAATAAAATTATTTCCACCATTATGACCATCAAGAACATAAATTTCTTTAACTCCTGCTTCTTTTAAACCTTCTGCGACTGCTGCTATATCTCCCATTAAAAGTTTCATAGCATCATAAAATTCAGTGCCTCTTTCTCTTGTCTGCTTAAATTTAAATACGCCTGTTGCTCCTTCAAGGTCTGTTACTATATATATTTTCATTTTTTTCTCCTCCTTTTAAAGAGAAAAATCAAAATCTTTTTATCAATTATAACCTATATCTTTGAAAATAAAAATTTTTTATTTTTGTTAAATTTAGGTTTTAGGAAAGTAGAATTAGCAACGATTCCCCCATGACACCTCGTAGGTGTACATAGGAGTAAAATGTTAGTAAAAATTAAATAGATTCAAGTGTTTTTATTGCCTCTCTTATTTTTGCAAGCACATCCTTAATTTTTTCTCTCTTTTCCAATTCGTATAAATATGGAATGGCTTTTTTGTCTTTAATTTTTTCTATTGCTTCTACAACTTTTTTTCTTACTGTCCATTCACTATCATTCAACATTTTTATTAGAAAATCTATTGCTTCTTCATATCTTATTTTTCCTAAACTTTCTGCAGAGGCCTCTCTTATTTCCCAGTCAATGTCATTAAGATTTTCTGTTAATACTGGTCCTGCTTCTTTGTTTCCAATATCTCCAAGTGCCTTTATTAATATCAGTTTTATATCTCTATCTTCTGTTTTTTCTAATAAATTTATCAATCTTTTTACAAGATTTTTTCCAATTTTTCCGATCGTTTCACCTATAAGAATTTTAATTTCTGATGGTTTATTTTTTGCTTTATTTATTAGGATTTCAAAAGGTCTTTCATCTTCTAATTCTCCAATCGCTATAATTGCTGCTTTTTGAACATTCCTATTTTTATCATCTATAAGTTTCAACAGTTTACCAGTTGCTCTTTTATCTTTTAATCTACCGAGAGCATAACAGGTTGCATACCTTACTTCAGGGTTTTCATCATCCAGCTTATTTATTAAAGTTTCTACGCAGGAGTTATCACCAATAAGACCAAGCGCTTCTATTACTTTTACTCTTACATGCCAGTCAGGGTCATCAACTTTTTTTATTAAATATGGAACTGCCTCTGATATTTTATATTTTCCAAGAATCTCTGCAGATTTCCATCTGATATATGGATCA
>JAMWBY010000109.1 GCA_023818745.1 Candidatus Omnitrophota bacterium
AATTTTTAGAACAAAATGGTATTTCTGTAAAAATAATTCCTAAGATTTATGAAGGAAGACCAAATATACTTGATTATGTGATAAATAACGAAATTGCACTAATAATCAATACACCTTCAGGCAAAAAACCAAAGAGAGATATTATTTCAATCAGAACAATTGCTGTTCAAAGGAATATACCACTTGTAACTACAATCCCAGGAGCAAAAGCAACACTCTGTGCCATAAAAAAACTTAAGACAAGCGAGATGGATGTAAAAACAATTAATGAATTTCATAAAGATATAGGAACATCATGATTTTTATTTTTAGGAAATACAAGGTATAATATAACATTAACTTATCATGCGTTTTAAAAATAAGATAAAAAAAATTATTAAATTAATTGAGGATAAAAAAGGAGAAAACACTTTAATTCTTGATTTAAATGGACTTACATGGATAACTGATTATTTTATAATAACATCGGGGACCTCTTTAATTCAGACAAAGGCAATAGCAGAAAACATTATTGAAAACATGGAAGAAAATCCGATTTCTGTTGAGGGGATAGAAGACGGTAGATGGATACTTATTGACTATGAAGAAATAATAGTTCATATTTTTTTAGAAGAGACAAGGAACTATTATAAACTTGAAAAACTATGGGCAGATGCTAAAGAAATAAAAATCTAACCTTTTTTACTGTTTACATAATCAATAACTTGATTAACTGTTTCAGCAAGTGATTTATAAAAATCCTTTTTTCTCAATTTTATTTTTTCAACATTTTTCCCTTCTGATAAATCTTTTAAAACCTTTTCTATTCTGTAAAGGGGTCCTGCAATTCTATGTAAAAATCTTATTTCAAAATAAAAAACAACTAAAAGAAAAAGTAAACAAAGTATTCCCAATCTTTTAATCAAGATAGAATTAATAGTTGTTATTATTTCGTATGCATTAATGAGTTTATTTTCTAATTCAAGTTGGGATAAAATTGTATTTAATGTTATGTAATAAGTAAGACCTGTAACAAGCATTATAACAAGAATAATAAAATAAATAGAAATTCCACTAAAAATGAATTGAACTGGCTTATTAATCAAATACCTTTTTCTTTTATGTTTTTTTTCCATATTTCACCTCTATTGAATAAAATTAGGATATTTATCTGACCTCCAGATAATATCTTTCTTATATCCATAACCACCTTCTTTTCCATCTTTTCCATAACTTCCAATTTCAAAATATTCTCCTGTTGGCATATTATCAACAATTATTGAAAAATATAAAAAATCACCAGGGGTGCTTCTTGCTAATGTAAATATATTATTTCCTGCATTCAATGTAATTTCTTTTTCTATTATTTGAGGTATTGGTTTGTTTTTAAACTCATTTTCATCAACAATTTTTATCCCATTTAGATATATACTACAGGAGGTAACACCATAATTTATAATCCTTAATCTTCCCTTACCTTCTATAGCATTAAAAGTTGCAGTATATGGATCAGGTTTTCCATGAACTCTTGGTAGCTTTGGTGATTCAAAAACAGTTGTAGGTGGAACTTTATAAAAATAAGGATTTCCCCATGGGTCAAGAGGAATTTTATTTGTATAAGGTCCATTCCATCCCTTCTCTTGTGTTTTGGGTGGTGAATTTGATAATAAGTCAGAAAGAAATCCAGGATAAAGTCCTGTATCAGTTTTTACCTGTTCAAGAAGTAAAGCAAGTTGAGAAATCTGTGTTTTCGCACTCATAACCTTTGCTTTATCAATAACATTTCTTATCGCAAAAAATATTCCACTTATAAGGATTAAAAAAATTACAATTCCTACAATAAATTCTATTAATAAAACTCCCTTTTTCATAATCTTCCTTCCTTTTCAATTTTACTCTTTTTATTTTAATATTGTCAACAAATTCAATTTATTTTATAATATTTAATATGAAAATAAATAGAAGTATTTTCCGAGAATATGATATAAGAGGAATTTATGAGGACGACTTGAAAGGTGAACTACCTTATTATATAGGAAGAGCATTTGGTTCTTATTTAAAAAGAAAAAATATAAAAAATGTATGTGTTGGTGGAGATAATAGATTAACAACTCCAGAAATAAAAGAAAAATTAATAAAGGGAATAATTGAAACAGGATGTTATGTTTTAGATATAGGAATTGTTCCTACTCCGGTACTTTATTTTTCAGTTCATTTTTACAAATATGACTCAGGTATAATGGTTACTGCAAGTCATAATCCACCTGAATTTAATGGATTCAAGATGGTTGTTGGAAATAGCAGTTTATATGGCAGAGAAATACAAAAGATTGCTGATATGATTGAAAAATGTGACTTTGAAAAGGGGTTTGGTGGTTTTGAAAGCAAAAATGATGTAGTTGATGAATATATAAAATTTATGACAGAAAAATTTAAATTTAATAAAAAATTTAAAATTGGTATTGACACAGGAAATGGAACAGTAGGACCATTACTTGAAAAACTATTTAAAAAACTAAAAGTTGAATTTATTGGATTATATTTAGAAAGTGATGGTAGATTTCCCAATCATCCACCAGACCCTGTTGTTCCAGAAAATTTAAAAGAATTAATAGAACTTGTAAAAAATAATAATCTTGATTGTGGTTTTGGTTTTGATGGTGATGGAGACCGACTTGGAGTTATTGATGAAAAAGGAAATATTTTATGGGGAGACCAACTTATGATTATTTATGCTAAAGAAGTTCTTAAAAATAATAAAGGAGAAAAAATAATTTTTGATGTTAAATGTTCAAAAGCACTTGAAGAAGAAATAGAAAAAATGGGTGGAATACCTATAATGTGGAAAACAGGACATTCGCTGATTGAAAACAAATTGCATCAAGAAGAAGCACCTATCGCAGGAGAACTTTCAGGTCATCTATATTTTGCTGATGAATATTTTGGCTATGATGATGCAATAT
>JAMWBY010000110.1 GCA_023818745.1 Candidatus Omnitrophota bacterium
TATCTTTTGTTTTAAGTATTTCAAGCAATAAAAGGTCTTTTTTTCTCGCAGTATCATAAGGATAATAATGGGACAAATCAGTGCTTGCAACTATTAACCAGTTTTTTTTATTCTTCAAGACATCATATAAGGCATCTGCAATTTCATCAATATTTTCCTTTGAAGAGTCACCAAGTAAAATTGGAAAAATCTTAAAGTTTTTTAAAATATACTGTAAAAATGGAATTTGAACTTCAAGCGAGTGTTCATAATCAAACAAAACTTTGTTTATAAAGAAATTTTTATTTCTATATAACTTTTCAAAAATTTCTTTATCTATTTCAATCTTTCCTAAAGGTGTTTCCCATTCTTCTCTATCATCTATTATAGCACCTTTAAAATAAGCACGATGGCTCCTCCCTATTAAAATCACAGTATTTACACTTGAATTTTCAAGAAATTTATAGGAATAAGCAGCGACCTGTCCTGAATAAATATATCCAGCATGTGGAGAAATAATTCCTATAACTTTATCTTTTTCAATCTTTTCTTTATAATTCACATTTTTAAAAAATTTATCAAGAATTTGTTTGAGTTCATTTATATCAGAAGGATAAAAAGAACCTGAAAAGATTGGTTTTCTTGAATCTGGATGTAAAATTGAAACAATTAATAAAAATATAAATACGAATCTTTTCATCTCCATACTCCTTCAATTTTTGCCCCACAAAATTTACATTTTCCATTTATTATATTATTTTCTAAAACAGAAAAACCAATTCTTTTTACTAAAAGTTTACCACACGAAGGACAATAAGTATTTTCATATTCTGAACCAGGGACATTACCTATATATACATATTTTAATCCAACTTCTTTTGCAATCCTTACTGCCATTTCAAGTGTATTAACAGGAGTTGAAGGAATATGCTTCATTAAATACATTGGATGAAATCTTGAAAAATGAAGAGGAACACTTTCTCCAAGATTTTCTTTTATCCAAATACACATTTTCTTTATTTCTTCTGGTTTGTCATTATATCCTGGGATTATTAAATTTGTTATCTCAATCCATATTCTATTTTTTTTCAAAATTTTTAAAGTGTTTAAAACCACATCAAGCTCTCCTTCGCAAACATTTCTGTAAAAATTTTTATTAAATCCTTTTAAATCAACATTTACTGCATCTAAATATTTACATATTTGTTCAAGTGGCTCTGGATTTATAAAACCTGCGGTATGAACAATATTTTTAATTCCTTTTTCTTTTGCAATTTTTGCTGTATCAATCATATATTCATAGAAATTTACTGGCTCTGAATAAGTATATGCAATTGAAGGGCAATTGTATTTTATGGCGTATTCAACAACTTTTTCAGGTGGAAGATGATAATTTCTTGTTTCTTCTGGTGAATATTGAGAAATTTCCCAATTTTGACAGAACTTACATCTTAATGAACAACCACTTGAAGCAATTGAAAATGTGTTTGTTCCTGGAAGAAAATGGAAAAACGGTTTTTTTTCCACAGGATCAATTGCTACAGAGCACGGATTGGAATAACCCATTGAGTAAAGAGTGCCATCTATATTTTTCCTTGCCCTACAAAAACCATATTTTCCTGGACCAATTACACAAGTTTTAGGACATAAAAAGCACTGAACAAATTTATTTTCTAATTTTTTATAAAAGGATGCTTCTTTTAATTCCTGACAATATCCCAAAAAACCAAGTAATGTAAATAAGATTATAAGGTTTTTAATTTTTTTCTTATATAACTGCAATGGTCTCCCTCCCAATATATTCTATCACATTTTTTACAGATTGAGAAATTTTCTTTATTATTATAAACATATTCAGGAACTAAATTTTTTACTTTTTCTTTTTCTATTTTTTCAAGATGAGTATTACAGATAGAACATATTTTAAAAAGATTTTCTTCTTTTATCTCAAGATCAAATTTTTTCACAACTTCTTTAAATTGACTAAAGGTATTTTCTCCTTCTATATAATTAACAAATTTAGGGTGTTTGCTAACAAGTTTTTTATCCTTTGTTAAAATAATTCTATTTTCTTTTTCTGCAGTTCTTATAAGTTCAATTTTTCTTGAAGTATTAAAATATAATGTATCATAGCCAATTAATCTTAACCATCTTGCAAGTCCACCACACATTCCATCTGCGATAAATTTTTTCATAATTTTTATAATAAAGGAAAAATTTCAAAGGACAATATAAATGGAGGATAAGGGATTCGAACCCTTGGCCCCCAGACTGCCAGCCTGGTGCTCTCCCAACTGAGCTAATCCCCCACAATTTATATTATATTTAAACTTCTTTTTTCAGTCAATATATGTTAATATAAATTGAAAAAGGAGGATTTTTTATGAAACGAAAAGTTCTTTGTCTTGGAATAATAGTCGGTGATTTTATAGCAAAACCGGTTGAAAAAATGCCTGAAAGAGGAAAACTTACATCAGTAGAAAAAACAGAATTACATATAGGTGGTTGTGCTACAAATACAGGTATTGTTCTTAAAAAACTTGGGGTTAATGTTTCAATAATGGGAAAGGTAGGAAATGATAATCTTGGAAATTTTATTATAAATAAATTGAAAGAAGAAGGAGTTAATACTGATTATATAAAGATTTCAGAGAAATTTACAACTTCTGGAACTTCGGTTTTGGTACATTCAGACGGAGAACGGTCTTTTTTACATTCTGTTGGAGCAAACTCTGACTTTACAATTGATGATATAAACTTTCCTCTATTAAATGATTTTTATATTTTACATATTGCAGGTCCGTATCTTATGCCAAGATTCATAGGGAAAGACCTCTTTTTAACATTGAAAAAAGCAAAAGAAATTAATTTAATAACCTGTCTTGATACTGTATGGGACGCTTTTGGAAG
>JAMWBY010000111.1 GCA_023818745.1 Candidatus Omnitrophota bacterium
CCATTTTCAGCTAAAGCAATAAAAAAAATAAATGAATTGGGATATTTAGCAATAATTATTACTAACCAACCAATGATTGCCAAAGGTTTAATGAGAGAAAAAGATTTAGAAAAAATTCACAAAAAATTGGAAACTGAGTTAGGGAAAGAAGGTGCCAAAATAGATGCTATTTATTATTGTCCTCATCACCCAGAAAGGGGATTTAAAGGGGAAAGAAAAGAGTTAAAAATTAAATGCAAATGTCGTAAACCAGCTATTGGTCTTTTTTTGAAAGCAAAAAAAGAGTTTAATATTGATTTTAAAAAGTCATTTTTGATTGGCGATAAAACAAGTGATATTTTAGCTGGTAAAAGAGCAGGCTGTAAAACAATTTTAGTAAAAACAGGATATGGTGGAAAAGATGAGAAGTATATAGTTAAACCTTTATTTGTGGCTAAAAATTTGCTATCAGCCGTAAGAACAATAAAACCCTTAAAATATGAAATTTTTTTTGGAACTAGGTAAAAAATTTTATGAAAATATATTCGATAGTTTCTTAATAGCAAGAATTTGCTTAGAAAAAATTTTTTTAAAAATAGGAATAACTTTATTTAAATTTTCAAAAATAATATTAGAAGAAGAACAAGCAGACAAAATAAAAAAAATTATTTGGAAAATATCTTATCCAGAGAGAAACTCCAAAAATATTTTTTGCTACAAAAATCTCAAAGCTAAAAATCTTTCAGTTGAAAGTCAAGATAAGGCACAGAAAATAGAAATTATAGATTATATTTTTTCTCCTTCTTTAAAAGCTACTGCCCTACACCCAATGTATCAGTCAATTATATCTTATCCTCCCGAAGGATATAAATTTGTCTCAAGCCCTCTATCCCATTGTTCTTTTAATATAGACAATGTTGCCAAAGAAATTATTTCCGGAAAATTTATTAAGACACCAGAGAATTTTCGTTCCTTTTTTCGAAAATTTGTAGCTAACTGTAAGCAAGAAAACATTTCTTACTTTTCTCTGATGAGATTTTTAAAAAGTAGACCATTAGATAAGATTTTTTCTGTACCAACAGATAATAGAATCGTGTTTGTACCAACTTTTCCATTGTATCTGGGTCCTAACGATTGGATTATCTTTATAGAAGATTACACTACTCTTTTTTTTCCTTTTGTAAAAAATGGAGAAACATATAGGATAGACGTAAGAAGATTACCTGAAATGAAAATTTTAAAGAATTTACTTATTATGGAAAATTGCAAAGCCATTATCACTCATGTAGAAAATACCTACAATACCCTTAAATTTTTATTTAATAGTGAAGAAATATCTAAAAAAATTAAGTTTTGTCCAGTAGCAATACCTCCGCCAGGATTAAAAGAAGACAAGAAGATAAATCGGGAGAAAATAAATCTTTTATTTACCAACTCTTTTAAAGGAGCACCTACACAATTTTTTTTAAGAGGGGGTCGAGAAGTAATGCACGCTTTTGACATTATGACAAAAAAATATTCAAATTTATACTTAACAATCCTTTCGCCAATTCCTTGGAAGTATTTACGTTATAAAGAAAGACAAATTATAAAAAAATATACAAACACTTCTCATTTGAGGATCATCGAAACCTTTCTTCCATTTAATGAAATTTCGAAAATTTTCTCTCAATCTCATATATATTTAATTCCTGCATATAGGATACACGTAATTTCTACGATTCAAGCAATGGCATATGGAATGGTAGTAATAGCTTCTGATGGATGGGGATTTTCTGAATTTATTCAAGATAGAAAAACAGGATTTTTAGTTAAGGGTGTAAATGGTATTCGTTCTTGGGTGGATGAAAATGGAATTTTGAAAGAAGATTATAGAAATTTCGAATTTTCGGTTAACCAAAAATTAATTCATGAATTAGTAGAAAAATTTCTTTTTGTATCGAAAATTCTTTAGTGTCTATCCAAATATCAAAAAATGCGAGAAACGAAGCGGTAAGAAATTTTACTATAGAAAGAAGAAATAAAATACTTAAAGGAATTTTAGATAAATTATAATTTTTATCGGGCAAAAACAAAATAAGTATATTTTCAATGAAATATCTAATATGCCAATAGTAAGTATTATTTTACCGACCATAAGACCAGAAGAGGCTAGAGAAAAAATTAATGCTTTCGAAAAAACACAAGGAAATTTTGATTACGAAATAGTGATTGTTAGCCCCTTTTCCTTTAAAGGAAAAAAAGTGTGTCATATTTTAGAGGAAAGTCCTCAAGGAGGCGTAAGGGCAACACAATTTGGTTATGAGAATTCCTTAGGAGAGTATATCTGTTGGTGGTCCGATGCTGCCTTCCCTACCAAGAATTGTCTATCGAATATGATCAATTTTCTTAAGAAGAAAAAACCACCTTATATTGGAGCATTTAGAATTAGGGATAAGAAAACAAAATTAGAACTTGCTCAGTGGAGGATTTATGGGAAACTGTACGCCTGTTGGGGGTGTGCGTCGCGAAAAACGATCGAAATGGTTGGTGGTTTATTTGATATAAATTTTAATCAATATTTTGCAGATCCTGATTTAGCTTTAAGAGTGTGGGAAAAAGGAGGACAAGTTGAAGTTTGCCCTAATGCTTACATTGAAATTTATCGAAATAAAGATAAAAAAAGAAAAGAGAATTTTAAAAAATACTTTCTAAAAGATTTTGAAACATTTGTCAATCGATGGCACGTCAAAATTGGCAAATGTTTTAAAAAAGATTATTACTATATAAACCCACCCGATTTCGAGTATACCACTTTTATGCATTTTCTTCCTCCATTCATAAAAAAACATGCTATTAAAATCGCTAATTATGTTTATACAAATGAGAATTTCAGAACAAACCCAATTTTAA
>JAMWBY010000036.1 GCA_023818745.1 Candidatus Omnitrophota bacterium
AGAATGGTTAAAATTTAAAGAACTTATGGATAAAAGAATTATTGGAAGACCAGTCATATGGCATCAGATATGGGGTGGAAATGGACCTTCTGCTGAATGGTATTATGATATCAAAAAAGGAATGGGGCCTTTTGTAGATGGAGCTGTTCACTCTTATGATTTTGCAATTTTTACTTTTGGTAAAGTTAAAAAAGTTAAAAGTTCATTAACAAGATTTAAAAAATTTACCTCTCCTGATACAGGAGTTGTTTGTGTTGAATTTGAAAGAGGAGATATGCTTGTTTTATGCTGGAGTTGGGGTCTTCCAAAAAATGTTTCATCACAATATCTTCATCAATCACTTGGTCCTGAAGGAGTTTTAATTTTTGATGGTGCAAGAGACGAAAATGGAAAATATTTTGTCATTAAAAAAGAAGGTGGAGAAGAAAAAATAGGACCAATTCCTTTAAATTCTCTTGGTATTGGATTTGAAAAACAGATGGAGCATTTTATTGATTGTGTAAAAAATAATAAAAAACCTGTTGTTAGTGGAATTGATGGTTATGAATCTCTAAAAATTGGACTTGATGTCTTAAAAAGGTGGAAATAAAAAGTTATACAAAGTCAGAGGTCTTTTTAAAAAATTCTGGAAAGAAAAGAATAACTGAGTTAAGGAAGAAAGATATATAGTTAAATACAAAATTAATTCATCAACAAAAGCAAAGATTTTCTTTTAAGGTATTGCAGACAGATGATGGGAACAAGTTTAACAAATATTTTCAAGATGCATGCAAAGTCATCAATTTAGAACATTATTTTTCAAGAGTAAAAAAGAACAAATGAGTTTGCAGAAATATAGATATATCATAGGACTTTAGAAAAGGAGTTTTTACAGATGGGTAATTACATAGATGATATAGGACTTTTTAATAAACTTTTAACTGAGTGGCTAATAGAATATAATTTTAATCGTCAAGGTCAGTCCTTAGGTTATCTTACACCTATTGATTTTCTATCAGGAAAACAAAAACTTAGCAAAATAAGAAAAATATGCAAAAATGAATCTACATAAGATGAAAAAGTGTTCACGATGCTCAACTTATACACATCTCTTTTAATTCCAAAATCTTTTACATTATAATTTCCTATTTTATGCCTCCATAATATTTTTTAAATAATCACTTTCTTTTAAAAACTCTTCAACTTCCATTTCTCTAATAAAAACAATTCCTCTACTTGCTCTTATTCTTGCATACTCACTACCACTAAAAAAGTCTCTTCCCAAAACAGATTTTATAAATCCACCCTGTTGAACCATTATCTTTACAGCAAGTTCAGAAAAAGGACCATCATATTCATAACTTGGGAAAGAAGCATCTCTTTGAGAACCAAAACATATATTAAAAGCGCTTTTCATAATTGCTATTGAATTCATTGAAACAGGAACATATATATTTGCTTCGGATGGATGAAATCTATCCCATATATTCCTATATCCCCATATCTTTAATTTTTTATCAGTAGTAGAATTATAACTTTTTATAGATTGAGCAATTATTTGAAGAACCTTGTAATGAGTATCTGGACCTGTCCCTTCAGGGTCAAAAGCAACAGTAATAACATCTGGATTTACTTTTTTCAAAATTTCAAGAAATGGTTTTACATCCCTTTCCCATTCGGGTTGGGGTGTAAATATTTCGCCTGTATAAAATCCAAGTCGTAAATGGAAAATATTATTACAACTAAATCCTAAATGTGCCCATAAAAGTTCTTCCTCCCATTCTCTTATCATTCCTTTTAACTTTTGAATATCTGGAATATCTTTTTTCCCAGGATAAGCTTTATTTATCTCTTGTTTAAGAAAATAAATTTTATTTAAAATTTTCTCCTGTTTATCGCTTTTTACTATTTCCACTAAATTACGATACATTCTTCGTGCTTCTGCTTCTTTTTTTACTTCCTCATTTTGCTCTGCAATGCCATCTAAATATCTGTAAATGTCTCTATCTCTTCCAACAACATTCTTTTTCTCAAAATAATCCTTTTCTAATAAAAGTTTATTTAACCTACCCTCTTTTATATGTTTTTCAAGATTTTCAAGTTGTTCTGTTAAATAATTGTTCGTAACAGAAGTAAAACCACTTGTTAAAGTAGCAAAAAAATGATAATTTGTTGGCTTTCTTACAAGATGAAGGATGTAAGGTAAATATCCAAGCATAATATCATCATGATGAGGGGCTGTATGTAAAAAAATTGTATTCTCTATCTCTCTAATTCCTCTAAAAACTCTATCTTTAAAATCATCTTCTATTTTCTTAGTTATTTCTTTAAGGTCTTTCATTTCATCTTTTTCAATTAAAATTTTTCCAAAAATATCACCTTCAACATCTTTCAATTTGATTTCAGTTATTTTTTTACCTAATTTATAAGAAATATTTACAAGAATTTTTTCTTTTTCAGAATATGGAATCGTTTTATAATTTTTTAGTTTCTTAATTTTTCTTCCCGTCAAAAGACAAGCTGCACCACATGTGATATAAAATCTTGCTCCTTTTAATTTTTGTAAAGCAGTGGCTGGATATAGAATATCTGGAGCATTTTCAACTGCATCCTTTACAACTTTTGCTTTACTTTCTCCTGCTGCCATAATTATTGCAGTTGTAGTTGGATTTTTACATATTGTTGCTAGTCCAATAGTCATAACTGCTTTATCTCTTGAATTCTCAATACCTCCAAGGTCTACGGATGCTGCAGCAGCGGTTTCATAATTTATCTTGAGAATTCTTGTTGTTGAATTATGGTCTGAACCTTTTATATTAAAAGCAATATGACCATCTGGCCCAATCCCTCCAAGAAAAAATCCTATTCCCCCAAGATTTTCAATTTTTTTCTCATATTCCATCGCATATCTATCAATTTCATATATTGCTTGTTGCTGTCTTTTTTCTTGTTCATTATTAGGCATCCTATATCTTAAGGTAAGGTCTACTTGTCCTTCAGGAAAAATAGAAAAAAGATTTTGTCCTTTAGGTGCACCTATTGTCCATGTATTCATAAGTATAGTTTTAGCAGGATTCAAATCAAAACCATCTATATAAAACTTTTTTATGTAATAGTTGAAACTATTTTCTCTATCAGGAGGCATGGGATAAAACTCATCCATTTGGATAAACCAGTAATTTTTCATCTTTGGTTTATTCTTCAAATCAATACCCCAGTATGATAATTCTTTTTTAACCTCTTCTCTATCCCAGTGTTTCAGATAAAATTGAGTCCATTTTATAAAATATTCAGGTGTCTTCCCAGTAGGAAGTGATATAACTCCTTCTGGATTTAACTGAAGCCATTCAATAAACCTTAAAGAAACAATTTTCCCTAAGAGAGGGAAATTAGGGACTTCAAGAACTTTTATTTTTTCGTAAGGATATAATAATTTCTTTTTAAACTCTTTAATCGCTATCTCCTCAACAGCAGAAGATAAATTATATTTTCTCATTTTAATATTTTTTTAAAATGGGCGGTACAGGACTTGAACCTGTGGCCTCTTCCTTGTGAAGGAAGCGCTCTAACCACTGAGCTAACCGCCCAAATTTTTTATATCTTCTGTTTTTAAAATACCCTTTTCTGTTATAAATCCTGTGATTAAGTAATTTGGTGTTAAATCAAATGCTGGATTAAAAACATAAGTATTTTTAGGACATATATATTTCCCATTTATTTTTTTTATCTCATCTTCATTCCTTTGCTCAATTATTATTTCTTCCCCTGTCTCTATATTAAAATCAAAAGTTGAAAGAGGTGCAGCAACATAGAAAGGAATTTTATGATAATTTGCCAATACCGCCAAAGAATAAGTTCCTATTTTATTAGCAGTATCACCATTTCTTGCAACCCTATCTGCTCCAACAATTACAATATCTATTCTTTTTTTACTCATTAAATATCCAGCCATATTATCACATATAAGTGTATAAGAAATCCTATTTTTTTCAAGTTCCCAAGAGGTTAAACGGGCTCCTTGTAATACCGGTCTTGTCTCATTCACATATACATGGATTTTTTTTCCCTTTTGATTAGCAACATAAATAGGTGCAAGAGCAGTCCCAAATCCACTTGTAGCAAGTCCACCAGCATTACAATGTGTCAAAATATTCATTCCATTTTCTATCAGAGCATTTCCATATTCTCCAATTTTGTAACATGCATGTAAGTCCTCTTTGTAAATATTGTTTGCTTCTTTGATTAATAATTTCTTTAAATTTTTTTTAGAATCTCCATTAAACATATTAACAACTTTCTCCATTCTATTAAGAGCATAAAATAAATTATATGCAGTTGGTCTTGCGCTTTTCAATATTTCAATATCTTTCTTAATTTTATTTTTCAATTTTTCAAGAGGCAGATTTTCATTTTCTATAAATGATACTACTACGCCATAAGCAGAAACACAGCCAATTAAAGGAGCACCTCTTATTTTTAAATTTTTAATCGCATCATAAACTTTCTTTATAGTATCAAGTTTTAATATAACTTCTTTTTCAGGCAATTTTCTCTGGTCAATTACATACAATCCATTATGCCACCATAGTGGCTTTACAGGTATTTTTTTCATTTCAAATTCCTGGATGCAAACAATCTTCTCCTAACACCTTTCTGATTTCTTCTATAAATTCCTCATTGGGGTCTATTCCTGATTGTCTTGGTCTTATTTTTACTTTTTTGTTTCCATCAGCAATTATGTTTATAAATACAGGATGGTTTCCAATAAATTTTACAAAAATTTTCTTTAATATATTCAATTTTTCTTCACTAATAGGCAATTTTAAATCAATCTCAATTTTTTTCAGAAACTTTTCTTTTACATTATTCACATTTGCAACATCATCAACTATTATTTTGACTTCTTCTTCATCTTTTTTTATTTTACCCTTTACAAAAATTAAATTGTTTGCTCTTATATATGTTGAAAATTCACTATAAACATTTGGATAAAATAATGCTTTAATTTTGCCATCCATATTCTCTATCTCTACTATTGCCATTTTCTCACCTTTTTTTCTTGTTGTTGTTCTCTTTATATCGGTAAGTATTCCTCCCCATATTACTTCTTCTCCATTTTTTACTTTTTCAATCTGTGAAAAGGACATAGAATAAATTTTTATTAATGGCATATCTTTTTCTATAGGATGCCCTGTAAGGTAAACTCCAAGCATATCTTTTTCATAAGATAAAAGTTTTGTTTTAGGCCATTCAGGAAGCGACTTAATTGCTTCTTTGTTTAAGATAGGAGTTAATTTTTTTGACTCCTTTGATGAGAAAATTTCAATATGATTCTCATTTTTAATCTTTTGCATTTTCGCCCCGTGTTCAATTGCTTCATCTATCATTGCAAAAAGTTGAGAACGTGGAAGGCCAAGATAATCAAAAGCAGCACCTTTAACTAAACTTTCAATTACTTTTTTATTCACCACTCTTAAATTAACCCTTTCGCAGAAATCAAACAAAGAAGTAAAATTACCACTTTTTCTACCTTCAATTATTGACTTTACAGCAGTATTACCAACATTTTTTATTGCAGAAAGAGCAAAAATTATATCGTTTCCAAAAATTTTAAATTTTTCATCACTTTCACAAAGGTCAGGTGGTAAAACCCAAATATTCATTCTTTCACATTCTTCAATATATTCTGCTATTTTATCAGCATTCCCAATTTCACTATTAAGTAAAGAAGTCATAAATTCAAGAGGATAATTTGCTTTTAAATAAGCTGTTTGATACGAAAGTAGAGCGTATCCTGCACTGTGGGATTTATTAAAACCATACCCAGCAAATTTTGAAATGTTTTCAAATATTGCTTCTGCAACTTCCTTTTTAATTCCGTTTGAAAAAGCACCTTTTACAAATTTTTCCCTCATTTTTTCCATTTCAGAAAGGATTTTTTTTCCCATTGCTTTCCTCAAAACATCCGCTTCTCCCATACTGAAATTGGCAAGTTTGTTTGCAATCTGCATTACTTGTTCTTGATATAAAATTACTCCATAAGTTGGTTTTAAAATTGGTTCTAAAAGTGGATGGTCATATTTTATTTTAGATGGATCCTTTTTCCTTTCAATATATTCTTCAATCATACCACTCTTCATTGGTCCTGGTCTGTATAAGGCAAGAACAGCAATAATATCTTCAAATTTCTGCGGTTGCAATCTTTTTAATAAACTTCTCATTCCTTCACTTTCAAGTTGAAATACCCCTATTGTTTCTCCTTTAGAAAGCAATTCATATGTTTTTTTATCATCAAGAGGAAATTGGTCAATTTTTTTGTTTTTTCTTTTTTCTATTAGGTTTAAAGTGTCTTCAATAACAGAAAGAGTTTTAAGTCCAAGTATATCAATTTTTAAAAGCCCTATTTTTTCAATACATTCAAATTCATATTGAGTTGCAATTTCTTCGTTAGGACCTTTAAATAAAGGAACATAGTTATCAACAGGTAAATCGGTTATTACAACTCCTGCTGCATGAATAGAAGAGTGTCTTGCAAGTCCTTCAAGTTTTAAAGAAATGTCAAACAACTGTTTAATTTTTTCATCTGATTCTATGAGTGTTTTTATATCAGAATTGGTGGCAAGTTCTTCTTTAAGTGTAACACCAGGTTCATGACTTATAAGTTTTGCTATTCTATCTACTTCAGTATATGAAAAACCTAATACTCTTCCAACATCTCTTACAACTGCTCTTGCTTGCAATCTTCCATAAGTTCCTATCTGACATACATTATCTTTCCCATATTTCTCTTTTATATATTCAATCACTTCCTCCCTTTTTCTATCACAAAAGTCAATATCTATATCAGGTAAACTTATTCTTTCCGGATTTAAAAACCTTTCAAATATTAAATTATAATCAAGAGGATTTATTTGAGTTATGTCAAGTAAATATGCAATTAAACTTCCTGCAGCAGAACCTCTTCCAGGTCCTACTCTTATTCCTCTTTTTCTAGCTTCATTGACAAAATCATTTATTATTAAAAAATATCCAGAAAATCCCATCTGTTTTATTATTTTAAATTCATATGAAACCCTTCTTATGATCTCATTTTCACTTTTTTCATCAAACTTTTCTAACTCAATATTAAATTTTCTTTTTAACCCCTGCTTTACAATTTCTTCAAGATATTCATCAACAGTTTTATTTAAAGGGGGTATAAATTTGGGTAGATAATATTTGTCAAAGTCAATCTTAAGATTACATTTTTCACTAATTTCAATTGTTGTGTCTATTGCAGAAGGAATATCTTTAAATATCTCCATCATTTCTTGGGGAGTTTTAAAATAAATCTGATCTGTTTGGAATCTAAATCTATTATGGTCTTCAATCTTTGATTGTGTTTGAATACATAATAGAACTTCATGTGCAAGTTTATCATCTTTATGAATATAATGACAGTCATTAGTTCCTACAAGTTTTATCCCTGTCTTCTGGCTCAATTCAAGCATTAACGGAATAATTTTTTTTTCTTCTTCAAGATTAAGGATTGTAATTTCAAGATAAAAATTTTCTTTTCCAAATATTTCAGAATAGATTCCCGCTACCTCTAATGCTTTTTGAAATTCATTATTTTTTAAATACCAGGCAATTTCTCCCTGAAGACAACCTGAAAGTCCAATCAAGCCACCAGAATATTGAGAAAGAATTTCTTTATCTATTCTTGGTTTATAATATATCCCCTCAAGATAGGAAATAGAGGAGAGTTTCATCAAATTTCTATAACCTTCATTATCTTTAACAAGAATTGTCAAATGATAGGGAGAACGTCTTTCATTTTCTGTTTTTCTATCAAATCTTGATTTTGGCGCAATATACATTTCACTTCCAATTATTGGTTTAACACCATTTTCAATACAAGTTATATAAAATTTTATTGCTCCTGCCATTGTCCCATGGTCTGTTACGGCAAGTGATTTCATCCCCATTCTGTGAGCAAGAGGAACTACTTCTTCAATTCTACACATTCCATCAAGTAAACTATATTCAGTATGTAAATGAAGATGGACAAACTTTTTCATTTTTCTCTCTGTAATTTTTTAACTGATTGATATATTTTGCCCTCAGTTTTAACACTTGGAGCAATTGCAATTTCAACAAGTTGCATTTCTTTTAAATTTTTTGCTCCAAGAGATGCCATTGATAATCTCAAAGCACCTATTAAATTCTGACTTCCATCATCTACTTTTGCTGGTCCAAAAAGTATTTCTTTTAAAGTGCCATATGTTCCCACTTTTATTCTTGTCCCTCTTGGTAAATTTTCATCACTTGTAGCCATTCCCCAATGATACCCTTTCCCGGGAGATTCTACTGCTTTAACAAGAGCAGAACCAATCATAACAGCATCTGAACCACATGCAAATGCCTTACATATATCACCACTTGTTACCATTCCACCATCTGTTATTATAGGAACATATCTTCCGGTTTTTTTAAAATAAAAATCCCTTGCTGCAGTACAGTCAGCTGTTGCGGTAACCTGTGGAACGCCAATTCCAAGAACTTCTCTTGTTGTACATGCTGCTCCAGGACCAATTCCAACAAGTATTCCAGAAATACCTGTTTCTATAAGTTCATAAGCAACTTCAAACGTAACACAATTGCCTACGATAATTGGAACTTTCGCTTTTTTACAGAATGAATATAAATCAAGTGGTTTATACTTTGATGAGATATGTTTTGCTGTTGTTACTGTTGACTGAACAACAAAAATATCCACTCCGCTATTTTCAGCAATATCAAGATACCTTTCTGCATATTGTGGAATACAACTTACAGCACATATAACTTTTTCCTTTTTTATTTCATAAATTCTTCTTTCTATCAGTTCTTCTTTGACAGGTTCTTTATAAACATTCTGGATAATTTGGGTTGATTTTTTTTCATCCGAAGAAATTATTTCTTCTATAACTTCGTAAGGATTTTCATATCTTGTATAAATTCCCATTAAATTTAAAACAGCAACCCCTCCCATTTTTCCTAACAAAACTGCAAATTTCGGATCAACAACTCCATCCATTGCAGCAGCAAAAATAGGAATATTAAGTTTATATGGACCAATTTGTGTAGTAATATCAACTTCTTCAGGATTTAGTGTAATATTCCCAGGAACAAGTGAAATATCATCAAAACCATAACAAACTCTTGCTTTTCTATTTATCCCTATCCACATTGCCATTTTATCCTCCTTCTTTTAGTTTTGTAATAACTTTGTATAGATTGTATATTTCTTCTGGAATAAGTTCTTCTACTCTTTTCATTCCTTTTATTCCAATTTCTTCTAAACTTTTTTCAATCTTTTCTTTGTCAATTTTAAAAACTCTTTTAATTACATTTGTTAATTTTTTTCTTCTATAACTGAAAATTAAAGGTAAAAATTCTAAAAAGTTTTTTTCTTTATTTACTTCAATTCTTAGTTTTTTCAATGGTAAAATTTTAACAACAACTGATTCAACTTTTGGTCGTGGATAGAATACATTTTTGTTTAAATAATAACATATTTTTGTATCTGAGTAAATATATAAGAGGACCGAAATTGGACCATATTGTTTTGTTTTTGGTTTCCCTACAAATTTTTCTCCTACTTCTTTCTGAACGGTTAATAGAGCAAGTTCTATTTTATTGTGGAATTTTAATATGTGAAATAAAATAGGTGTGCTTAAATAATAAGGAGTGTTTCCAATAATTTTGACTTTCCCTTTAAATGAATTCCAGAAAGTTTCGTCGGTTTGTAAAAAATCTCTTTTTATTATATGAACATTTTTAAAAGAAGCGAAGTTTTCTTCTAATATTCTGCAAAAATCATTGTCAATTTCAAATCCATAATATTCTTTAACTTTTCTAACTATCCCTTCTGTTAGAGAACCAAGACCCGGACCTATTTCTATAACAATATCCTTTTTATTAAATTCACCAAAAGAAATTATTTTATCTCTCGCATTTTTATCAATAAGAAAGTGCTGCCCAAGATGTTTTTTTATATCAATTTGGCCTTTCTCAATAAGTTCCTTTATATCTTTTAATGTTAGAAATTTCATTTTATAATTTTTACTGCAAATTTATAAGCACATATAAAACTCTCTGGATTCCCTTTATTTTTATAAGCAATATCAAAAGCAGTTCCATGGCCAGGACTTGTTCTGATAAGTTTTATTCCTCCAGTGAAATTGACCAATCTTTCAAAATAAAATGTTTTAAGAGGAATTAGTGCTTGGTCATGGTAAATAGCAATTATTAAATCAAAGTTTTTTTTGAAAATTGTATCTGCTGGAAATGGCCCTTCAATTTTTATACCTTTCTTTTTTATTTTTTCTATTGCTGGTTTTATTATTTCAATTTCTTCTCTTCCCAAAATACCTTCCTCTCCTGCGTGAGGATTTAATCCGCAAATTCCAATTAATGGATTTTTTATTTTCAAAAGTTTTAAAAAATCGTATCCAATTCCAACTTTTTCAATTATCAAATCTGTGGTAAGAAATTTAAATATATTTTTTAAAGGGATATGTGTTGTAATAAGTAAAACCCTATATTTACCAGCAATCATAATCATTGCATATTTTTTTTCGTTCAGTTTTTCAGCAAGAAGTTCTGTATGACCTGAATAGTTATATCCAGCAAGTGCCCATGCTTTTTTTGAAATCGGTAGGGTTACAAGAGCAGATATTTGACTTTTTTTCCATAGGTTTATACCTGTAAGGACATAATTAAAAGATGCTCTTCCACTTAATTCATTATCACAGCATATAGGAAAATTTTTATTTTTTATAATTTCAGGAGAAAAAATATTCAAACAATTTTCACTTATTTCTTCCATTTTTTTAATTTTTTTAATTTTAATTTTTAAATTCAAAATTTCTAAATTTCTTTCAATTACTTTAACATCTCCTATTACAAGAGGGAAAAAATCTTTTATTTCTCTTATTTTTTTATATCCTTTTAATAAAATTTCTGGACCAATTCCTGATGGGTCTCCAATAGTTATTCCTATAATCTTTTTCATCAGAAGATTTCAATTGGAATTGAATTTTCAAGTTTTTCAATGTAATTTCTGTAGAGATTTGAAAATTTTATCATGAAAATTTTTTCTCTTACTTCCTTATATTTTTCATATTTATCTACATCTATTTGGTTTTTATTTTTAAGATAGATAACCATCCACTTTGTTTTAATCTGAATTAAATCTGTTAACTTTTCTTTATCAATTTTTTTGATTTCATTCAATATTTCATCAATCATTTCTGAACTTTTAAGTTTGGCATACTCCATTTCTTTTATAGAATTTTCGTTAAAATTTTCAATGAATTTCTGTCCGTCTTCTTTTGTATCAAACCATTTAAAATAAAATTCATATTCATAAATTTCATCTTTCAATTTTTCAAGTTCAATGGAAATTTCTACAGGTGATATTTCTATTTTATCAATAATTTCATTTTTAACCAATTTTCTTATTTTCAAATTGTTTTCAATTTCAACTTCAAGTTGACTTAATGTAATTCCTGTCTTTTTAAGATAATTATAAAATTCATTTAAAGATGGAAAGCTTTTTTTAAATTTATTTAATTCATTTTTAACTTCTTCTTTCTTTACCTCTATACCCTTTTTTTCTGCTTGATGAAGAAGAAGTTTTTCTTCAATAATTCTATTTAGCGAAACAGAGTAGGGAATATTTTCTATTTTTGATTTTCTCATAACATCAATTTCAAATATTGGTTTATTTCCAACCAGTGCTATCATTTTATCTTGGCTAAAAAGAAAAAAAGTAATTGAAATAAAAGTTAAAAGAATTTTTTTCATTTAATTTTCCTCTTTAAAATCTCAATCATATCAGTATTAACTTTAATTTTCCCATTCTCCTTAAGTTTTTTCATTAAGTTTTCTACTTCTATTTTCTTTCTTTGAGAAATAAGTATATTTCTTATCATTGGTTTAGCTTCTTCAAGGGTTAAAATTCTTTTTTCAGTTCTTCCTGTCAGTTTTACAATATGATATCCTGCATCAGTTTTTATAATATTTGCAAGAATTTCTCCAGGCCTTAATTGTGAAATCAAAGATGAAACATCTGGGTCTAATTTTTCAACTTCTATCCATCCAATTTCTCCTCTTTTTTCTCTTGTAGGTGATATTGACTCTGTTTCTGCAATTTTTTCAAATGGTTCACCGTTTTTCAATCTATTTAATATTTCATCTGCCTTTTCTTTTGAATTTACAACTATTTCAAAAAGTTGAACTCTTTCAGGTAAAACAAATTCCTGAAGGTGGGTATTATAGTAGTTAGAAATTTCCTCGTCAGATATTTTTATTTCATTGACAAGAATATTTTCAACAAACTCATATGTTAAAAGTTCCATATAATAATTTCTAAGTTTGGGTTCTATTTTCCTCCTCAATTTTCTCTCATATTTCTTTGCATATTGATAAAGTAGTATCTGGTTTATATAATCATCAATAACACTTTGGGGATTTAAGGAAGCATATTCTTTATAAAATTCAGGAGATGAAGAAATTTTTTCTAATAATTCTTCAATTTTGATTCGGTATCCATTGACAATAGCAATCGTTTTCTTCCTCTCTTTTATTATTCCAATTATAACACCTATCAAAATCACTATAATTAAAGTTGTTAAAGCTATAATTCCTTTCCACTTTTTAAAAAAATACTTCAATTTTATAATTTTTATTTTCATAGTTCCCTCTTATAAATTGTTTTTTTCTTATTTCTATCATACCATACAATGATTTTTTTCTCACCTACTATTTCATCATCTTCTATTTTACCATTATTATTTTTATCTTGCACCTTTTGTCCAAGAGAGATTATTTTAAAAACATTACTTTTTACTGTAATAAGATTTACTATCTTTGAAAATATCATTTCTTTTTCTTTTTCAATATCAATATAAATGTCAAAATCGTTATCTTTAAGGTCAAAACCATATTTTGTGATTTCATTATTTAACTCTCCTTTTAAACCTTCATCTTTATAAATTCCAAGAATTTCGGAAATCTCATAGTAAGGCCTTGCTTTTATAATCTTTTCTGCAAGTTCTTCATCAACAAGAGGTAGACACTCAAGAACTTCTTTATTAGCAGTATTTATATTTATTCTACCGTATACATTTCCATCTA
>JAMWBY010000037.1 GCA_023818745.1 Candidatus Omnitrophota bacterium
GGAATAAAAATGTGAAATATGGAGATATACATAAAGAAAGAGAAAGAGAATATTCTACTTATTCATTTGAAATTGCAGATGTAGATATGTTGTTTGTTATTTTTGATAAATTTGAAAAAGAGGCAGAAAAAATTTTAGAAAAAGAGTTAATTTATCCTGCTTATGATTATATACTAAAACTTTCTCATATTTTCAATTTACTTGATTCAAGAAAAGCAATAAGTGTAAGCGAAAGAGTAAGATATATCCAAAGAGTAAGAAAACTTGCAAATAAATGTGCTACTCTTTACATTGAAAAAGGCAAGGGTATAATATAAATTTAAAAACAGAAGGAAAATTTGAATGCCGGGATGGTGGAAACGAGCCCTTGTAGTAAGCACAGAGTAGCAAGCGTGGTATAGCAAAGGGCGAGTTGGTGCGAGTAAAATATAGGAAAAAAGTGAAACAAGATGATAGGAAAAAGACAAAAGGAAAATTTGAAAACTAAAGAACCAAGCACAACTGAAACAAATAAAGGAATTGGGAGAAAACTAAATTCAGCAGTAGAAATAAAGGGAAAATTGAATGCCGGGATGGTGGAACTGGCAGACACGTACGTTTGAGGGGCGTATGGCTTTTGCCGTGGGGGTTCGAGTCCCCCTCCCGGCACCATAAAAAATTGAAACCTTGTAGAAAAGGAGAGAAATTTAGAACGGCAAAAATGGGTTATAGAAGAAAGAAATTCTTCTTTGTTTTTCTTCGTGTGGAAAAGATAGTGATATAAAAATCGTAATTTTTGGAGGTAAATGTGGAATATGTAATGAAAGAGTTAAAAAAGATAAAAAAGACGCTTCTATACGAAGGTTGTTTTGATTGGGAAAAAGAAGGTGTTTTTAATCCAGGAGTTATTGTTGAAAATAATCAAGTTCATATAATTTACAGGGCTATAAGATGCGATAATTATTCCCGTCTTGGATATTTAAGATTAAAATCGGAAAAAGATAAAGAAGTAGAAAAATACGAATATCCTATTATATCTCCTACTGAAGATTATGAAAAACAGGGAATAGAAGACCCAAGAATAATCAAAATTGATAATACTTATTTTTTAACATATACTGCCTATGATGGTAAAAATGCAAGGATAGGAGTTGCAGAATCAAAAAATTTAATAAATTTTAAAAAGTTAGGCCTTATAAGTCCTAATATTACATTTCTTGAAGCGTTAAACATCTCAAAAAGTGAAAGATATAAAGAATTTTGGAAGCAGCAGATTAAAGAAAAAGGAGAGAATATAATAATATGGGATAAAGATGGATGTTTGTTCCCAGAAAAAATAAATGGTAAATATGCTTTATTACACAGAATTGAACCAGATATTCAAATTGTTTATTTTAACGACTTTTTTGAATTAAAAGATAAGGATTTCTGGGAAGAATATTTCAGGAATATAGAAGAAAAAATAGTTATGAAACCGATTTACAAATGGGAAAAAGCAAAAATAGGAGCAGGCGCACCACCAGTTAAGACAGAATTTGGTTGGCTATTGTTATATCATGGAGTCGATGAAAATAGAGTGTATAGAGCAGGCCTTGCTTTATTAAACCTTGAAAATCCACATAAAGAGATAGCAAGATTATCTTTCCCTCTTTTTGAACCTGACTATGATTGGGAAAAAGAAGGAAATATTCCTAATGTTGTTTTTCCTTCTGGTGCTTTTATAAAAGAAGGCATTTTTTATATTTTTTATGGGTGTGCTGATAAAAGAATTGGATGTGCTGAAATTGAAATTGACGAAATAAAAAAGTTATTAAAAAAATCGTGAAAAATAGAGAAAAAACACCGATTTGGGAAGATATTGTTATTATCCTTTCTATTTTTTCTCTTTGGCCTTCTATTTTAAGAAGAGAAACAATTATAACAAAAATTTTAATGTTTGTTTTTCTTGGACTACTTATATGGTTATTGAAAAGAAGAATTACAAGAATAAAAAATCTATGATAAAAAAATTTTTGCTACTTTGCATTTTAATTTTTATTTCAGGATGTGACAGAAAAGATGATGTAGGAGAAAGAAACTGGAGAGCGAAGGTTAAATTAGGAGATTATCATTTCTCAAATAAAAATATTGATATGGCTTTAAAATACTGGATTGAATCGCTTGATTTCAAAAAAGACCCATTAACTTATGAAAAAATTGTGACCTCTTTTATTGTGAAAAAAGAATTTAATGAAGGCAAAAAATATGCAATCTCAGGGTTGACTTATTTTAAAAATAATGATAATTTATTATTTAACTTGGGTCTTATAGAGTTTATTCTTGAAGAATATGATGAGTCAATGGAAATTCTTGATAGACTTTTAGAGAGGAATAAGTATTATCCAGAAGCGCATTATTTAAAGGGTTTGATATATGAAAAAAAAGGACAAATAGAAAAAGCAAAAAAAGAATTTATAGAGGAAGTAAATATAAATCCAGGGTCAAAAAAAGCATGGAAAAAAATAAAGGAGATGAAAAATGAAAATTAAAATTTTGTTTTTTTTAACTCTCCTTATTTCCAATTTTTCTTTTTCGCAGAATTCACTTGAATATATAAAATACCTTTCCTCTTTCAAATCAAGATTTCCAGGAAGCCAAGGTCATAAAAAAGCAGGAGATTTCATTGAAGCAAAATTTAAAGAAATTGGTTTAAAAAATGTCAAAAGAGAAAAATTTATAACGGTTGTTCCTGTTGAAAAATTTGCATATATTGAATACAAAGGAGAAAAGATAGATATAAACTGTTTATGGCCAAATCTCGTTAGAACTTCTACTCTACCTCCTGAAGGTATAGAAGGGAAACTAATTTATGCAGGGAAGGGAAATTTAAGAGAAGTAGAAGGTAAAGATTTATCACAGAGTATTGTAGTTATGGATTTTGATTCAGGTTCAAACTGGGTTAATTATGCAATGCTTTCCGCAAAAGGATTTATTTTTGTTAATAGGGGAGAAATAACAAGAACAGAAAGTGAAAATAAATTTTTATCAGTTCCTATAGATGTCCCAAGATTTTATTCAGATAATGAAAAAGTTTTTGAACTGGCGAAAAAAGAAGTTAATGTAAAAATTTATGCCAAGATGGACTGGGAAAGAGTTGAAGATTCTAATATTTATGGATTTATTGAAGGAAGAGATGAAAAACTGAAAGAAGAGTTGATTATTATAAGTGCATATTACGATAGTATAAGTATTGTTCCTTCTATTGCTCCAGGTGCAACTTCTGCCTGTGGAATAGGAATTTTACTTGAACTTGCTGAGTATTTCGTTAAAAATCCTCCTAAAAGAAGTATTATGTTCCTTGCAACATCATCTCACTTTATGAGTATGAAAGGAATTGATGAATTTATTCAGAAACACTGCAGAATTGAAAAACCGTTCTCTGAAAGAATAAAAAAAGAAGACAAAATTACCCCTTCTCTTTTTATTGGGCTTGATATTTCAGATAAAAGTGAACAAATAGGTGTGTGGCATAATTCTTATGAATTTTATTATCAGAGATTTTTTGCTCCTATTGGAAAAAAGGTTATTGAGTATGGAGAAAAGGTATCTAAATTGCTGGGTTTGAAAAAAGTTCCGATTGTAAATGGAATAAGTCCTGAAAAAGGGATTGTATGGAGTTCATTTTTGCCAGAAAAAATAAGGACTGATGGTGAATATATGGTAAATTCTGGAAATCCCGCTATTTCTTTAATTACTATAAATGATGGGAGATGGAAAGTTGATACTCCTGATGATAGATTTGAAAATTTAAACATACAAAATATTTTAAAACAAGCAGAATTTCTAAAAAATCTTCTCTCATATGCTTTAAATGATGATGATTTTTTTGAGAAGAGTGAAATGAAAATCAAAGATAGAATGGCAACTTTAAAAGCAAGAATTGTAACATTTAATCCTAAAAAAAGTTTTGTTCCAAATGATCCTATTAAAGACGCAATTGTAGTTCCAAGAGTTTATTATATCTATCCTGGGATTTTATTTAAAAAAACTTATATAGGAGTAAGAGGCCATTTTTATGAATTAACGGACGAAAATGGAATGGCTACTTTCTCACGATTTCTACTTAATCATCCTCCAGGTATATATCTAAATGCTTTTTATTTAGATTCTGAAAATGGAGAAATAACATATGCACCTGATTATGGAGTAAATGGAAATCAGCAATATCCAATTTTTTTCCCTCTTGATACAAAGGAAAAGGAAAGAATGATAGTGCTTTTTAGATGCAAAGAAATATCCCTTTTTGGTTTAATTGACCCTCAATATTTAATACAGGTAAGCAATATCAGTGTTTTTGACCTTTCAAATTCACTTCCAGATGCTTATGGCTACTGTCTTGAATATCCAGGAAATCTTCTTTCTTTTGGTTGGACTTCTTATAGCGAACCTGTTGGGTGTGTATTTGCAAAACCAAATACAAAAATTAAAATAATTGGAGAAACAGGGCCTCTTGGGAAAAGGTTATTGCTTTTAAATTCAAAAGAAACATTAACAAATAAGGACTGGGCAGAAGGATTAGGGTTTTCTGTAAATGAAATTTCAGCAATTTATAATACACCTTATCAAGCAGCAAAAGATATGATAATTCTTGATGAGTATAGAAGACATAATTTTGAGAAGTATGGTATTAAGAATGAAAGATTAAATGAATTACAGGCAATGTCAAAAGAATTACTTAAAAAAGCAGAAAGTGCATTAAAAGAAAAAAAATGGTATGATTTTTTGAAATTTTCAAGACAGTCCCAAAGTATTGAAGCCAGAGCATATCCTGATGTTAAAAACACAGCAAATGATGTTGTAAAAGGGATTATTTTCTATTTTATAATTTTATTACCTTTTGCATACTTTGCTGAAAGATTAATTTTTTCATTTGCAAAAATAGAAAAAAGAATTGCAGGTGTTTTTGGAATTTTTCTTATTGTATACTGGATAATGAGAAATGTTCATCCTGCTTTTAAATTAACAAATGCTCCAGAAGTCATTCTTCTTTCGTTTATAGTCCTTACTCTTTCAGGGGTTGTTATTTCAATAGTCACTTCTAAATTTGAAGAGCAGATGCAGAGATTAAAGAGAGAAACTGCAAAGGTATACCAAACAGATGTAGGGAGAATAACTGCAACTGGAGCTGCTTTTTCACTTGGTGTTGCCAATATGAAAAGAAGAAAAATGAGAACTGTTTTAACCACTATTACTTTAGTTCTTCTTACATTTACTGTTCTTTCTTTTACCTCTATTAAATCATATTTGAAATTTAATCAGATTTTAAGACCAAATAAACCAATTTATACAGGATTGCTTTTAAGAGATAGAAACTGGGCACCATTACAGGAAATTTCTTATGAATATACAGAAAATGAGTTTTCAGATAAAGGAATAATTTCGCCAAGAAGTTGGTTGATTTTAAGTGAATTAGGGAATAAAACAGCAATAGAAGTTAAATATATGGACAAATCTTTTCTTTCAACAGGAATTCTCGGCTTAAATCCTGTTGATAAAGAAATATTACCCATAGAAAAAACAATAATTACAGGTAAATGGTTTGAAACAGAAGACGAAGATTCTGTTTTAATATCAGAAAAGGTTGGAAAAGAACTTGGAATAAAAAAAGAGGATATTGGAGTTGCAAAAGTAAATATTTATGGAAGAGAATTTGTAGTTAAAGGTATTTTTGATAGTAAAAAATTAAATGAAATTAAAGACATTGATGATGAACGAATAACTCCTGTTGATTTTTCTACTTTACCCGAGAAAGAAATTTCTAAGATGTCAATGGAAAGGTCTGCACAAATATTTACTTCACAAATTCAACTAAGGTCATTTACTCACACAGAAGCAGAAAATACAGTTTTGATGCCATTTAAAAAGGTTATGGATTTAAAAGGAACAATTCATTCAATTGCAGTTAAGTTTAAAGAAATTCCTCCTGATACAACTCCTAAAAAACTTGTTGAGGAGTTTATAACTAAACTTGCAGGTATTGTTTTTGCTGGGTTTGAAGACAAAACATTTGTTTATAGTAGTATCGGTTTTACTTCTTTTGGAGGTATAAGCAACATTTTAATTCCGATATTGATTGCTTCTTTGATTGTTTTAAATACAATGCTTGGTTCTGTTTATGAAAGAATTAGAGAAATTGGAACTTATAGCGCGGTAGGACTTGCTCCTGTCCATATTGCATCTCTTTTCTTTGCAGAATCACTTGTTTATGCTGTTTTGGGTGCTGTTGGAGGATATTTGCTTGGTCAGGTTGTTATTAAGGTTTTACTTGTTACGGGCTTGCTTAAAGGCCTTGTTCTTAATTATTCTTCTCTTTCTGCAGTGATTTCAACAATAATAATTGTAATAACTGTTTTACTTTCAACTCTTTATCCTGCAAGAAAAGCGTCTCAGATGGCAGTCCCAGATGTAACAAGAAAATGGATTTTACCTGCTCCAAAAGGAGATGACTGGGAATTTGAATTTCCTTTTACAGTTAGTGAAAATGAAGTTCTTGGACTTGCCCAATTTTTAACAGAGTATTTTAATATCTATCAGGATGTTTCTCTTGGAAATTTCTATACAAATGGGGCAAATTTAAAATATGAAAAAACTCAAACAGATAAAAATAAATATTTTGTTGAAACAACTGTATGGCTTGCACCTTTTGACCTTGGAGTGAGTCAGGAATTTAAAATGGTTTTTGAGCCACTTGGACAATATAATTTTTATACAATAAATTTATTTATGAAAAGAATCAGCGGAGAATCAACTGATTGGAAACGACTTAATAGAAGATTTCTTGATGGTATAAGAAAACAATTCTTAATATGGAGAACTGTAAGTTCTGAAATAAAGAAGGACTATGAATCCATGGGGAGAAAATATTTGAAACTTGAATAAAGGGGGAAAAATGGATGAATTAAAAAAAGTTGATTTTGAACCTGATATTTCAGAACCATTTTATGATGGATTTAATTTCAGAACTATTCTTGCTGCTCTTTTTATTGGTTTTATTATGCTTCCAGGGTCTATATATCTTGGTTTAATTACAGGTGGGGGGCTTGGTGGTGCTGCTCAATGGGTAACAGTTATTCTTCTTGTTGAAATTGCAAAAAGGTCTTTTATAGAATTAAAAAAACAGGAGATTTATATTGTTTACATTCTTGCTTCTTCTTTGGTATCAGCAGGACTTGTTCTCGGAACAGGAATGTTAGTTCTTCAAGGAGGAGCTTTTAGTGATCTTATATGGAAACAATATCTTGTTCAGTCACCTTATGCTGAGTCATTTGGTTTAACTCCACATATACCGAGATGGGCTGTTCCTCCACCAAGTTCAGATGCTATATTAAAAAGGACATTTTTTCATAGAGAATGGCTTATCCCTATTCTGCTTATAATTATCCACAATGTTTTATACAGAATAAATATGTTTTCTCTTGGATATGCACTTTTCAGAATAACAAGCGATTATGAAAAACTACCATTTCCTATGGCTCCTGTTGCTTCAGAAGGCGCAACATCACTTGCAGAAGTAAGCAGTAAAAAAGAAACATGGAGATGGCGTGTTTTCAGTATTTCTGCTATGGTAGGAATTATATTTGGTGCTTTTTATGTTGTTATTCCAACCATAACAGGCCTTTTGATGGCGACTCCTTTACAACTTTTTCCAATTCCATGGGTTGATTTTACAACTCAAATAGAAACAATTTTACCATCTGGAACATTTGGATTTGTAACTGATATTGGAGCAGTATTAACAGGATTTGTTCTACCTTTTTGGGTTGTTTTTGGAACATTTATCGGCGCCATTTTCTCTAAAACAATAGGAAATCCAATCCTTTGGAAGATTGGTATAATAAAGAACTGGCAACCTGGTATGACAGCAATTCCTGTAAATGTTGTGACAACAATGGATTTCTGGCTAAACGCGACAATAGCAAGTGGAATTGTTGTTGGTCTTATAGGCATATGGAAAACTATCATGTCATATAAAAACAAAACTCAGAAAGTTGCAAGGGAAATACCTGTGGGAAGAGGTGATTATCCTGTTCCAATTGCTCTTTTTCTATGGTTTGTTTCAACTTTGATATACATAATAATCTGTCACATTTTAGTACCAAGATTTCCTGTTATGCTTTTTGTATTTTTTGGTTTTATTTTAACTCCATTTTTAAGTTATACATCTGCAAGAATGTTCGGTATTACTGGAGTTGCAACAGGAGTTGCATTTCCTTATGTAAGAGAGGCAAGTTTTATTTTAAGTGGATATAAAGGAGCTGATATTTGGTTTGCTCCAATCCCTTATTTCAATCATGGACATCTTGCACAGGCATTCAAACAACTTGAATTAACAAGAACAAAATTTACTTCCTGGTATAAAGCAGAATTTACAGCACTTGGAATTATGCTTTTCTGTAGTTTTCTTTTCTGGTCAATAATCTGGAGAATGGCTCCAATACCTTCTTCTACATATCCATTTGCCCAAAAAATGTGGCCTATGAGTGCAATATTTAATGCATTATGGGCAACAAGTACTCTGGAAGGTGGAGCAAAATGGATGATTGAGGCAATAAGTTTAAAACAAATAGTTAATTCTGGAATTTTAATGTATGTGTTATATTGGCTAATAATGTTTTTTAAAATTCCAATAGGATTTTTTTATGGAATTATTGGAGGAATAGCAACTATACCTCATTATGCATTCCCTATGTTTATAGGTGCTTTACTTTCAAGATTTTATATGAGCAAAAAAATAGGTCCTAATTGGCAAAGATATAGACCAATCATTCTTGCTGGATATGCCTGTGGATTTGGTTTAATAGGTATGATTTCAATTGCAGTTGCTTTAATTGCAAAAACAATATTCCAAATTATTTATTAAATTTGGTACTCTTCAAGATATGAAGGAATAAGTATTTCTAAATTTTTGTATTTTTCTTTTAAAAGAGACGCAAAAGTTTCAATTACCTCTTCTTCTCCATGAACTAAAAAAACTTTTTTAGGGAATTTTTTGAAACTTTCAACCCAATTCAATAATTCTTCTTTATCCGCATGGGCTGAAAAACCTTCTATTTTTTCAATTTTTGCTTTAACTTTATAGTAATTCCCTAAAATTCTGACCCTATCTTTTTCTAATATCTCTCTTCCAAGTGTTCCTTTTGCTTGATAACCAACAAAAACAATTGATGATTCTTCTCTTTCTATATTTGAAATAAGGTGATGTTTAATCCGTCCACCAGTGCACATTCCACTTCCTGCCATAATAATTGAAGATGCCTTTATATAATTTATTGTTTTTGATTGATCAACTGTCTTTGTGAAATGTAATAAAGGAAAATCAAATGGAGATCTATTTTTTTCAATCATTTTTTCTGTCTCTTTGTCAAGATAACTTAAATATTTTTTAAAAACTTCTGTTATTTCTATTGCCATTGGACTATCAAGAAATGTTAATATATGAGGGATTCTATCTTCTAATAAAAGTTTTTTAAGATGATAAAGAATCTCCTGTGTTCTTTCTATGGCAAAACTTGGTATAACAATATTTCCGTTTCTTTTCACTGTCTCATTTATTATATTTTCAAGTTTTTTCTCTGCTGATTCTCTATCTTCATGTTTTCTGTTACCATAAGTTGTTTCCATTATTAAAATATCTGCACTATCAATAATTTCTGGGTCTTTAAGCAATGGGGTTTCTTTTCTTCCGATATCACCTGTAAAAACAATTTCTTTATTATCAACAATAATTTTAATAAAAGAAGAACCAAGAATATGGCCTGCATCATAAAAAATTACTTTTATGTTATCAGATATTTTTATCTCCTCTTTATATGAAACAGGTTGAAATAAGTCAAACACATTTTTAACGTCAGAAACATCATAAAGTGGAATTTCAGGATATGGTCCTTTTCTCCCTTCTTTTTGATGTCTTTTTCTTTTCTTTTCTGCATCTTCAACCTGTAATTTCGCTGAATCAATAAGTGCAATTTTTGTTATTTCTGCGGTTGGATGAGTGCATAAAATTTTCCCAGAAAAGCCATCTTTAACAATCTTAGGTAAATATCCAGAATGGTCAAGGTGAGCATGTGTGAGTAAAATGTAATCAATTTTTTTTACCTCAAAAGGGAATTTTTCCCAGTTTTTATTTTTCAAATCTCTTTCTTGAAAAAGTCCACAATCAATAAGTATATTTTTTTCTCCTGTCTGAAGAAGAAATTTTGAACCAGTTACATTTTTAGTTGCTCCAATAAATTTTATTTTCACTCATCCTCCTTTTTAAATTTTAATCTTCCACTTTTTAAAATAATATAAAAAAATAAGAGAAATCAAACTTTGAGTTAAAGCGGTTATTAAAAAAGGAGTTCTTATTCCCAAAATTTTTCCAGTATATCCGCCAACAAGTGGTCCAAAAGCAAAACCAAGCATACTTATAGAAGTAACTATGCCATATGCTTTGCCAATTGCTCTTTCTTCAATTAGTTTTTTTATTATTGAATTAGCAGAAGGTATAAGCCCTGCAACACTTCCAACATAGATAATTCTAAAGATAAGAAGAACAAATACTGAATAAGAAAAAAAGTGCCCAATAGAAGAGAGCGCAGCAAAAATAAAACAATTGATAGTAATATTTAAATATGTTCCAATAGCGTCTCCAATAAATCCAACAATAGCAGCACAAAATCCTTCAGTAATAGCGGCAATACCAATAATTCCTCCTGTTATAGTATTTAATCTTTCTGGATTTTGAACTATTTCTTTAACAACAAGAGGAAAAGAAGGGTTTATTATTGTGTTTGAAAACCTGACAGCAAACATAATTATTATAGCAATCCAGAATCCTTTTATTTTCAATATCTCTTTAAAAGAAAAACCCTCTTCCTTTTTGTTATTATTTATTTTTGAAATATTTTCTCTTGCAAAGATTAAAACCAAAAGCCCTCCAATAAAAGTAATAATACCACCAATTCTAAAAGCACTTCTATATCCAAATCTATCAGCAAAAAAACCACCTATTAAAGGACCAATTGAATTTCCAATTGAAACCGCTGCTTGCATCATACCAAGAGTAAAACCACTTTTTTCAGATGGAACAACACTGGCAACAAGAGTAACTGAAGCAACAATTGTCCCTGTTAAAGCACCCTGAAGTAATCTACATATAAGCAATTGATGAACATTTTTAACAAAGGACATCAAAAACAAAATAAAAGTTCCAGAAAACATACTTCTAACAACCATAACTTTTTTCCCATATTTATCGGCAAGAAAACCCCATAAAGGAGAAAAAATGGTGAAGGTAAACCCTGATGCAGATAGCAAAATCCCAGCCCAGTAAGTTTGTTGAGAAATATCCCTTATCCCAAGTTCAGAAATAAAAAATGGCAAAAAAGGCAGAGCAAAAGAAAACCCAACAATTGACAGCACTTGAGCCAAAAAAGCAGAAAAAAAAGTTTTTTTCCACATTTTTATCTTTCATTTTATTCTTTTTATTTTACAAAATCAATTTTTTTAAAATTTGCTTTAACTATATAAGGAAAAAGGTTGACCTATTGCTGAAAATAAAAGTAAAATTAATATGCGCCTGTAGCTCAATTTGGATAGAGCGGTGGACTTCGAATCCAAGGGTTGCCAGTTCAAATCTGGCCAGGCGCGCTAAATCCTATTTTGAAAAAGAAATCAAAGGGATATCAATCATAGTTTTTAATCCAGAAGGTAAATTTTTTATCAATTTTATAGAATTAACAACAATAGCACATGTCGCAATATCTCCATTTATTCCACCTGGTATATCAAAGGTTATATCAGGAATACCTTTTATTTCAATTCTATCTTCTGGTTTTTTTTCTCCAACTGCTGCTTTAAACACCAGAGTTATAACTTCTTTTCCATTTATGAAACCCTTTGCTATTTCTTCTAAACCAGAAACCATCCCTTTTTTAATTTTCAAATCTTTTATTTCATCCTCTGCTATAACAGGGTTAATAACATCTTCTATTTTTTCCATATCCCATCCAATCTTTTCAGCAATCATATAGAGAGATTCTACAAGCCCTACATGTCCAAATTCACCTGTTTTTTTCTTCATTTCAAATTCTTCAACTGTTAATCCTACACCTATTTTTTTCTGAAAAGCAATCCTTCTTTTTCCTGCATCCTGAATCCTTGAAACTTTTATATATTTAACATTTTGACATACACTTGTTAAAAAGATGGGTAGGGAATCCATAAGAAATCCAGGGTTTACACCTGTTGATAAAATTGTAATATCATTTTCTTTTGCAATTTCGTCTATTTTTTTTGCAAGGTCAGGGTTTGTTTTCCATGGAAATACAAGTTCCTCACATGTTGAAATAATGTCAACTTTATATTTTGCTATCAGTTCAATCTGTGGAAAAATCTTTTCAAGAAAAGAAAAAGTAGTAAGAACTGCAATATCTGGTTTAGATTTTTTTATCGCTTTTTCTATATCACTTACAACCTCAATATCTGAATCAACTCTACATAATTCTCTTAATTTTTTACCAACTTTATCAACTGCAAGGTCAACTGCTGAAACAGTTTCAATGTTATCTCTTTCAGATATATACTTTACAATTTTTTTACCAATTTCTCCAAGTCCAATTTGTATTATTCTAATCTTTTGCATGCTATTGTTTTTTTGAATTTTTTTGTGCCTGTTTAATTATATCAAGTCCTACCATTTGACCCCACGAATTTATAAGTTCTTTAGTATAATATCCTGGGACATCTTTTCCAATAGAGATGTTATTGATACTCCTTATAGGTAAAATACAATAGGTCGTTGCAGTAAAAAATGCTTCATCTGCATTAAGTGTTTCTTTTATTTCAATATCTTTTTCAATTACTTTAATCCCCATATTTTGAGCAAGTTCAATTACAGTTTCTCTACTTATTCCATCAACAATATTTTTTTTAGTTGGAGTATAAAGAACTCCATTTTTAACAATAAAAAAATTTGCTCCTGTACTTTCTGTTAGATAACCATCAATATCCAATAAGAGTGCAAATGCTTCTGGGTCAATGGTTTCTGC
>JAMWBY010000038.1 GCA_023818745.1 Candidatus Omnitrophota bacterium
GACTGCCAAATAGATCACAGGTTCAGGAAAGTTTATTGATTCATAAATTATAGGACTATCTCCATCGCTTATTGTGTCGCCTGTATATGCACTTTTTAAACCAATTATTCCTACTATTTCACCTGCAGATGTTTCATTTCTGTTATAATATTTGTTTGCGTGAATCTCAAGAATTTTTAAGATTTTTTCTTTAACATCTCTTGAAGCATTCAAAACAATGTCTCCTTTTTTAATTTCTCCAGAATAAATTCTTGTATAAAGAATTTTACCAAAATGAACATCATTATAAACTTTAAAAACAAGTCCTGAAAATTTCTCTTCTGGTAATGGTTTTCTTTTTTCTCTCTTTCCAGTAATTGGATTTACACCTGAAATCTCACCTCTATCAAGAGGAGAAGGCAAATAATCACAAATAGCATCAAGAAGTAAAAGTGTTCCCATATTTTTCAAAGATGAGCCACAAAAAGTAGGAAAAATTTTTCTTGAAAGAGCTCCTTTCCTTATTGCTTTCTTTAACTCATCTTTTGAAATCGGTTGTCCATTTAAATACTTTTCCATAACATTTTCATCTATTTCAGCAAGTTGTTCAATTAAGATGTTTCTGTATTTTTCAAAAATATCTCTCAACTCCAAAGGAATTTCATTTACCTCTGCTTCTGTTTCTATTTCACTTTTATATTCAATAATTTTTTCCTCAATTATGTCTATCAAACCAATAAACTTGTCTTCCTTGCCCACTGGAATCACAAGAGGAAGAGGTAAAGAACCAAGTTTTTTCTTTATATCTTCCAGAACCCTAAAATAATCAGCACCAATTCTATCCATCTTGTTTATATAAATAATCCTTGGAATGTTATATTTTTCACTCTGCCGCCAAACTGTCTCTGACTGTGGCTGAACACCTGCAACTCCACAAAAAATTCCTATTGCTCCATCAAGAACTCTTAAAGACCTTTCAACTTCAACTGTAAAATCAACATGCCCGGGAGTATCAATTATGTTTATTTTATGCCCTTTCCAAAAACAAGTAGTAACTGCACTTGTTATAGTTATTCCTCTTTCTTTTTCCTGATCCATCCAATCCATAACCGCAGTCCCTTCATCAACACTGCCAATTTTATATATTTTTCCTGTATAAAAAAGAAACCTCTCTGTAGTTGTAGTTTTTCCTGCATCAATATGTGCAATTATCCCTATATTCCTTATTTTTTCTATCATTTTATTAAAAAAACAAACCCGGCTCTATATAAAGAACCGGGTTTTAAATATTATATTACCATTTATAATGAGCAAATGCTCTATTAGATTCGGCCATTTTATGAGTATCCTCTTTTTTCTTAACACTTGCCCCTTGATTTTGAGATGCATCAATGATTTCTTCAACAAGACGCATAACCATTGGTTTTCCTTTTTTGGCTCTTGAAGATTCTATAATCCATCTTATTGCAAGAGATAAACTTCTATGCGGAGGAACTTCCATAGGAATCTGATAAGTAGCACCACCAACTCTCCTTGGTCTTACTTCAAGTTTTGGTTTAACATTATTTAATGCTCTTTTAAATACAACAAGTGGATCTTCTTTGGTTCTTTCTTTGATTATATCCATCGCAGTATAAAATATTTTATATGCAATTGTTTTCTTTCCATCCCACATCAATTTATTTATAAATTTAGCAACTTCATAATCATTATATTTAGGATCTGGACTCACTATTTTCTTTTCTGCTCTTTTTCTTCTGGGCATTTTTTAACCCTCCTTTTTTTCTCCTTTTGGTTTTTTTGTGCCATATCTTGACCTTGACTTTTTCCTGTTTTCCACTCCACTTGCATCAAAAACACCTCTAACTATATGATATTTCACACCGGGTAAATCCTTAACTCTTCCCCCTCTTACAAGAACCATTGAGTGCTCTTGAAGATTATGTCCTATCCCTGGAATATATGCAATAACTTCTTTTCCATTTGTAAGTCGCACTTTTGCAATTTTTCTTAATGCAGAATTTGGTTTTTTAGGAGTCATTGTTTTTACATAAAGACAGACACCCTTTTTAAAAGGATTTTTTTCAAGAGCAGTTGATTTGGTTTTCTTTTTCTTTGGTTTTCTTTTTTTCCTTAATAATTGATTTATTGTGGGCATATTAATTCCTCCTTTTATAACTTAAACATATTCTTCTACTTTTTCCTCTTTCCTTTGTGAAATAAATCCTGTCCCTGCTGGGATTAATCCTCCTAAAATCACATTTTCCTTTAATCCTTCAAGATAATCTTCAGCTCCAAGAATAGCAGCATTTGTTAAAACTTTTATTGTTTCCTGGAAAGAAGCCGCGGATATAAAACTTTCACTATTTAACGCTACCCTTGTAATACCAAGAACCATTGGTTTGAAAGTTGCCCGTTTCTTACCTTTTGGCAATGATTCATTTATTTTTTCAATTTCATACCTATCAATCTCTTCTCCTTCAAGTAAATATGTATCTCCTGGATTTTCTATCTTAACTTTTGACAACATCTGTCTTATTATGATTTCAATATGTTTATCATTTATTTTAACACCTTCTACTCTGTAAACCTTTTGAATCTCATTCAATAAATATTCCATAACCTTTTTTTCTCCCTGTATTCTCAAAATATCTGCCAGAGATTTAAAACCATCTGTTAATTCTTGACCTGCAAGAACATAGTCACCATCATTTACAACAATTGTTTTCCCATAAGGAATCCTATGTTCTTTTTCTGTCTTTGTCTCTTTATTATACACCTTAACTCTTTTTTCTCCTTTTTCTACTTCTATTTTTACAATACCGTCTATCTCACTCAATATTGCTGAATTTTTAGGATTCCTTGCTTCAAATAAGTCAGAAACCCTTGGTAATCCTCCTGTAATATCTTGAACTCTTGAAACTTCTTTAGGAATTTCAGCAATTATATCACCGGGAAATATTTCATCTCCTTCTTTCACTAAAATATGGGCTCCAGTAGGTATATAATATACACCAATCTTTTCTCCTTTTGTATCCATAAGAATAATTGCAGGGTTTAATTCTTCTTTGTGAGGAATAACCACCAGTTTTTTCATCTTATTAATATTATCTATTTCTTCTCTTACTGTTTTACCTATTTCTATATCCGCATATTTAACTATCCCACCTTTATCAACAATAATACGAATCCAATAAGGATCCCATGTGGCTATAGTTTGACCTTTTTTTATTTTACTTCCGTTTTCAAATTCAATTATAGATCCTACTCTCAAAGTATGTCTTTCAAGTTCTTTCCCTTCTTTATCTTCTATAATTACTTCTCCTTCTCCTTGACAAACAATGTTCTTACCCTCTCTATTTTTTACCACTTTTAAATTGTCAAGATATTTGATTATTCCATCTGTTGTGCTTCTTACAGAACCAGGACCTACTCCTCTTGAAGCAGCTCCACCGGTATGAAAAGTTCTTAAAGTTAATTGTGTTCCAGGTTCTCCTATTGACTGAGCAGCAATAACTCCAACCGCCTCTCCTATATTAACAATTCTTTTCTTTGATAGGTCCCATCCATAACATTTTGCACATACACCTTTTTCTGTTTTACATACCAAAACAGACCTAATTTTTATTTTATTTGTTAACAAAAGGCCTTCTTCTTTTGCCTTTATTATTCTATCTGCTTTTTCCTCATCTATTACTTCTCCACTTTTAACTATTACTTCTCCTAAAATAGTAGTTACATCATCAAGAGCAATCCTTCCTATAATTCTCTCCTTCAAAGAAATTATTTCTTCATCTCCTTCAATTAAAGGACTTGCATATACACCTTCAAGTGTTCTACAATCTTCTTCTTTTACTATTACTGAATGAGCAACATCTACCAATCTTCTACTTAAATAACCCGCATCAGATGTTTTCAAGGCAGTGTCAACAAGCCCCTTCCTACCTCCATGAACAGAAATAAAGTATTCAAGAACAGAAAGCCCTTCTTTGAAATTTGAAGTAACAGGTGTCTCTATAATTTCTCCTATTTCACCTATAAGTTTCTTTGTAGGTCTTATCATCAAGCCCCTCATTCCCATTAACTGTGTAACTTGGGTTTTATTTCCCCTTGCTCCTGATGAAACCATCAAATATATTGGATTTAATCTGAATGGATTTACACTAACATCATTCTTTATTGTATTCATCACTGCACCCATTATTTCATTTGTTACAGATGTCCATATATCTATAGTTCTTCTGTATCTTTCTCCTTCAGAAATTATTCCTCTTTTATAACTTCTTTGTATGTCTTCAACTTCTTTTTTTGCTTCTGCTATTAATACCTTCTTTATATCAGGAACAATTAAATCATCTATACCAATAGTTATTCCACTTACTGTTGCATAATAAAATCCTAATTCTTTACAGGCGTCAAGAAAATTAACTGTCTTCTCATAGCCACATTTTGTAAATATCTCATCTATAAGTTTTTCAAGCGATGAAAAATCAAATAACTCATTTTTAAATGGTATTTCAGGTGGAATAATTTCATTAAAAATAATCCTTCCACATGTTGTAATAATAACTTTTCCATTTTCATCTTTCACTTTTATAGGTCTATGTAACTCCAATTCGCCAATATAATTTAAATATTTTGCTTCATCAAAACTTGAAATAATTTTCGGATACTCTTTTTCAGGACTCATAAAAGTTAAATAAGCACACCCCATAACTATATCTCTTGTAGGTGTTACAATTGGTTTACCATTTGCAGGAGAAAGAATATGAGTTGTTGCTTTCATTAAAAGTTCTGCTTCAAGAATTGCCTCAGGTGTTAAAGGAACATGAATACTCATCGTATCTCCATCAAAATCAGCATTATAAGCAGGACATACAAGCGGATGTATTTCTATTACATTCCCTTCTATCAATCTTGGTTCAAAAGCCTGAATACTTAATCTGTGGAGTGTCGGCTGTCTGTTTAAAAGAACAGGATGACCCTTTATAACTTTTTCAAGTATTTCCCAAACCTCTGGTCTGTTTTCTCTTATTGCTTTTTTAGCACTTCCAAGAGTGTGGAAATACTCTTTTTTCCTAAATTCCCTTAATACAAATGGACTGAAAAGTTCAAGTGCCATCTCTTTGGGAATACCACATTCGTTCAATTTAAGATTTGGGCCAACAACAATTACTGCTCTTCCAGAATAATCAACTCTTTTTCCAAGAAGGTTTTGCCTAAATCTACCTTGTTTACCTCTTAATGCATCAGCAAGTGATTTTAAAGGTCTTCTTCCCTTTCCAAGAACAGGCATTCCATGCTTTCCATTATCCATTAAAGCATCAACTGCTTCCTGAAGCAATCTCTTTTCATTTCTTACTATTATATCAGGAGTTTGCAGTTTAATGAGTTTTTTAAGACGATTATTTCTATTTATCACTCTTTGATACAAATCGTTTAAGTCAGAAGCAACAAATCTTCCACCATCAAGCGGTAAAAGTGGCCTTAAGTCAGGTGGAATTACAGGAATTATATTTGTAACAAGATACTCTGGTTTTACCTGGGTCTTTATTAATCCTTGAACCATCCTTAATTTTTTTATAAGTTCTTCCCTTTTTTCATTATATTTCTTATTTTTCTTTAATTGGTCTCTTATTTCATTCTCCATTTTTACAAGGTCTATCTTTTTAAGTAACTCTTGAATACCCTCAGCACCAATGCCAACTTTAAATTTATTGCCATATTTTTCTCTATATTCCTGATATTCCTTTTCTGAAAGCAATTTTTTCTTCTTCAACTCAGGAATATCTCCATCGTCAACTACTATATATCTTTCATAATAAAGAACCATTTCAAGTTCTGCCTGAGAAAGATTTAAAAGTAATCCCATCCAATTAGATGCACTTTTAAACAACCAAACATAAGACACAGGAGTAGCCAGTTCAATATGTCCCATCCTTTCTCTTCTTACATTTCTTGTAGTTACCTCAACTCCACATCTATCACATATTATCCCCTTATATCTCAATTTTTTATACTTACCACAGGAACATTCATAGTCCTTTTCTGGACCAAATATTTTCTCACAGAATAATCCATCTCTTTCTGGTTTTAAAGTTCTATAATTTAATGTTTCTGCTTTTTTTACTTCTCCATAGGACCATGAGCGAATTGTAGTTGGTGTGGCAATTTTAATAGTTACAACATCTTTTTCCTCTTCATTTATCTTTCTTTTCTCAATCCTTAAATCAAAACCTAAACCCTGTAATTCTTTCCTTAAAACTCTGAATGACTCTGGTAAATTTTTTCCCTGGAAATCAATACCTTTTGCGATAGCATCATACATCTGTTTTCTTCCTTCTGTATCATCACTCTTTACTGTTAACATTTCTTTTAATGTATAAGCAGCTCCATATCCTTCAAGTGCCCAAACTTCCATTTCTCCAAACCTCTGACCACCAAATTGCGCTCTTCCTCCAAGTGGTTGTTGAGTTATCAAGGAATAAGACCCAGTACATCTTGCATGAATTTTTTCATCGGCAAGATGAATTAGTTTCATAATGTACATATATCCAACTGTAACTGGTTGATAAAATGGTTCACCTGTCTGTCCATCATAAAGTATTGTTTTTCCACTCTCAGGCAATCCCGCAGATTTTAAAAGTTGTTTTATTTCATTTTCTTTCAACCACTTTTGAAATACAGGAACTTCTTCTTTATAACCCAGTGCCTTTAAAGCCCAACCAAGATGCACTTCAAGTATTTGACCTACATTCATCCTTGAAGGAACTCCAAGTGGATTTAAGACAATATCAACCGGAGTCCCATCTTCTAAAAAAGGCATATCTTCTTCAGGTAGAATTTTTGCAATAACTCCTTTGTTTCCATGTCTTCCACTTATCTTATCCCCAACCGCTATTTTCTTTTTAATTGCTATCTCAACTACAACTTTCATTCTTACGTCAGGGTCAAGTTCATATCCCTTTCTTATCTTTGCTTCTTCCTCTGCTAACTGGTTTTCTATTTTTTTAAGTTCTTTTTCTCCAATTTCTATTATTTTTAAAAGTGTTTCTTTCACATCATCAGGAACTTTATTTGTCAATTTTTTCCATCCTTTAACATTATTGGGAACTTTCTCTTTTATTTTCTTATTTTTTAAAAAAACTTCTATCTCTTTAGTTATAATTTCCTTTACTATTTCTATTTTCTTTTGAAAATCTGCTTTAACTTTTTTAACTTCCTTCTCAATTTCTTCTTCTGGAATATCTTCTCTTCTTTTATATTTTCTTACATTTATAACGACCCCTTTTATACCCGGAGGAACTCTTTCAGATGTATTCAATACATTTTTTGATTTTTCTCCAAAAATTACTCTCAAAAGTTTCTCTTCTGGTGTTAATTCTGTTTCTCCTCTCGGTGTTATTTTTCCAACAAGGATATCGTCTGGCTCTACCTCTGTTCCTATTTTTACAATTCCTTCACTATCCAGATTCACAAGTTGCTCTTCAGGAACATTTGGGATATCTGCTGTTATTTCCTCTGGACCAAGTTCTGTATCTCTTGCAGTAACTTCAAATTCCTTTATATGTATTGATGTAAAAACGTCATCTTTCACCAATCTTTCATTTATTAAAATTGCATCTTCATAATTATATCCATGCCAGGGCATAAAAGCGCAAAGTAAATTTCTTCCAAGGGCAAGTTCTCCTTCTTTTGAAACAGCAAAACCATCACTTATAATCTGATCTTTTTCTACTCTATCCCCAACTTCAACTATAGGTCTTTGATGAAAACATACATCCTGATTTGTTTTAACAAATTTCTTCAAATAATAAACATCCTTCTTTTCCCATTCAAATAAACCCGGATTGTCTCTCTTAATGATAATTTTTTCAGCGTCCACATATTCAACAATTCCAGGATTCACTGCTTTAACAACTGCTCCTGAATCTCTTACAACATATTTTTCCATGCCTGTTTTTACTAATGGTGATTCTGGTTTAATCAGTGGCACCGCCTGTCTTTGCATATTTGAACCCATTAACGCTCTGTTTGAGTCATCGTGTTCAAGGAAGGGAATTAAAGAAGCACTTACACTGACTGTCTGAACAGGAGTAACTCCTATATAATCAATATCTTCTCTATCAACTTCAACAAAATCACCTCCTTTTCTTCTAACAATAACTTTTTCTTGTTTTATCTGTTTTGTTTCTTCATCGTATTCCACATCAGAAGGTGCGATATTATATTCTTCTTCCTCTCCCGCATTTAAATAATAAACTTTATCTGTCTTAACTATTCCTTTTTCAACTTTATAATATGGAGACCTTAAAAATCCAAGTTCATCAACTTTAGCATAAACAGTTAAGGAATTTATTAAACCAATATTTGCTCCTTCTGGAGTTTCAATAGGACATATTTTCCCAAAATGGGTATAATGAACATCCCTTACTTCAAAACCAGCTCTTTTTCTTTCTTTTACTCCTCCTTCTCCAACTGCAGTAACTCTTCTTTTATGAGTTATTTCAGCAAGTGGATTTGTTTTATCAAGAAATTGTGAAAGTTGGTTTCTCGCAAAAAAATCATTTACAATATTGGTGAAAAATCTAAAATTTATTAAATCTTGCGGAGACACACTTTCTATTTTTGTCTTATCCACAAGTACCATTTTTTCTTTACAATATCTCACCAATCTCATCAATCCTTCATAAACATGCTCTTTTATAATCTCTGCTGATACCCTTACTCTTTTATTATTAAGATGGTCAATATCATCAACCTCTCCCTCATTTTTTTCATATAGGTTGAGTAAATATTTGAATGTCTTTATAATATCAATTTTTGTAAGATGTCTTTCAGTCAAATTAAGTCCAAACTTTTTATTTATTTGTGACCTACCTGCTTCCGAAAGATCATATACCTCATCTGTAAAAAATAATGAATTGAAAAACTTTTCTGCTTCTTTCAAAATTAAAGAATAACCAGGTCTTAACTCTGCATAAATATATTTTAATGCTTCTTCTTTTGTGTTTGTTGGGTCTTTAGATAATGTTATACTAATTGGTGAACTTTCCGGCATGTTTTTCCTATCTCCATATAATTCTTTTATTAAATCTTCTTCCACTCCAAGACATTTTAAAAATATAGTAGCAAGTATTTTCTTTTTACCAATTAAAACCCACAAAACTTCATTATGGTCAATATATATCTCAATCCACATTCCCCTTGAAGGATAAATTTTAGCAGAATATAATGTTTTTGGCCCAATAATTTCTTCTTCTTTAAAATAAACCCCAGGACATCTTAAAAGTTGATTAACAACAACTCTTTCTATTCCATTTATTATGAAACTTCCGCTTTCAGTCATCAAAGGGATACCACCAATAAAAACCTCTTGTTCTTTTATAGAAACAGTTTCTAATTTGCCTTCTTCTGTTTTTTTATTTATCAAAAGACGGAATTTAACCCTGAGTTTAGCTTCGTAAGTAATCTTTTCTTTAACACACTCTTCAACTGTCATAGATGGGTCTTCCAATGAATAAGAAATATATTCAAGTTTTAAAAGTCCATCATCGCTTTCAACAGGAAAAACTTTTCTGAATATTTCTTCAAGTCCTTTTACTTCTCTTTTCTCTGGTGGAACATCTTTCTGCAAAAAATCCTCGTATGGTTTTTTTTGAATTTGAAGTAATTCTGGGACATTCAGCCCATTTTTTTTCATCCTTACTCCTTTTTAAAAATTACACTCCTTTTATAAAAAACATTTTCAAATTTTTTATTTAAGAAAATTATTTTATTTCTACTTCTGCTCCAATTGCTGAAAACTTTTTCTTAATCTCTTCTGCTTCTTCTTTACTTACCTTTTCTTTAATTGGTTTGGGTAACGATTCAACAAGATCCTTTGCTTCTTTTAAACCAAGATTTGTAACTGCTCTTACTTCCTTTATTGTTTGAATTTTATTTGAACCTGCACTTTTAAGTATTACATCAAAAGTTGTTTTTTCCTCTTTAGGAGCAGAAGTCTCACCAGTAGTAGGTGATTGAACAACTCCAACTGGTGCTACCATACCACTAATACCAAATTTTTCTTCAAGTTTCTTTGCAAGTTCTGCTGCTTCAAGAATTGAAAGTTTCTCAATTTTTTCAACAATTTCATCAATAACATTTTTTCCTGAATTTTCCATTTTCCTCTCCTTTTTATTTTTGTTCTATTTGTTTTAAAATATTAACTATTTTTATTATTGGACTTTTTATTGAATTTGCCAATCTTATATGTGGAGACCTAATCAAACTAATAATTTGTGCCTGCAATTCTTTCTTTCCAGGAAGTTTTCCAAGTTCTTGAATTTTATCTTTTCCGATTATCTCATTATCTAATATACCACCTTTAATTTCTACTTTTCCTATACTTTTTTCAAACTCAAGCAATGTTTTTATTATTTCTATTTCATTTTCTTTTTTACTCCACACGATAAAAGTTGGACCATTTATAAATTCAGAAATCGCTTCATCTTTGCTTAAATTTTTAAATATAATTTCAATAAGATTATTCTTTAAAACCATAAGGTTTCCACCTTGCTGTTTAACTCCTTCTCTGATTTTCTGCATTTCTGCAACTTTCAATTTTGAAAAATTTCCTAAAATTTTAATTTTACTATTTTTAATTTCTTTTGTCAAATATTCAACAATTTCTTTTTTTCTTCCTTTTGTCCATTTTTTCATATTAAACCCCTTTTAAACTCTGTAAAATATTTTGAGCATTTAATTTTAAAGAAGGGGACATAGTTAATGAAATATGTATTGATTTAATATATGTTCCTCTTACACCCTGTGGTTTTACACTTAAAACAGATGAAATTGCAGATATTAAATTTTCTATAAGTTTTTCTTTTGGGAAAGAGATTTTTCCACATTGAATATGAATATTGCCATCCTTATCCATTTTGAAATCCACCTTTCCTCTTTTTGCTTCTTTTACTGCATTTTCTACATTATCAGTTACTGTTCCTGCTTTAGGATTAGGCATTAAACCTCTTGGTCCTAAAATTTTTCCTAATGGTGCTATTATCTTCATCATATCAGGAGTGGCAATAACATAATCAAAATCAAGCCAACCGCTTTTTATTTTTTCTGCAAGTTCACTACCTCCAACATAATCAGCACCTGCTTCAATTGCCTTTTTTATATTATCACCGCTTGCAAAAACTAAAACTTTTATTTTCTTTCCTGTTCCATGAGGTAGCACAACAGACCCTCTAATAGGTTGCTGAAGTTTTTTTGGGTCTATCCCAAGTTTTATTGCAAGGTCTACACTTTCATCAAATTTTGCTGAAGAAAAATTTTTTAAAATTTCAACTGCTTCATCAATATTATATAGTTTTGTCTTATCAATTTTTTCAAGTAATGCTACATATCTTTTTGACATATTTTCTCCTTTTATTCTACTATTTCTATACCCATACTTCTACAAGAACCTTCTACTATTTTTATCGCTTTTTTTATATCGTTAGTATTCAAATCAGGTAATTTAATCTTTGCAATCTCTTCTATTTGTTTTTTTGTAATTCTACCAACCTTTTCTCTATTTGGAGTAGAGGACCCCTTCACAATCTTTACTGCTTTTTTTATCAACTCTGATGTTGGAGGTGTTTTTGTAATAAATTTAAAACTTCTATCTTCATAAATAGTAAGAACTACTGGAATAGTAGTTCCTTCTTTTCCCTTAGTTAAATTATTAAATTGTTTACAAAACTCCATTATATTTACACCATGTTGACCTAAAGCAGGACCAACAGGAGGAGCTGGAGTTGCTTGTCCTGCTGGAATTTGTAATTTAACAACTGCTTTAACTTTCTTCTCTACAGCCATGTCATTTCTCCTTTTATGAAATTTTCTCAACTTGCCAGAAATTAAGTTCCAGGGATGTAGACCTGCCAAAAATGGAAACACTAACTTTCAATCTTTCTCTATCAGGATAAACTTCTTCAACTACTCCATGATAACCTACAAAAGGACCATCAATAACTTCAATTCTATCTTTTACTTTAAACTCAACTTTTGGTAATGGTTTTGCTCTTCTTTCCTCTATCTCATTTAATATTTTCTCTACCTCATCTTCCTTTAAAGGAACAGGAGTTTCTCCTGCTCCAAGAAATCCAAATACTCCGGGTGTTGTCTTTATTTTATGCCATATAACTTCATTATCCCACTCATCTTCAATTTCAATTAACATGTATCCAGGCCAAAATCTCCTACTCTTTGCCTTTTTTTCTCCTTTTTCCACTTCAAGAATTTCTTCTTTTGGAATAAAAATATTGCTTATTATTTTCTTATCCTCATTGACTCTATTTTCAAGCAATTTTTTTATTTTTTCTTCCTGTCCTGTTCTTACATGAAGAATATACCATTTCCCCATTATTTTCACCTTATTATTAAACTTATAATTTTTGCAAAAATAACATCAACTATACCAAAATAAAAAGCCATTATTATCATAAACAAAATTATAATTAAAGTTGAATTTCTCAATACCTTTTTATCAGGCCAAGTTACTTTTTTTAACTCAACTTTAACATCGTTCAGATAATTTTTTATTTTACTCTTCATTTAAATTTATGTCAACAGGCCTGGGAGGATTTGAACCTCCAACCTACGGATTTGGAGTCCGCCGCTCTCCCGTTAGAGCTACAGGCCTATTTTCCTTTTTTTTAAGAAAATTAATTTTTTACAAAAAAATATTATAACTCATTTTTAAATTTATGTCAAGATTTTAATAGATTAAACTTTCCCTTCTATATGTAACGTATGTTTTTTACAGTTAGGACAATATTTATTAATCTGCAATTTCTCCTTTTTTATCTTTTTATTTTTTGTGGTAAAATAATTTTTATTTTTGCATTCAGAACATACCAACGAAATTAATTCTCTCATTTTCTTATATCCTTTTATTCAATTATTTCAGTTATAGCGCCAGCGCCTACTGTTTTTCCTCCTTCTCTTATTGCAAATCTCTGACCTTTTTCAAGTGCTACAGGATATATTAATTTTATCTCCATCTCTATATTATCCCC
>JAMWBY010000112.1 GCA_023818745.1 Candidatus Omnitrophota bacterium
GGGAACTCCTCCAAGATGAAAAACAATTGAAAGCCCAAATTCTCCACATATTCTATAAATATTTTTCATCCTTTTATCGTTAAATGGTAGATTTGCAAGTATTTCTCCAAATCCTTTTGCACCCTTCTTAACATATTCCTCAATAACAAATTTTATTTTTTCATCATTTTCACTATTATAACCTCTCCTCGGGTCAACATTACAGAATGGAATTAATCTATCTTTATATCTTTTACAGACCTTTAAAACATTATCAGTTGTATTATACCAATAAGTTTCTTCTGGATTTTCAATTGGCAAAATTACTGCTTTTTCTATACCTTTTTCATCCATTGTTTGAATTAATTTCTTTGGATTTAAGGGTTTTTTACCATAAAAAATCTTACCTATATGAACATGATAATCAATCATTTTTTCTCCTTTTTAAATTTCCATAAATTTTAACCTTTTGAAAATAATAAGTCAATATAGTTTAAAGATTTAAAATTAAAATAATTTTTGACCCTTTTGTTCCTTCGGTTTATCAAAAAAATTTCTTATTCTTTCAAATATTTTCCCATAAAATCATTCTAAAAATGTCTTTATACCTGTTAATGCCATGTTTATTCCTATACTTGCCATAAAAAGTCCAGTTATTCTAACAAGAGGTCCAAGAAGATTATATTTTTTAAAAAATGAATTTATCTGTCCAGCGAGTATCATTATAACAAAATTAATAGTTAACGCTGCGAAAATTGATAGATAAGTAATAAAAGAGCCATAAATTGCAGATTGAGATATTGAAGCAGTTATTGTAGCGGGTCCTGCTATCATCGGAGCAGCAATTGGAACAACTGCAATATCTGACATCTTTTGTTTAAGATCAAGTTCAAAAAATTCCCCTTTTTGTAAAGCACGAATACCTATAAGAAATAAAACAATTCCACCAACTATTTGAAGAGAATAAATTTCTATCCGGAAAATATTTTTTAGAATAAATGTTCCAGCAAATGAAAAAACAAAAAGAATAATCATCGCTGTCAAAGTTGCTTTTAAAGAAACCCTTCTTAATTCTTTTGCATCTACTCCAATACCAATGGCAGACAAAACAACTATTTTACTTACAGGATTTAATAAAACAATAAAGATTAGAAAATTCTCAATAAATATATTTTTCATCTTTAACCATAACCTGCAAGGGCAATTTGTGCCTGTACAATATAACATTTATAAATATCTTCAAAATTTTCTGACTTAAAATAAGTTGTTCTTTTTGAAATCTTTTTTACACCCGGAACTAAAACTGCTCTATCCGCCATTTCAATATATTGCCATTCTATCTCAATTTCATATGGAGGAGAAATTTTTAATGGTTGAAAACTTTCTGGTTTTTTAATGTATTCTATTACTGCCTGTTTTGCTTTTACTTTTAATTCTTTTAATACTTTTTCTGGATGATAACATATTGCTGAATGCATACCAAGACCAATTTTGGTTTCTACTGTTATAATCTTTTTAAATAATCTTTTTGCTTCCTGAACACATGCAGTATCTCCTGAAACGAAAATAGTTGAAATATCAAAAATTCCAGCAAATATTGAACATAAACCAAGTTCACCATAAGAATCCCCATTTATTTTAACATCCATAATTCTTGCATTACCTGTATGACATAAAATTCCTTTTTCTTCCTGCGATTTTGCATGTTGTCCAACAAAAAATAGAACATCAAAAGAATAATCAAATAAAGGAATTCTTACTCCTCTTATTAAACCATCTATTTCAGAAGTTAAAAATTCATCATCTATTTCATGTGTTTCCATTACATATACTTTTGCATTATCTTTTCCTTCTTTTATACCTTCAATAACTGCATTTATTTCTTTTACCATTCTTTTGCACATAATTTCATATATACCCATTGCTTTTAAATTCTGTCTAAACTGAGTAATACCTGCTACTCCTTCAAGGTCAGGGATTATATAAACTTTCATTTTCCATCTCCTTTATAAAATTATAAACTTCTTTCTGAATTTTTAAGTTTGTTTCTTCAATATCCTTAATTTCTTCAAATTTCTTATCCAATTGATTTTCAAAATTTCTAACTCTGTATAATAAATCTTCATCATTTAGTTGTTTAATTTCAAATATTTTATTTAATTTTATAGAAACTTCACCAGTTACAAATTTATCTAAAATTTTATTTCCCAAAATAGAAAAAGGGAAATAAGGAGAGACATATGGTTGTCCAAGACAGATATATAAAACAGGATTATTACTAAAAATAGAAATAAAAGCAGAAACAGTTCTTACTTGCATTAAACTTGTATCTCTACATATTGAGTAGGGATAATATTTTTTATCTCTTGAAATTTCTCTTAAATTTTCTATATTAATTTCTTTGTTTTCATTTAAAATTTCTTCAATGCGCTTCTTTCTAATTTTACTACTTTTAGTTCCTTCAGTTTCTTCATTTTTAATCCATTTTTTAGAATCAGGAAGGATAAAATCATTTGTAAAAACTAATTTGTCTTCAATTATTTTGTAAACAAATTCATAGGAGTTCAGTTCAACAAGTATTGCTTTTTCTTTATCTACAAATAAAAAAATCATCCCCCTTTTCTTCCCAGTATAACCGATAAGTTTTTCTTTCTGCATTTTCTTTATCAATTCTAAACTTTCTTCTGCTTCATTACAACTTTCAGCAACAATTCTCATTATATCGCAATCGTCAAAACCATATTGATTTAAAAATTCATCCTTTAAGAAACTACCAGTATTATTTATTCCAAGAAATCCATTTTCTTTAATAAAAAATCCATATCCAATATCTGAAATTGA
>JAMWBY010000113.1 GCA_023818745.1 Candidatus Omnitrophota bacterium
CAAATACTCAACCTTCACTTGTTATCCGTTTTGAAGCAAAAACACAAAAGTTGCTTAACCATCATAAAAACCTGGTGATGAATTTGTTAGAAAAGGTTCAGAAAATGCTATGATTAAAATGCCAAAAATTGTAGACGGCGCTTAAGCGCCGTCTACTGCTCTACAGCCTCATAATGAAGATAATGAAGAATTTAAAAATCAAAGGATTGAACTTGCAAAAAATTTTACTTGGGAAAAACGAATTGAAGAAATGAGTAAAATAATAGAAAGAGTTTTACAATGCAATTGAAGAGAAATATATTAAAATTTTTTTCTCCAACAAAATCCTTCTTAATATTTTTAAGTTTTGTGATATATAACTTATTTTATTTTGGATTGATGAGATTAATTTTCTTTATTAAATATAGGAACTATTTTAAAGGTTTCTCCTTTATAGAAAATTTTTTATCTTTTATTGTTGGTTTAAGATTTGACCTTTCAACAATCTCTTTGGTCTTTGGAATTTTCTTCTTAATTTTACATCTCCCTGGAAGATGGAAAGAAAATAAAATATTTTCAAAAATATTATGGTTTTTTATAGTTATCTTTTCTGTGTTAACTTATGCTTTTCTTTTCACAGATATTTTTTACTACGAATACGGAAACAAACATTTATCATTTGAAATTTTTGAAGTTCCTACTCATTTTTTATCAATGGTGGTTACTGTTTTAATGGAATACTGGTATGCTTTAGTCATTTTTGTAATTTTTATGTTAGTTTTTTCTTTGCTTTGGTTTAAAATTAAGAATTTTATAGAAAAATTTCTGAAAAATTCTACAAATATTTTCAATGAAATATTTTATTTTTTGATATTCTCTACAATCATTACAATATTCATTCGTGGTGGATTACAAGGACCTACATTAAGACCAAGTTTTGCTTTTAGAAAAGGAAATATTCTACTTGGGCACCTTTCTCTAAATGGTGTTTATACAGTTCTTCATACAATTTATCAACCTTATGGAAAAGAAAGAAATTTTTTCCCGGATGATAAAGCAACTGAAATTATTCGCAGAATTATAAAAAGTGAAAATGAAATTTTTATAAATGATAAATATCCATTGTTGAGAAAAACTGTATATAAAGAACCGCCAAGGAAACTCAATGTAGTAATTTTTATTATGGAAAGTTGGACAGCAGAATACACTGGCTGTCTTGGTTCACATCCTGAATTAACTCCATTTTTTGATTCACTATCAAAAGAAGGATTGCTATTCAGCAGATTTTATTCCTGCGGTGGAAGAACCTGGCAAGGTGCTATAACAATTTTGTTTTCTTTACCTACTGTCTATCCAGTGGGAATTACCTACCCACCTTTTGACCAAAATATCTACAGAAGTATTGCTCATATTTTGAAAGAACAGGGTTATGAAACTATTTTTTTACATGGAGGTAAAAAACTTACTTTCTCAATGGAAATTTTGACTAAATCTCTTGGTGGATTTGACAAATGTATATTTAAGGAAGATTTTGATTTATCCAAGGTTGAAATTGACAAAGCCTGGGGCGTTCATGACGAACATGTTTTTTTAAGAGCAGATGAAGAATTTAGAAAACTGAAACAGCCATTTCTTGGAGTAATATTTTCTTTATCTTCTCATCCACCTTATGACCTTCCTGAAAGATTTAAAAGTTCTGGAACTGCAAATTTTTTTGATAGTATAAGATATGCTGATTATTCTCTTAAAAAGTTTTTTGAAAAAGCAAAAAATTCTGATTATTTTAATAATACTCTATTTATAATAACAGCAGACCATGCTAATAGAATAGACGAAAAAAATCCTGCAGATTCTTTTAGAATTCCATGTCTTTTTTATACCCCAGGAGGCCAGATTAAAAAAGGAATAACTCATCGTATAGGAAATCAAATAGATATATTACCTTCTGTAATAGATATCTTAAAGATTTCAACAGTTCATTCATCTGCTGGCAAGAGTTTGTTTGATAAAAACGAAAACACAGGATATAGTTTTATGACTTCAAATGAAGAATTTTACTGGGTGAGAAATAAATATGTTCTTATTCATAATTTAGAAAAACCACTTTCTTTCTATTCACTTACTGGAGAAAAAGTATCTGACTATAAAGATTTAGAAGAAGAACTTTTGTCATTCTGCCAGATTTGTAGAAAAATTCTTAAAGATAATCTTGTGTATAATTTTAGTAAAGAGTAAGTAAAGGAATAATATGTAGTCGCTGATTTATCGGCTTGACCATTATGGATGCCGACATATCTCATAATCCCGAATATTTGCATGTTTTTATAGAAAAATTAAAATATTACGATTTGGTGATTGGTTCAAGATATATTTCTGGTGGTGGAGTTGTTGGCTGGTCTGTACATAGAAAATTTTTAAGTTTTTTTGGCAATCTTTACGCTAAAATAATTACTGGTTTGCCTATTGATAATTAGAACATCTGGTTTTATAAGATTCAAAAAAAAGAAATTATTGAATCTCTTTTAAAAGACAATATTAAAATAGAAGGATATAGTTTTCTGATAGAACTGAAATACAGGAGATTCAAAAATAACTATAAAATATGCGAAATACCTATGATTTTTACTGACAGTAGCAAAAATTGTAGACGGCGCTTAAGCGCCGTCTACAATCTACAATCTCACCACCTATCCCTAAACACATTTTTAAGGAATAAATTATTTTTTAGATATTGACTTTTGAAAAATAAAATGGTAATATTTAACAAAAATAATATATTAAATGAAAAAATATAGCATTTAAAAGTTGTTAA
>JAMWBY010000039.1 GCA_023818745.1 Candidatus Omnitrophota bacterium
CATATCTCCATATCCAGTTAAGATGATCACAGGGACATCTTTGTTATAGTTTCTTATTTCAATAAGTGTCTCAATTCCATTTTTCTTAGGCATTTTTAAATCCAGAATTACAAGGTCAATTTTCTCATTTTTTATAATTTCAATTCCTTTCGGACCACTTTCCGCTGTAATAACATTATATTTATTTTTAAAAAGTATCCTTAAAGATTCTCTTGGTCCAAGTTCGTCATCTATAACAAGAATAGTAGGTCTTTGTTCATTAATCTTTTTTTCTTCCATGTTTTGCTCCCTTTTTCAAGGTTTTTATTTATAACATTATTGTTAGTATGCAAAAAGTATGCCAAGTTTGGAAGTATAAATCTGTTGCCTAAAATTGATGATCTCACACAAATTTTTCTTTTCCCAATCTTTTACCATTGCAAATAGTTCTTCCTATGAGTAAATAATTCTTCTTTTTATCCAAAGGACATTCTATTGTTCTCTAATAAGCCCTTTGTGAAATATCATATTTCTCTATATAATTTTGCTATTTACTCTCTCTTTTATTATACATTTCTCTGAGATTTGTTATCTAAGCAAATTTTTTAGTCCCAACCAGTAAATACATCTGTTACATCTAAAGTTTGAACATATATACTTCCTGTTATATGTTTCTACTTTATTTATCTTTCTTTTTCTATTATTTTAACAATATTTACCTCCATTTTATAAAGTTTTTTCCTACAGATGAAATTTTCTTTATAGATTTTTTAATGAAATAACAGTGCACAGAGAGCAGAAAACATACGCCTTTATAAGCTCTATTGCTCAAGAGAAATGGTGCTTCTTTCTCACTTAGTTCTTTTAAAAATTATTTTTCAGACTTTTGTATCAACATGATAAAATATCCTTAACCAAAAAGGAGGATATATGTATTGGGGATATTTAATTCATCTTGGTTATAATATGTGGGAAGATAATGGACCAGAGCATAGAGTTCATCCAGATGAAAAGATTGATTATGTTCCAAGGACAAAATTAAGATGTAAAGAAGATGTATGGGATTTTATAATTGAAAAACTGCCTGAATATGGAGTAAATTTGCTTGTTATAGATATAGGAGAAGGAATTAAATATGAAAGTCATCCAGAACTTGCGATTGAAGGTTCATGGAGTATAGAAAAATTTAAAAACAAATTAAAAAGGATAAGAGAACTTGGGATTGAACCAATTCCTAAACTTAATTTTTCAACTGCGCATGATGTTTGGCTTGGTAAATATTCAAGAATGGTTTCAACAGATATTTATTATAAAGTTTGTAGTGATTTAATAAATGAAGTTATAGAAATATTTGATAAACCAAAATTTTTCCATTTGGGGATGGATGAGGAAACATATGCTCACCAACAACATCTTTTATATGCTGTTATAAGACATAGAGAACTATGGTGGAATGATTTGTATTTTCTGATTAATGAAGTTGAAAAAAAAGGTGTTATACCATGGGTATGGAGTGATTATATATGGCACCACACAGAAGAATTTTTAGAAAAGATGCCCAAAAATGTAATACAGAGCAACTGGTATTATGGTATAAATTTTGATGTTAATGATGAAAAAACCGGTAAATATGTAAGTCCATATATAGAACTTGAAAAAGGTGGATTTAAACAGATTCCGACAGGAAGCAATCATAGTGATTTTGAAAATTTTGAAATGACAGTTGAATTTTGTAAGAAAATTATTTCTTCTGAAAATTTACTTGGTTTTTTACAGACAGTATGGAGACCGACTGTAAAGGAATGGCTTGACAATCACATAAAGGCACTTGAAGCAATTAAAAGAGGAATAGATAAATTTTATTGATTTTTCGTTTCATATAGATTTTTAATGAGGCAATTTATAATTTTGTTTTTATGTGACAATTTTGTATAATATTATATTATGCTAAAAGGAATATTAATTTCAATTGTTGGCATACCGAGAAGTATATCTGACTTTGTTCCTGATAATGGTCTTGCTTCTCTTGCTTCTTGTTTAATTAAAGAAGATATAAAAATTAAAATTTTTGATTTCAATTTATATACAATTTTTGAAGAAATTTATACAGAAGAAATTAAAAATTTCCTTAATATTTTTTCAAATAAAGTTTTTATTAAAGAGGAAAAACCATCTCTGTTTGAATTTATGAAACTTAAGATGGTCTCAAGGCATATAGAAAAAAATAAAAAATATTATATAGAAAAGTTAAAAAATTACATTTTTGAAATAGTAGAAAAAGAAAAAATTGACTTTGTTGGATTTAAACTATGGGCAGGAGATGGTTTTGAATGGTGCATGGAAATTGGAAAATATTTGAAAATCAAAAAACCAGAGTTGAAAATATTTGGCGGTGGACCCCAGGTGGACACTTTTGAACACTGGATTTTTGAGGTAGGAGATTTTTTTGATGCCTTATGTTATGGAGAAGGGGAGGAAACAATAGTTGAATTGTCCAAATTTGTTCAGAATAATAGAAAACTTGAAGACATACCAAATCTTATATTTAAGAAAAATGGGAAAGTTATAAAAACAGAGAGAAAATATATTGAAAACCTTGACTCTCTTCCTATTCCTGTGTATGACGCGGATGTTTACTGGAGAATAGATGAAAGAGTCAAAATGATTGTTCTTGATGAAAGTAGAGGATGTCCTAATGCCTGTTATTTCTGTATTCATCCCAAAAAAAGTGGAAAGAGAAAGGAAAAATCAATAGAAAGGATAATAGAAGAGATTAAATTTTATAAAAAAAGATATGGAGTTAATCTTTTCAGATTTGCAGGTTCAAGTACTCCTGGAGATTTTTTAATGAAATTTGCACAAAGAATTATTGATGAAAAAATAAACCTTAATTATGTATGTTCAGGTCATGTAAATGAGTATAAAGAATTAGATTTTCAGAAATTAAAGAATTCTGGACTTGAATCTATTTTCTGGGGTATAGAAACAGCAAATGAAGAAATTTTAAAAAAGGCGATGAACAAAAATATAGAAAAAAAAGACATGGAAAAAGTTTTAAAAAATTGTAAATCAGCAGGAATTTTTACTGTTGCAAGTTTTATTTATCCTGCACCTTTTGAAAATGAAAAAACAAGAGAGGAAACGATTGATTTTTTAAAAAAAACAAAGCCAGATTCTGCATTAATTCAATTTCCTGGTATTTATCCGGGTACAGTATGGTTTAAAAATCCAGAAAAATTTAATTTTCAACTTGAAAAAGAAACATATCCATTAAAAGTTATGAATTATAAAATAAAAGCATTATTTCCACCAAGAATGTGGCAAAAACTTCCTTATAAAGTAAATGGTATGGATTTTAAACAATTTGCTTATGAAACAGAAAAATTTCAAAACGATGTAAGGAAATTAGGAATTAATACATCAATATCAAATGAGGATTACTTGTTTTTTAAATTTAGTGGTTTTGAAAAAACAGAAGATTTCTTGAAATTCAATAGAGTTTATTTTTATTCAGGTGATAGTAAGAGATTAAAAGAGGAAGTTGAAAATATAAATAAAAATAGTGAAAAATTGAAATGAGAAGAAGAGTTGTAATTACAGGAATTGGAGTTATAGCACCTAATGGAATAGGGAAAGAGAATTTCTGGAATGCACTTAAAGAGGGGAAAAGTGGAATAAAGAAAATTACTTCTTTTGATACTTCTGATTTGCCTGTTAAGATTGCGGGTGAGGTTGATAATTTTAATCCTGAGGATTACATAGAGGACAGAAAAAAAATAAGAAGAATGGCAAGATTTTCTCAATTTGCTGTTGCTTGTGCAAAGATGGCTGTTGAAGATGCCAATTTAGATTTAAAAACTATAGATTTAAAAAAGATGTTAGTAGTGTTAGGAGTTAGTACAAATGCAATGGATGTTTTTGAAAAAGAATATTTAAATTTTCTAAAGTATAAAAATAGATTTTATAACCCATATTTTATTGCTTCTGGAACTCCTAATGTTGGGGTAGGAGAAGTTCTTAATGAATTGGGAATAGAAACGAGTATCTGCACAATTTCAACAGGGTGTGCCAGTGGTTTAGACAGTGTAGGAGTAGGTTATAATGAAATAAAAAAAGGGAGTTACGATGTTGCAATTGTAGGAAGTTCTGAAGCATCTATAACTCCACTATTAATGGCAGGTCTTAGTGCAGCAAAAATAATGAGTTTGAGAAATGACGAGCCAGAAAGAGCAAGTAGACCATTTGATAAATTGAGAGATGGAGGGGTTTTATCTGAAGGAGCAGGTTTTATTGTTATTGAAGAATTAAAACATGCTTTACTAAGAAAAGCACATATTTATTGTGAGATAATTGGATATGGAGAAATGGGAGAGAAAGAAAGAAATATACCTGGCAAGGGTCTTGAAATGTCTATGAGAAAGTGTATCAAAGAATCAGGTTTTTTCCCGAAAGAAATTGACTTTATCTCAGCCCATGCACCTTCAGACCCTTTTCTTGACTATTATGAAACAATTGCAATCAAAAATATTTTTGGTGAATATGCATATAAAATACCTGTTACTTCAATTAAGTCAATGATAGGTAATCCTTTTGGAGCAGCAGGAGTTTTACAATTAATAGGAGGAATTTTAGCATTTGAAGAAGGAATTATTTCGCCTACAATAAATTATGAATATCCCGACTCTTTATGTGACCTTGATTATGTTCCAAATGAATATAGAAAATATAATCCAAATACTTGTTTAATAAATTCTCATGGTTTTGGTGGAAGTAATTCATCTTTATTAATAAAAAAATATGAAGATAAATAATTTATCACTTGCTTTTTTATTTTCAGGATTTATAAATTTAACCCTTGGTTTGTTTGTATATATCAAAGGTAAAAGAAAACTTTCCAACAGATTATTTGCAGTTTTTTCATTCCAACTTTTTATATGGTGTACAATTTCTTTTATAATTGCTTCAATCCTTGATGTTAGAAAAGCAGAATTTTTAGTGAGATTTGTTTATGCCTATGCTTCTTTTATTCCACCAACTTTTTGCTTATTTGCTTTTTCACTTGGTGAGGACCACTTTTTAATAAAAAATCTAAAATTTATCATTTTATTTTATTTTCTTGCCCTTATCAATTCTTATTTAAGTTTTTCTCCTAACTTTATTAAAGAAATTTATTTGGTTTCGCCATTAGAAAAGGGAAATATCAAAACAGGGCCAATGGTTATGTATGGAACGGAACTATTATTTTATGCAATTATTATAGTTTTTATGTTGTCTTCTGGATTGATTTATTTATATAAAAAGAAAAAAACAAAAACAGGGATAGTTTCACTTGAAATACAATATGTTTTCCTGGCAGTTCTGTTAGGAACTATTTACAATGTAACTATAGCTTTTCTTCCTATGATATTTCAAATGCATATCGTTGATAGATTAGGTCCATTTGCCACAGTAATTGTATCTGGGGTTATGGTCTATGGAATTACCAGATACAAAATTATGGATATTTCTTTAGTTTATGAGAAATTTATCTTATATAGTGCTCTTTCTTTTCTTTTGTTTCTGATTTTCTTTTCAGTCAATTTTTTTCTTAAAGAATTTGGAGAATTTTTTTTAATAAATTGGGGAAATTTTCCTCTTTTCTTAAGTGGTTTCTGTGTTGCGCTGTTGTTTACTCCATTAAAGGAAAAATTGCAGAAATTTTTAAGGATAAAAGTTTTAAAATTGGATATAGAACATTTTTCTCAAAAAGTATTTGATGAGGCGTTTATATTTACAGATTTGCCATCTTTATTTAAAAACTTGGGAGATATAATTGAAGAATTTCTGAATGTTCCTCCCCAGATATTACTTTTATTAAAGAAAGATAAAAAATTAAGAATTTGTGAGCTAAAAGATAAATTTTCAAATTTAGAAATTATGGTAGAAGATAACTCTTTGATTTTAGAAAAATTGGGAAAGTCAAAATTATTAATTAGAGAGGAAGAAAAAAGATTTGAGCATACATCACCTGATAAAAAAGAAATAGTCGAAGAATTTGAAAAATATGGTTATGAAATAGCGATTAGTATAACAAGAAGAGAAGAAATCTTAGGTGCCATTTTTCTAAAAAGGAAAAAGGATGGAAGAGTTTTTAATTATAGGGACCAGATGTTACTTTTAAATCTGGGTTCACAACTTGGTATTGCTCTTGAAAATGCTGAATTATACAATCAAATTTCTGAAGTTAATAGTTACATTAGAAATTTATTGGATAATTCTCCTTTTGGAGTTATAAGTTTAGATAAAGATGGGAGAGTTTCTCTTGTCAGTAAACAGATGAAAGTTTTTTTAGGGAAAGATGAAAAAGAATTGGTTGGGAAAAATTTTAGGGATGTTTTACCTTCTGATGTGATTCCTTTGATTGAAAGAAAATATAAAAATTTTGATAAAGAAATTATTATAGATGAAATAGTTTATCAAAATCAAAATAAAAATTTTATTTTTAGTGTTAATATAGTTCCTATTTATGACGAAAAAGGTAAAGAAATAGGGATAATGGTAATTTTCTCAGACATAACAAAAATTAAACAACTTCAAGATGAAATAAGAGAAAAAGAAAAAATGGCTTCTCTTGGAGTTATGGCGGCAGGTGTTGCTCACGAAATTAAAAATCCACTTGTTGCAATAAAAACATTTGTTGACTTATTCCCTGAAAGGTATAAAGACCCTGAATTCAGAGATGTTTATTCACGTCTTTTACAGGATGAGGTTCAAAGGATTAACCACCTTGTTGAACAGATTTTATTATTTGCAAATCCTAAACCAATGAAAGTTGAAAAAATTAACATTTTAGAGATGCTTAAATCAATCATTATGTTATGGAAATTCCAAAATAGAGATAAAGATATAAAAGTTATTGAAAATTTCTACATGGGAAATGTTATAATAAAAGGTGATAAAGAAAGGTTAAAAGAAGTATTTTTCAATTTGTTGGCAAATAGTTATGAAGCAATAAATAATAAAGAAGGAATAATTGAAGTGTATGCTACTGAGAAAAAAGACAATATGGTTGAAATTTGTATTGCTGATAATGGAAGTGGGATTAAAAAAGAAATAATGGATAGAATTTTTGACCCATATTTTACTACAAAAGATCAAGGGACGGGCCTTGGGCTTTCTATAGTAAGAAAAATAGTGGAAGAGCATGGAGGAAACATAAAAATAGAAAGCGAAGAAAATAAGGGGACGAAAGTTTATATTAGGTTTCCAATAATTAAAAAGGGAATAAATGAAGTATGTGATGATTTTAAGCGAAGATGATAGTATAATTCATTCTTTTAAAGTTATTTTGAAAGATTATTTTGTTGAAAATGTTCGTCCATCAGAAATAATCAGTAAAATAAAAGAAAGAAAGCCATTTTTGATATTTTTAGATACATATTTAAATAAAGTAAGTCCTTTAGAAATAATAGATAAAATAATTTCAGAAGATAGAGAAATTTTTATTGTTCCTTTAATTTCTTCCTATGATAAGGATACACGAGAAATTCTTGAAAAAAAAGTTTTTGATATTATTGAAAAGTCCTTTTTGATTGAAAAAATCCATTATGTAGTAAAAAAAGCAGAAAGATTTAAAGAGTTGTTTGATGAAGGCAGAATTATTGAAAATAGAAAAGTAGAAGAAAAAGAGTATTTCAAAGATGATTTTAAAAATAATTTTTTTCAAATGGTTTTACAGAGTATTGCTGAAAATTTTCTTGATGTAAAAAAGATATGTTATGAAATTTTAAAAATATTGAGAAGATGTTTTCATTTCAATTATCTCGCAATATTTTTAAAAGAAGACGAATTTTTTAAAATCTATTCTTCTTTTGGATTGGATGAACAAATATCGAGAGAAATAAAATTGGGTTATGAAAGTTCTATTATAAGATGGTTTTTAGAAAGGGGGAAAATATTAAGTATAAAAGAAGAAAAAACCAGTATAGAATTTATAAGTTTTGCTTCTCTTGTTAAATGTTCTCTTGTTTTTCCTTTGCGAACTTTTGATGGAAAACTTGTTGGGCTGTTGACAATAGGAGAAAAGGATATAAATGAGGATATAAAAAAAGAGGAAATACATCTTCTTTCAATTTTTTCAGATTATCTTGCAATTGTATTTGATAATTTTTTTCTTTATAAAGAAATAAGATATCAGAAAAATTATCAAGAATTTTTATTTAAAAATTTACCAGCAGGAATAATAGGAGTTAATGCTGAAGGTAAAATAAATATTTTAAATGAATATGGCGAAGAAATTTTGAAAGTTAAATTTAAAGATATAAATGGAGAAAAAATAGAAAAAGTTGGTTCTCAAATAGCAGATATTATAAGGAGAGCACTTGATTACGGAGAAACTATTTCAAGAAAAGAGATTGAATTTATTCCAAATAAAAAAATGATTGGAATAAGTACAAATATAATTAAAGATGAAAGTAATAATACTATAGGCGTTGTAGCAATATTTCAGGATTTGACAGAAGTAAAAGAGATTGAGAGAAGAGAAAAAGAAATAGAAAAAAATAAATTTTGGGGGTTACTTGCTTCAAGATTATCACATGAATTGAAAAATCCACTTGTAGCAATAAACACTTTTGCTCAAATGATGCCCAAGATGTATGAAGATAAAGAATTCCGTGAGGACTTTTCAAAAATAGTTGTTAATGAAATTAGGAAAATAAACGAAATTATTGATAATATTAACAAAATAGGAGAAGAAATTGATTTAAAAAAAGAAGTTTTGAATTTTGATGATTTAATTGAAAAATTAGGTTTAGAAAGACATGGAAAAAAATTTAAAGGAAAAGTTGAGGTAGATGTCTTAAAATTAAAATTAGCGTTTGATAATATAATGGATTTTGTAAAGGAAGATATAAAAGATACTGGAAAATTTTCTATTGATATAGAAGAGAAAATTAATGAAGTGATAATTATTATAAATGAAAATGGTAAAAATTTAACATTAGAAAAAAATGGAAATATTTTTATTCCATTCAATCTTAACATTACTTTATCCACAAAAATTTTAATAGCAGAAAAAATTATAGAAAGTCATGAAGGAACACTTCAGATTGAAATAACCCCTTCATCTAAAAGTTTTATTATAAAATTACCCTTTAAAAATGAAGAAAATCATTGTTATTGATGATGAAAAAGGAGTAAGAGAATCTTTAAGAATTGCATTAAAGAACAAATATGAAGTTTTGCTGGCTTCAAATGGAGAGGAAGGGATAAAACTTATTGAAAAAGAAAGACCAGATATTTTAATTCTTGATATTCTTCTTCCAGATATAGATGGTATAAATATTTTAAAGAAAATTAAGAATGAATATAAAGAGATACAGGTTATTATGCTTACTGCAGTTTCAGAAGTCAAAAAAGCAGTTGAAGCAATAAAAATAGGTGCATTTGACTATATTACTAAGCCATTTGATATAGAAGAACTTATATTAATAATTGAAAATGCAATTAAGACAAAAAATTTAATTTCTCATATTGAATTATTAAAAAATGAGATTAAAACAGAATATCCATCTGATTTTCCTGTCTGTGTCAGCGATAAAATGAAAAGTATTATGGAACAGGCAGAAAAAATAGCATATTCTGATACCCCTGTTTTAATAACAGGTCCGACTGGCGTAGGGAAAGAACTGCTTGCAAGATACATTCATGAAAAAAGTTCAAGAAAGAACTATCCTTTTGTTCCTATTCATTGTGCAGCAATACCTGAAACATTATTTGAAAGTGAAATATTTGGTTATGAAAAAGGGGCTTTTACAAATGCTTTTAAAAGTAAAAAGGGGAAAATAGAAATTGCGGAATCCGGGACACTTTTTTTTGACGAAGTAGGAGAAATTCCATTAAGCGTTCAAATAAAACTATTGAGATTTCTTGAAGAAAAAAAATATTCACCATTGGGTAGTAATGAATTAATTGAGAGTGATGTAAGAATTATTTCTGCAACATCAAAGAACCTTAAAGAAGAGATAGAAAAAGGAAATTTTAGAGAGGACTTATACTATAGATTGAATGTTATTCCAATAGAAATTCCGCCATTAAAAGATAGAAAAGAAGATATTGTTCCGCTTGTAGATTATTATATAAAATTTTTTAGAGAAAAGTTTGCAAGTAAAATAAAAGATTTTACATATGAAGCAAAAAATGCTTTTTTAAATTATGAATGGCCTGGTAATGTTAGAGAATTGAAAAATATTATTGAAAGGGTTTTTGTTTTAAATAATAATAAAGTTATGATAGATTTAGATGATTTGCCTAATGAATTGAAAACAAAAAAGAAATTTAATATTAATTTTAAAGAAGAAGTAGAGAATTTTGAAAAGAACTTAATAGAAAGAGCATTGAAAGAAACAAACTGGAATAAGACAAAGGCTTCAAGAATTTTAAAAATAACAAGAAGAATTTTGATCTACAAAATTAAAAAATATGGATTGAAAAAGAAATAGTTTTATTCAACGATTGTGTTTTTGTGATAAAATAAAAATAGATAGGTTAAAGGAGGAGGTGAGAAAAATGAAAGAGATTGAAATTGGAAAGGTTGTTCATTATTATACGAAAATTGGAGTTGCTGCAATAAAAGTTATTAGTGGTGAATTGAGAAAAGGGGATGAAATTCACATTAAAGGACATACAACCGATTTTAGTCAAAAGGTAGAATCAATGCAAAAAGAGCATAAAGAGATAGAAGTTGCATTACCTGGCGATGATATAGGAATAAAAGTTAACGAACATGCGAGAGAAGGAGATATAGTATATAAGGTCCTTGCCGAATAAAAAAGAAAGGAGAAAAATGGTGAGATTTTTAAGTTTTTTCTCAAGTGATTTAGGTATTGATCTTGGAACTGCAAATACATGTGTTTATGTAAAAGGAAAAGGTGTTGTATTGATGGAACCATCCATAGTTGCTGTAAATACAACTACAAAACAAATTGTAGCAGTGGGTGAGGAAGCAAAAAAAATGCTTGGGAAAACACCTTCTAATATAGTTGCAATGAAGCCGATGAAGGATGGGGTAATTGCTGATTTTGAAGCATGTGAAGCCATGTTAAGATATTTTATTATGAAGGTTAAGACAAATAAACATAGATTTGTTATTCCTCCAAGAATTGTAATTTCAGTTCCATCTGGAATTACAAGTGTTGAAAGAAGAGCAGTGAGGGAAACCGCTTTGAAAGCAGGAGCAAGAATGGTTAGATTGGTTGAAGAACCTATGGCAGCAGCAATTGGAGTGGGTCTACCTGTTGAAGAACCATGTGGAAGTTTTATTCTTGATATAGGTGGTGGAACTTCTGAAATGGCGGTTATTTCTCTTGGAGGAATTGTTTTAACAAAAAGTTTAAGAGTTGCAGGAAACGAAATGGATGAGGCAATAATAGAATATTTAAAGAAAAAATACAATCTTTTAATAGGAGAAAGGACAGCAGAAGATATCAAAATTAAAATTGGCTCTGCTTATCCACTTAATGAGGAATTATCAATAGAAGTTCATGGAAGGAGTTTAGTAGAAGGATTGCCTAAAGTAGTAAAAATTACTTCAGAAGAAATAAGAGAAGCACTAAAAGATACTCTCAATACTATTGTAAATGCTGTAAGAGATATTCTTGAAGAAACCCCTCCTGAACTTTCAAGTGATTTAATTGAGAGAGGGCTTTTTATAGCAGGAGGAGGGGCTCTTTTAAGGAATATAGATAAACTTATTTCTGAAGAAACAAAATTACCTGTCTATATTGCAGATGACCCTTTGACTGCGGTAGTTAGAGGAACAGGGAAGATGCTTGAAGAAGAAAAATATTTAAAACAAATTCCTCAGGAATAAAAAATGCTCTGGATTTTTAGAAAAGAATTAATTTTTCTATTTTTTCTATTTTTTTCTTTTTTAATTTCAAAGGCATCTTTAAATAAAAAAACTTTTACACCTGTTAAAATAAAAGAGCAAAATTTTTTTAATTATGAAGAAATTATTCAAGAAAACAAAAGATTAAGGGAAATTTTAAACCTTAAAGAAAAAAAAACATTTTCCAGTTTTGAAGTTGCAGAAGTAATTGGAATGAAACCATATGTATATCCAGCAGAGTTATTTATCAATAAAGGAAGAGAAGAGGGAATTACAGAAAATATGGTTATTTTTACAAAAGATTTTTTTTTAATAGGCAAAGTAGAAAAAGTAGAAAGATCGTATTCTAAAGTCATGACTTTATTTAATCATAATACAAAAATAAGTGTAATTTTAAATTCAACAAGAGAAATTGGTATAATTGAGGGAGGTTATGGTCCTTTTCTTATTTTAAAGTACATTCCTTATGATAGCAAAGTAAGAATCAATGACGAGGTTTATACATCTGGTTTTAGTGAATATTATCATTCAGGCATCAAAATAGGAAAAGTAGTAAAAATTTATAAAAACCCTAGTTCGCTCTATTTGAAAATTTGGGTGAAACCATATATTACTTCTTATGGTTTTGAGGAGGTAATAATTGGAAAATAAAAAGTTTTTTCTTTTGCTTGAGCAGGTTTTACTTGTAACTATTTTTCAATATATCTTATGTAATTTTTTTAAATTTAAAATAGTCCCTTCGGTTTTTTTGGCTTATTTATTATTACTCTCTTTCAGAGGAGAAATTGAAAT
>JAMWBY010000114.1 GCA_023818745.1 Candidatus Omnitrophota bacterium
ATCAGAGAGAAAAGGTGTTTTTTTTAAAGTAATTATATACCTATATGTTTTTCTTTTAACTGAATATCTGCTATGGAAGTTTGGATTTACTTCTTCAACGCTTTTTATATGAATAGAATTAGGAAGTCGAGAATTTAAAGCATTTTTTATATTTAAAGGAGTTAAATTTGTTTTAACCTTTAAATTACTTATATAATTAATCCCACTTACTTTACTATCAGTCCTTCCACATCCATAAATTTTTATATCTGTTTTAAAAATTTTTTTTGCAGAATTTTCTATAATTTCCTGAACTGTATTTTTATTTTTCTGTTTTTGCCAGCCATAAAATTCCTTCCCTAAAAATGAAATAATAAGTTTAAAGTTTTTTTCTTCCATTTATGCAAGAGTCATTACTTTTGAAACAAAAATTATTTTTCTGGGGCACTCTTCAACACATTTACCACAATTATCACATTTTTCATAATCAATAATAGCAAGATTATTTTCTATCTTTATAGCACCCTGTGGACATGCTTTTACACATTTTCCACATCCAATACATCCTGAACGACATATTTTTATGACAAATGCTCCTTTATCATTGGAAGAGCAGGCAATAAAAACTTTTTTACTGAAAGGTATTAAATGGATTATTTTTTTAGGACATATTTCTACACATTTTCCACATCCAATACATTTATCTTCATTGACTTCAGCGATATTTTTATCTGTTATAGATATTGCATTAACAGGGCATACTTTGACGCAATCTCCAAGACCAAGACACCCATATATACATTCGTAGTTAGTATCAAAAATAGCATTTAGAGCATTACATGATTTTAAAGTAGAATATTCAAATTTCTTTTTGGCATTTGTTCCACCATAACAGAAAACCCTTGCTACAAGTTTTTCTTTTTTTTCTGAAGTGATTCCAAGTAATTTACATATCTCAGAAAATGATTTTTCATCAAGGAGAACACATTTGTCTACAGATGTTTTATTTTCAATTAAACTTTCTGCAAAAGCACTGCAACCAGCAAAACCACAACCACCACAGTTTGCTTTTGGTAAAAGAGTGTAAATTTTAGAAAAAAGAGGATTCTCCTCAACTTTAAATTTTGTATAAATAATTGTTAAAAAAATTCCAAAAAATAAACCAAGACACCCAACAATTAATATAGAATTTACCATTTTTTTAATTCCATTTTTTATTATTATACAACATTTTCAAATTATAATGTAAAATGTTATATATGAAAGGGAAATTGAAACTTGAAATAGATTTAAAACCAAAGATACTTCCTCAACAAATTTTATTTTCAAATTTTATAAGTTTTTCAACATATTCTTTAATTGAATATATAAAAAAACAAGCAGAAGACAATCCATTTTTTACCTTTAACTATGATGAAGATATATTTGAAAAAATTTCATATGAAGTAACAATTCAGGAGAGATTGATTGAGCAATTAAATCTACTTGATATTCCTGAAAAGTTTGTTGAGATTGGGAAATATATTATCTACAATTTAGAAAAAAATGGATATTTTAAAATGAGTATAAATGAAGTGGCGAATATTTTTAATGCTGATTTTAAAGATGTAGAAAATGTTCTAAGTATCATTCAGTCATTAGAGCCAGCGGGAGTTGGAGCCCGAGATTTACGGGAATGTTTGTTAATTCAGGCGAAAAGATATTTTAAAGACAATATTTTAGTAGAAATAATTGAAAAATACTGGGATTTACTTATAAAAAGAAAATTTAAAACGATTGCAAAAAAAATGAAAGTTGAAGAAAAATTTATAAAAGAATGTGTAGAAAAATTAAAAAAGTTAAATCCCAATCCGATTAGTGAAAATGTAAGATTTAAAAATAAAATAATTCCGGAAGGCAAAATAGAAAAAACTAAAGATGGTTTTAGAGTGTATATAGAAGATAAGATATCTCCTTTTATAAAAATTGAATCAGATTATGATAAATATCTGAAAGACCCATTAATTACTAAGAAAGAAAAGGATTTTATTAAAAATAAAATTAAAAATATAAGACAGATAATAGAAATGCTTGAAAAAAGAAGAATTTTCCTTGAAGATGTTTTTAACGAAATTGTTAATTATCAAAAAGAATATTTTAAAAATGGGACACTTTTGCCTTTAAGAGAAAAAGATATTGCAAATAAAAAAAATGTAAGTATTTCTACTATAAGCAGAGCAATTAATGGTAAATATTTAATTTCACCAATAGGAATTATAAATATCAAAAATTTGTTTACTCCAGAGTTTAAACATTCCATCAGTAATGTGTTTATTCAAGATAGAATTAAAGAAATAATTAAAAATGAAAAAAGACCTCTATCTGATAGAGAAATTGCAGAAAAACTTGGTTATTTAGGCATTAAAATTTCAAGTAGAACAGTTAATAAATATAGAAATAAGATGGGTATTTTAAATTCATATTTAAGATAAATTATTTTTTACCTTTAGACCTTTCAATTTCTTTAGCGACTATACTTTCTATTTCTGAAATTTCAAAAGGTTTGGTTATAAATTCTCTAACTCCATATTCCATTGCCTTTTTTGCAGTTGCCATATCTCCATATCCAGTTAAGATGATCACAGGGACATCTTTGTTATAGTTTCTTATTTCAATAAGTGTCTCAATTCCATTTTTCTTAGGCATTTTTAAATCCAGAATTACAAGGTCAATTTTCTCA
>JAMWBY010000040.1 GCA_023818745.1 Candidatus Omnitrophota bacterium
ATGCACTGGCTTGGGAATTTCTCCTAAAAAAATTGAAAAAATTATAGGAGTTGCCAAAGCGTATACAACAAGAGTTGGAATGGGTCCATTTCCTACAGAGTTAAAAGATGATGTTGGAGAAAAATTGAGAGAATTAGGCAGTGAATTTGGAGCAACGACTGGAAGACCAAGAAGATGTGGCTGGTTTGATGCAGTTCTGGTAAAGTTTGCTACTATTATAAATGGTATAGATGAAATAGTTCTTACAAAACTTGATGTTCTAAGTGGATTTGAGAAAATAAAGATAGGAGTTGGATATAAATATAATGACAAAATTATAAACACATATCCATTTGATTCTAAATTATTTTCTAATTGTGAAGTAATTTATGAAGAAGTAGACGGTTGGAAAGAAGATATAAGTAGTGTAAAAAGATATAAAGACCTACCTAAAAATACACAAAAATATATTGAAAAAATTGAAGAATCAATTGGGATTAAAATAAGCAAAGTTTCAACTGGTTCTTCAAGAGACCAAACAATAGAAAAATAAACTTTATAAAAATAATTTATTGGGAAATTCTAAACAATCTACAACTTTTTTTCAATTTTTTAAAATAATCAATAAATACTTTCACAAGTTCCTCTGATTCAATTAGAATACTTATTTCTCTATTTTTTTCAAGTGCATAGTAATTCCAGTTATGACTTCCTATAAAAACATATTTGTCATCAATTAAAACAAGTTTTATATGAGTTGTCCTTGATTTTGAATCTAAATAAACTTTTACACCATTTTCTACAAGGAACCTAGCAGTTTTCAAATTTTTTTCACTTACTGTTTCATTTTTTGGGTCTTCTTCCAAAATAATTTCTACATTAACTCTTTTTTTATTTGCGTTTATAAGTTCTTTTAGTATTTGATTGGATATACTTTCTGGATATTCTGGATAATAGTCAGTTTGAAACATAATTACATAAATTGAATTTTTTGAATTTTTAATAAAATTTATGAGTGTAGAAGCATAATCTTTATCTATTAAAGGTGTAACAGTTGCCTTAAATTGAGCAAAACATAAATTCAGAATAAATATAAAAATAGAAAAATTAAACTTTTTGATATTTCTCAATAACATTTTTCAAGTCAATTTTTTTCTGATAAAGAGCTTTTCCAATTATTATTCCGGTTGGTTTATAAAATAAAGAATTAAGTAAAACTATATCATCCTCTTTTGAAATACCACCTGCAATTATTATCTCTTGAATATTTTCTTTTAAACTGCTTATCTCCTTTAATATTCTGCCAATATTTTTTATATCAACTCCTTCAAGTGTTCCATCACTTTCAATACTTGTTATAAGAAATTTTCTAAAACCATTTTCTACAAATTTTTTTATTACATAAGATGGTTTAATAGGAATAGTAACTTCCCATCCACTTAAGGCAATTTCATCTTTAAAGTAATCAACAGAAATTATAATTTTTTCTTTTAGAGATGGTTCAAGCCAGTCAATAAGTTCAAAATCTGGTGCCTCTCTTTCAAGTTCAAAATTTTTCCCGCTTCTTTGATAATAAAACTTTATATCTTGTAAACTATAACCCTCATTTAAGATAAACGGAATTAAAAAAGCAGTCCCTATAATTATGTAATTTATTCCAAGTTTTAAAAATTTATCTATTTGACTTTTTGTTCTTATTCCTCCTCCAATTTGGATTTCGCAATTCATATTATTTTCATTTCTTACTTCAATTATTCTCTTTATTTTCTCTTCTTCCTCTTTTTCTATTCTTCCTGTTTTGGCTCCATAAAGAAGAACTATATGTAACCTTTTTGCACCTGAATTTAAATAATCTTTTACAAGTTTCCCAATTTCAACATTATAATATGAAATTTCGTTAAACCTACCTTTATAAAGACGAACAACTTCACCTTTTTTTAAATCTATTGCTGGAATTATTAACATTTTCTTTTATCCCCTCTGTATATTTACAATTAGGATAATTTATACATCCTATAAATATACCGTATTTTCCTTTTCTTATAGTCAACTTTCCTCCACACTTTGGACATTTTTTATCTTCAAGCACAATTTCATTTAAAACATCTTTATTGATAAGTTCATTTGCTCTGTCAAGAGAAGGCTTAAAATTATTATAAAACGTTTTTAATACTTCTATCCAATCCTTTTCTCCAATTGCTATTTTATCAAGATCTTCTTCCATTTTTGCTGTAAAGTCAATTTTTATTATTTCTGGGAAAAATTTTCTTAAAATTTCATAAACTATTCTACCCATTTTCAGAGGAACAAAAAATTTCTTTTCTTTTTTTACATATTTTCTTGCCAGAAGCGTTGAAATTGTTGGTGCATAGGTAGAAGGTCTTCCTATATCATATTTTTCAAGTGTTTTAATTAAGGAACTCTCTGTATATCTTGGCGGTGGCTGGGTTTGCTTTTTCTCTTTAAAATATTTCTTAACATTTAAAACCTCATTTTTTTCAAATTTATCAATAACTTCATCTCCTTTTTCAACCTTTAATGGCCATAATTTCAAAAATCCATCAAAAACAACAAAATTTCCTTCTGTTTCAAACAAATATATGTCATTAATTGCTAAAATTTTAATATTTTTTATAATCGCTGACTTCATTTGGCTTGCTATAAATCTTCTCCATATTAAATCATAAAGTTTAAATTGGTCTGAATTAAGATATTTTTTAATTTCTTCAGGGATTCTATAAATAGAAGTAGGTCTTATACATTCGTGTGCTTCTTGTGAAACAGTTGATTTTGACCGATAAACATTAAATTTTTCTGGAAGATATTTTTCTCCAAACTTTTCTTTTATAAACTTTAATGCCTGATTTTGTGCAACCTTTGCTACTGAAGGAGAATCTGTTCTCATATATGTTATAAGACCTATATTTTTTCCTTCTATATCAATACCTTCATAAAGTTGCTGAGCAATAAACATAGTTTTTGAAGAAGAAAAATTTAAAATGTTGACCGCTTCTTGTTGCAATGTGCTTGTAATAAATGGTGGAAGTGGTTTTAAATCTCTTATTTTTTCTATCTTTTCTGAAACAATAAGTTTTCCTTTTTTTAGATTATCTATAATTCGGTCTGCTTCCTTTTCATCTTCAATTTTTTCTTTTTCTATTGACTTTTCTCCAATTTTTATAAGATTTAAAACAAGTTCCTTACCATTCTTTTCAACTTCACATTTAATAACCCAGTATACTTGCGGAATAAAACTTTCAATCTCTTTTTCTCTCTCCACAATTAACCTCAAAGCAACAGATTGAACTCTTCCAGCAGAAAGTCCCATTTCAAGATGTTTTCCAAGTAAAGGACTTATGGTATAGCCAACAATTCTATCAAGAATTCTTCTTGCTTGTTGAGCATTTACAAGTTCAATTGAAATTTTTCTTGGGTTTTCAAATGCACTTTTGACCGCTTCTGGAACTATTTCATGAAAAGCAACTCTTTTAACCTCATCTATACTTTTACCAAGGACACAGATAGTGTGATAAGCAATTGCTTCTCCTTCTCTATCTTCATCTGTTGCAAGATATACTTCAGAAACGTTTTTAACAAGTTTTTTAAGTTTATTTACAATTTTCTTTTTCCCTGGAATAATAACATATTTAGGAGTAAAATTATTCTCAATATCAACTCCAAATTCATTTTCTGGTAAATCTCTGATATGGCCCATTGTTGCAAAAACAATATATTTTTCGTCAAAAATTCCTGCAATGGTCTTTGCCTTTGTTGGTGATTCTACAATTATAAGGTCTTTTTTCATAGAATTTTCTCCTCTAATTCTTTGATTTATTATAATACTTCTGATAAAATAAAAAAACAAGAGGTGGAAAAATGAAATATATGTGGGAAGGAAGATTCAAAGATAAGGTGGCATATGAAGTAATTGAATTTACAAAATCAATAGATATAGATAAAAAACTTGCTTTTTATGATATTAAAGGGAGTATAGCTCATACAAAAATGCTTTCAAAAGTTGGATTAATAACAAAAATAGACGAAGAAAGGATAATAAATGGGCTAAAAAAAATTGAAGAAGAAATAAGAAAAAACAAATTTAAAATACTTCCAACAGATGAGGATATACATACTGCAATTGAGAGAAGATTAATTAAATTAGTTGGTAAATCGGGTGAGAAACTACATACTGGAAGATCAAGAAATGATCAGATTGTCCTAGATGAAAAATTATATTTGAAAGAAGAAATTATTAATTTATTGAACTACATAATAGATTTTCAAAAAACATTACTTGAAAAAAGCGAAGAATACTTTGGGGTAATAATTCCTTCATATACTCATTTAAAACAGAGTCAACCAGTATTACTTTCTCATTATTTTCTTGCATATATTGAAAAATTTGAAAGAGATAAAGAAAGATTTCTTATTTCTTATGATAAAAATAATGTTTTACCTTTGGGAGTGGGTGCCTGTGCAGGAACAAATTTACCTCTTGACAGAGAATATGTTGCAAAATTATTAAATTTTTCTAAAATTTCAAACAATAGTTTAGATACAGTATCTGATAGAGATTTTTTAATTGAAATTTTGTTTAATTGTGTATTAAGTTTAATACATCTTTCCAATTTCTGTGAAGATTTAATTATTTGGAATACAGATGAATTTAGTTTTATAAATTTACCTGATAAATACTGCACTGGCTCAAGTTTAATGCCTCACAAAAAAAATCCAGATGTTCTTGAATTAATAAGAAGTAAAGCAGCAATTGCAATTGGAAATTTAACAGGCATCTTAACACTTATAAAAGGCCTTCCACTTTCATATAACAGAGATTTACAAGAAGATAAAAAACCATTATTTGAAACAATTGAAATATTAAAATCATCTCTCAAAATTCTGACGAAAATAGTAAAAGAAACTAAATTTAATGTTGAAAAAATTAAAAATTCAATTTCTTCTTTTACCCTTGCTACTGATATCGCTGAGTATCTTGTTAAAAAGGGAATCCCATTTAGAAATTCACATAAAATAGTAGGTAAAATCGTGAATTATTGTATAGAAAACAAAAAAGAAATAATTTCGTTGACCTTAGAAGAATTCAAAAACTTTTCTCCTATTTTTAATAAAGAAATTTTTAATGTATTAAACTTTGAAAATTCAGTGGATTCAAAAAAAGTAATTGGTGGAACTTCTTCTACAAATGTAAAAATGGAGATTGAAAAATGGAAGAAAAATTTAAAGAAATCTTCTATCCATATTTTAAGTTTAAAAAAAGCAAATTCTACATTGAAGAAATAGAATATAAAAAAATTGTAGAAAAATTAGGAACACCTGTTTATGTTTATAGTTACCATTTTATAACAAACCAAATAAAAAAAATCAAAAATGCCTTTTCTGAACTTCCTTGCAAAATTTGTTTTTCTGTTAAATCAAATTCCAATCTTCATATTTTAAAAATAATGAAAGAAAATGGACTTGGAGTAGATGTTGTTTCTGAAGGTGAATTAAAAAAAGCACTTCTTGCAGGTTTTTCTCCATCTGATATTGTTTTTGCAGGGGTGGGGAAAAGAGAAGAAGAAATTGAATATGCTATTAAGAAAAATATTTTCTGTTTTAATGTTGAGAATGAAGAAGAACTTGATATTATTGAAAAATATGGCAGAAAATATAACAAAAAGATTAATGTGAATTTAAGGTTAAATCTCAATATAGATGTTGATACCCACCATTATATAAAAACATCAAGGATGGAAAACAAATTTGGAATTGACATTGATACAGCAAAAAGAATTATAAAAAAAGAATTTAAATTTGCCGAAATCAAAGGAATACACTTCCACCTTGGTTCACAGATAAAAGAGGTATTTCCTTACATAAAAGCAATTGAAGAAATAAAAAAATTTTGCTTAGAGAACAAATTTAATATAGATATGCTTGATATTGGAGGAGGTTTTGGAATTCCCTATACCTATACAGATAAAATTCAACCAATTGAAGAATTTGGAAAGGAAATAAAATCAGCACTTAAAAACATTAAGTTAAAAACAATTATACTTGAACCAGGAAGGTTTATTGTTGGTAATTCTGGAGTTTTAATCACTAAAATATTGTATGTAAAGAATAGAAAAACAAAAAACTTTATAATTGTTGATGCAGGAATGAATGACCTTATAAGACCTTCACTTTATGGAAGTTATCATCTTATATATCCTACAATTTTAAAAAACTCTAAACAAATCAAATTTGACATTGTTGGACCTATATGTGAAACAGGAGATTACCTTGGAAAAGATAGAGAAATGCCAGAAAATATAAAAACAGGTGATTATATAGTAGTGATGAGTATTGGTGCCTACGGATTTTCAATGTCTTCAAATTATAACACCAGGTTAAGAATTCCTGAAGTTCTTGTTAAAAACAATAAAATAAATATTATAAGAAAAAGAGAAACCTATTCCTATTTATTTAAACCTGAAATTTCCAGTAAAATTGGGAAAATTTGAAGATTTATATATTTTTTTATCCTTATCTATGATTAAACATTCAATTCCTTTGTTTTTATTAACTAAATCTAAACCTTTTTCTATCCCGAGAACAAAAATTCCAGTTGCAAATCCATCTGCTATTGTGCAATTAGAAGCAATAACTGTCACACTTACAGGAATTTCTTCAACAGGAACTCCTGTTTTTGGATTAACAATATGTCCTATTTTCTGATTTTTTATTTTTAAATATCTTTTATAATTTCCACTTGTTGCTATTCCTCTTTCAGTTATCATAAAATTTCCAATCAATTTATTTTCTTCAAAAGGGTCTTCAATTCCTATTTTCCATTTTTTCTTTTCAGGATTTGTTCCCCAGCAGTAAAGATCTCCTCCACCGTTTACAAGCCCATTTTTTATACCTTTTGATTTTAAAAATTCTGAAACTTTATCAACAATATAACCTTTAGCAATTCCACCCAGATCTATTTCTGCTTCTTTTTCTAAAATAACTTCATTCCCTTCAATTTTTATATTTTTCCATCCAACTTTTTTAAGAACCTCTTTTATTTCTTTTTCAGTTGGTATCTGATTTTCTTTAAATTTCTTTTTATAAAGGAAAATTATTGGTTTGCATGTAATATCAAATGCTCCATCTGTTATTTCAGAAATGTAAATAGATTTTTTTATTACCTCTAAAACTTCAGATGAAACATTATATCTTTTATATTTATTTAGTTTAGAAACTTCACTTTCTTCTTTATAAATACTTAATTTGTTTTCAAGATTTTTCACAAGTTCAAAAGACAAATTTAAAATTTCCTCACCATTTTTGCTTTCTTCAATTTTAATTTCAAATATTGTATCAAGAAAAAATTCTTTTTTCTCAATAAATTTAACTATTTGGGAAAAAGCATTTAAGCACAAAATTAAAAACACAAAAGATAACTTCCATATTATTCTCATTTCTGGTAAAATTATAACATTAAAATATAGGATTAAAAATGAAAAATGTCATTATATTGATTGGCGGTCAATTTCACCCATATAGAGAATTTGCTACAATTATCAAAGAAAAATTCAATGAATATAAAATTGAAATTACAGAGGATAAGGATATTCTTTCAAGTGAAGATATTTTTAATTACGATGGTATTTTAATTTACGCAGATACTAAAAAAATTGAAAAACTTACAGATAGACAAGAAGAAAATTTAATAGAATATTTAAAAAATGGCGGTGGAATATTTGGATTACATTCTGCTTTTGTATGCTTTAAAGAAAATAAAAAATTATGTGATATATTCGGTTGCAAATTTACTTCTCATAGTTCTGTCTTTGAATTTGAATTAAAAACGACAGATTCTCATTTTATAAATAGAAGAATACCATCAATTAAAATTGAAGATGAATTTTATTTTTTAGAAATATCTGGAAATATAACTCCTTTATTTTTTGGCTATTGGTTCGGAAAGTTAATGCCCCTTGGTTATATAAAAAATTATGAAAAAGGAAGAATATTTTATTTCTCACCTGGCCATACATTAGAAACAGTTAAAAATAAAGATATTTTTAAAATTATAAAAAGAGGTATTGACTGGATTATAAAAAATGAAAAAGAAGAAAGGGAAATAAAATCTGGAATAATTGGTTATGGACCTACTTTTGGAATGGGAAAATATCATGCAGAATTAATAAACTCAACATCTGGAATGAAAGTTGTTTCTTTTTATGACATAAATAAGGAAAACTTAGAACAAGCAAAAAAGGACTTTCCTAATTGTAAAACATACAACAATTTAAATGAATTTTTGAATGATAAAGAAATAGAACTTGTTGTAATTATAACACCTCATAATACCCATAAAGACCTTACAATCGCCTCTTTAAATGCAGGTAAAAATGTTGTTGTTGAAAAACCAATGTGCTTAAACTTAAAAGAAGCAGATGAAATGATTGAAAAAGCAGCAAAGAAAAAATTGATGCTTTCTGTGTTTCATAATAGAAGATGGGATGGAGATTTTCTTGCAATAGAAAAAATAATTAAAAATGGTGAGATAGGTAAAATATTTAATGTTGAAATGTTTATAGGTAATTACAGTATGCCAAGAGAATGGTGGAGAAGCGAAAAAGAAATTTCAGGTGGAACTTTCTATGATTGGGGAGCACATTTACTTTACTGGTTATTATTACTTATCCCTTCAAAAATAAAGAGTATATATGGAATCATTCAAAAAAGAAGATGGTTTAATTTTTCCAATGAAGATGAAGTGAAATCGGTAATAACTTTTGAAGGCGGAGAAGTTGCAGATATTCAAATTTCTTTAATTGCATCAGTCCCAAAACCCAAATTTAGAATACTTGGAGAAAAAGGAGGGATAATTCAAACTGATATAATAAAAGTTTATAAATATGAAGATGGAATTACAGAAAAAGTAATACAACCATTAAATAGAGAAACTTTTAGATTTTATAACAATATTGCAGACCATTTAATTTTTGGAGAAAAACTGGAAATAGATTTAAATGTTGCAAGAAATGTCATAGGAATAATAGAAAAAACTTATAACTCAGCCAAACGTGGAAAAATTATGGAATATTAATCTTTTATAACTTTTTCTGAAATTCTTGAAAGTAATGTTTCTTCATCAGGAATATCTTCTATATTAAATTTAACATCCTTAAAAGCATCAATGAAAACTCTAATAAGAGTATTTTTAGTAATTCTTTCTTTTCTGAATTGGGGTTGCCTATTTTTATGTATATCCCTTATAAGTTTTTCAAGAAATTCAAGTTGGTCTTCTCTTAATAAAGTTGTGAGACGAACTTCAAATGTTTGAAATTTAGGAACCTTTTTTTCTTCTTTCTCTTCTAATATTTCTTCTTTCTTCTGTTCTATCGTTTTTTCTTCTGCAATAGTTGAACTTATCCAACTTAAAGGGTCTTTCCCAAGCCCTCCTTTTTTCATTTTTTATTCTCCTGTTTTATTACTTCTTTTGCCAAACTTTTAAAATCTTCTGCGCCATAACAAGTTTTATCAAAATCACCAATTACTTTACCATAACTCGGTGCTTCTGCAAGACGAACATTTTCTCTTATTCTTGTCTTAAAAACCTTATCTTTAAAATGTTCCTCCACTTTTTTTTCTACATCTCTGCATATATTTTTCCTTCTATCATACATAGTTATGATAATTCCAGTTATATTAAGTTCAGGATTAACTCTTTCTTTAACAATTTTTATTGTTTGAAAAAGTTTAGTTAGACCTTCAAGAGCAAAAAATTCTGCTTGTATCGGAATAAAAATTTCCTTTGCTGTTGTTAGTGCATTTAAAGTAAGAAGACCAAGAGAGGGAGGACAATCCATTATTATATAATCATACTTCACCTTATTTTGAATTAAAATTTTTCTTAAAATAATTTCTCTTCCAACTTCATTTACCAGTTCAATTTCAGCACTTGCAAGTTCAATCTTTGATGGAATTAAATCTAAATTTTTATATTTTGTTTGTTTTAAAACTTCACTTAAAGGAGTTTGATTAACAAGCAAATCATAAAGTGATTTTTTAACTTCTGGTGGTTCAAAACCAAGATGAATTGTTGTGTGGGCTTGTGGGTCAAGGTCTACAAGTAAAACTTTTCTACCATATTCTGCAAGATAATAACCAAGATTAACAACCGTTGTTGTTTTTCCAGAACCACCCTTTTGATTGATAATTGCTATTTTTCTCATTTATAACTTCCTAACTTCTTAATTCATTATTACAAATTTTTTTAAAATTGTCAAATAAAAGTGATAAAATATTAATTAATGGAGATAAAAGGAACAACTAAAATTACAGGTGTATTTGGTTATCCAGTAAGTCATTCTTTGTCTCCTTTATTTCAAAACGCAGCTTTTCAACATCTTGGACTTAATTATGTTTATATTCCTTTTGAAGTAAGACCAGAGGATTTAAAAGAAGCAGTAAATGCAATAAAAATTTTTAACTGGGTTGGTATAAACATAACAATTCCTCACAAGAAAGAAGTACTTAAATATTTAGATGAACTTGATAAAACATCAAAAATACTTGGTGTTGTAAATACAATACATAATATAAATGGGAAACTTAAAGGTTATACAACAGATGGAGATGGATTTATAAGTTCATTGAAAGAAGATGGGAAATTTAACCCTGAAAGAAAAAATGTTTTCATAATTGGAGCAGGTGGTAGTTCCTATGCAATATCTGGTGCTTTAATTAAAAGTAAAATAAATTCAATATTTTTGACTAATAGAACATATGAAAATTCAGTAAAACTAAGAGAACATTTAATAAAAAACCTAAAATTTAAAAATATAGAAATAATTGAGTTTGAAAAAAGAAATGATGAAAAAATTTGGCAGAATATAGACCTTTTAGTTAACACCACTTCTGTTGGAATGAAAAAAAATGACCCCTTACTTATAGAAAAAAAGAATATTGAAAAAGTTAAGTTTGTTTATGATATTGTATATAACAGAAAAACCGAATTATTAAAATCTGCAGAAGATTTAAAAATTCCTAATCTTGACGGTATCTCTATGCTTATTTATCAAGGAGCAATATCATTTGAAATCTGGACAAGCAAAAAAGCACCAATTGATATAATGAAAAAAGCAATTTATAAAAAAATTAAAATATAAACTTTTGAAAATTCACAATAGAAAAAATTGGATTTTATTTTTGTAAAAGTTTAAAATATATAAAACAAATTAAACAAAATGGATGAAATAAAAAGAAAATTTATAGAACTTGCTGGAAATATCGGCGAAGGACTTGGTTTAAATAGAACAACTTGTCAGATTTATGCACTTTTATATATGAATTCTGAACCACTTTCTCCAGGACAAATAACAAAAGAACTTGGAATAAGTAAAGCAAATGTAAGTTTAAACTTAAAAAAACTTGAAGAATGGGAGGCAGTAGAAAAAGTTTGGAAAAGAGGTCATACGCGAGCATTATACAAAGCAAACGAAGATATAGAAGAAATAATTATAAACAAACTACAGTTAGGAATTCAAAAGAGAATAAATGAAATAAGGAAATATCTTGACGATTTGAAACAACAATTGGACAGAACAGAAAATAAAGACCAGTTAAAAAATAAAATAAAAGAAATTGAAAAACTTGTAAATAAACTTGGATTCCTAATAAAAAATTTAAAATACTTGAAAAAACAAAAAGAATTTTGAATTTGAAATATTAAAATGAAGATTTTTAATTAGACAATTTTTAGTTTTGGCAGATTGGAGTAAAAATTGCTAATTAATTTAATTTGTGAAAAAGATTTAATTAAAAAATGAAAAAAAATATTTTGTTAATATTGGTAATTATATTACTTACAGGTTTTTTACGGCTTCCATATGTTTATGAAAAAATCTTAAATCCAGATGAAGCAACTTATGCTGTTGTCGCAAGAGAGATATTAAATGGAAAACTTATTTACAGAGATATTATAGATATGAAACCTCCTTTTGGTCATATTTTGTTTATGTTAGGAGAAATTTTCAATAAAGGAAACTCTTTATTTGGAATACATTTAATTGGATTATTCTGGGTGATATTAACAACAATTGTTTTAATAAAAACTGGAAATTATATATATGGAAATAGTAAAGGATATATAACTGGATTTTTATATACAATCTTCAGTATGAGTTATTATTCTTATGATATGGTTGCTGTTAATTTAGAACTTCTTATGGTTTTACCACTTTCTTTAAGTTTTCTGTTTTTTAGTTATTATCTTGTAAAAAAGAATACAAACTATTTATTTTTATCAGCATTAATGACAGGCCTGTCCTTTCTTTTCAAACAAACAGGGATATATAATTTCTTCCCTATTTTATTAATCTACTGGTTTATAATTTATAAATCAAAAAAATTTTCACTGAAAGAAGTAATAAATACTTCATTTTTAACTATTTCAGGATTCCTTTTACCTTTTTTGATATCTCTAATCTTTTTTACTTTAAAAGGACA
>JAMWBY010000001.1 GCA_023818745.1 Candidatus Omnitrophota bacterium
TCTACCAAATCCATAATCCTGAATCAATTTTGCAATCACAATATTCATCCCATTTATTCTTGCTCCATGGTCAATATCAAATTTCCCAGGTCCACCAAGTATTATTCCGTCATTATATCCTTGACTATTTATATGCATATGAACAAGCATTTTATTATCAATCTCTTCAACTGTATCATAAATATGGTCAAGTCCAATCATTTCAGAATGTCCAAATTCCTTATTAACACCTTTTTTTTCTATTTTTATTCCATAATCCTCATTTAATTTCTTCCAAAATAAAATAGCACTTGCAACTGTTGGAATTAACATACAAGGATGTCCCTCATTTGGTTTCGGTTCAATTGCAAAATAAAATTCTCCATCTTTTTTTCCTCATATTTACAAAGATTAACAATACTTTCTTTCAAATTTTCATACATTTTCTTTATAAAAGGAGTTGCAATATCATATCCCCATGAACCATTCCATAAAACAAATGTTGGCTCTTTATCATCTAAAAAAACATCTTTCATCTCATAACCAACATCAACTGTTTTTATTCCGAATTCTTCTGCCTTTTTTCTTTCATCAGGGTTTAAAGAAGCAATACCTCCATAAGCAAAATGAGAATGTGCTCCCGGAGTAATTAAAGCAAGATAAATATTTTCCTCTTTCATAATATCAACAACCTCTTTAACATTTTGCTCATTTATTTCTGTATCATAATGTAATTTAATTCCTATAATAATATTTTCAGGTAATCTTGGTTTAATTTTTTTTGCAACAAGTTTCACAAAATCAACCGTAGTAAATTTATCAGAACTCCAAGAGGGTCTTATATTTGAAGGGACAAAACCACCTTTTCCAGGATTAAATGTCCATCTACAAATTGAATGATATGATTTTATCATTTTTTCAATTACCTCTAAACTTTATTTTGTTATTTCTTTTTCAGGTCTTCCTTCAACAAGCCATTCTGTATGAAATTCTCTCTCTTTTCCATCTTCTGTTTTTAAAACTTCAGGATTATTAATTGATTTGATTTTAAAATATCCATGAGCACCAAAGTAGTCCCTTTGCAATGCACTCACCTGGGCTGAAAACATAACTGGACTTGTGATTTGTAAAATATAATCATAAGAATTTGCAAAAGATGGAACAGGAACTCCTGCTTTATGGGAAATTTCAATAAACTTAGCAAGTTTTTTAATATTTTTTGTTATAAATTCAGAAAAATTTTTATCAACAAGTAGATTTGGCAGATCAGGATTTTCTCTATATGCATTTGTTATTTCATCAAGGAATTGTGCCCTTATAATACATCCTGCACGCCATATTTTTGCAATTTCGCCAAGTTTTAAATTCCATTTATAAAATTCACTCGCAGATTTTAAAAGAGCAAGTCCTTGAGCATAAGATGAAATTTTGGCAATATAAAGAGCATCATGCGCAACTTTAATTATGTTTTTCTTTGAACCTTTAAATTCTTCTTTAATATCCAATTTTAACATAGAAGAAACTTTTAATCTGATATCTTTATCTTGAGACATTTCTCTTGAAAAAACAGCAGATGCAATTGTAGGAACTGGAACAAGCAATTCAAGAGCACTTTGAACTGTCCAAGTCCCTGTTCCTTTCATTCTTGTTATATCTGCAACAATATCCACAAGATATTCATTCAGGTTTTCTTTATGTTTTTCCTTCATTAAATCACCTGTAATCTGAATTAAATAACTTCTCAGTATATCATTTTCTCCATTCCACTGGCTCATTATTTCTGCTATTTCTCCTGAACTCATACCAAATCCATTTTTGAAAAACCAACAACATTCACCAATTAACTGCATATCTCCATATTCAATTCCATTATGAACCATTTTTACATAGTGCCCGGCTCCATCTGGACCTATATAAGTAACACATGGTTGGCCATCATATGCTTTTGCAGATATTTTTTTAAACATTTCTTCAACAAGTTTATAGGCCTCAAATTGTCCTCCTGGCATAATAGCAGGTCCTTTCAAAGCACCTTCTTCTCCTCCAGAAACACCAGTTCCTATAAATAAAATTCCTTTTTCTGAAAGTTGGTTACTTCTTCTTATTGTATCCTTGAAAAATGAGTTTCCACCATCTATAATTAAATCGCCTTTGTCAAGAATTGGAACAAGTTTTGATATAAAATCATCTACTGGTTGTCCTTCTTTTACCATAAGCATAATTTTTCTTGGCCTTTCAAGATTTGCAACAAAATCAGAAATTTCATAAGTTGGTATTATGTTTTTCCCTTTGCCTTGTGTTTCTACAAATGCCTTAGTTTTTTCTCCTGTCCTATTAAATACAACAACTGTATACCCATTCCTTTCAAAATTAAGTGCAAGATTCCTACCCATAACCTCCATTCCAATTATTCCAATATCTCCTTTTTTCATCTTGCCTCCTTTTTATATCGGATTTAAAATTCAAAGATTTTTAAAAGAAAACTTTTACAATTTTATTGTATATCAAATACCTGAAAAAAGCAATTTTAAAACATTTTTCTATTTTTAAAAATCTATTACAAGAAATGACATATATGGAATTCTAAATTTGCTTTTCCATATATTGTTAGTTACTTTTAAAACCCTTCCAGGAATTGGTTTTTCAAGAGGTTTAAGAAGGGTTATTATTTTAGGGGTTTTTTTATAATCTATATTTACAAAAGCAGGGTCCGGACAGCCATTTAATATACATAATATCTCTTCTTTCCCTTTTTTGAAAAACATAGGTATTAGATACGAACTTCCTGATACCAAAGGAAAAGGAATTTGATTTTTGTAGAGAAATTTAATAATCTTATGAGCCATAGTTTGTCTAAAGAAGTTAAAATCAGAAGGAACAACTATACCTACTCTTCCTCCTTTATTATTCTCATAGAGAGTAATTCCAGGACCTATAACTTTTTTTTCAGGTGTAATAACTTCTGTCCATACAATTGTTTCTTTAAATGGTTTAAATACATTAAATTTGGGAAGCAGGTTTACACTGCAGTAAATATCCTCTCTTACTCCACTTTCACTATTTTTAACAACTTCAAGCGAATAATTTGATTCTTCCCTTGTAAGTGTCTGCTTATACTTAACTCCTATATATTTTTCAAATCCTCTTTTACACAGTATTTTTGCACTCTCACCATCAAGTAGAAGTCCACTTTTTAACATTTTAAAAATTTCATTATCATCAAAACTCCAAGCATTATTTCCAAAGATAGCATTGACTTTCTGAATTTCTGAGCAGGCAGGAATACCATAAGATAGGAGAAATTTCCATGTAAAGGAAGGGTCTACAACGAGTTCAGCAAAACTTTTCCCTTCAACAGTTTCCACCTTTTCTGCTGCATTTTCTTTCCATGGAATACCCACACCATAAAGTGAATATTCGTTAGAAAACTTATCACATATCCATGAAAGTGAATTATAACTGTTACTTAATAATTCACCAATATTTTTTTCTTCATTTGGAGTGTTACCAACAAAAGGAAAAAGATTTAATAAAAGCGCGTCAGAACCAAAAAACATAGCTAATGCCATTTCTGACCAAGTTTGAGTATCTGACTTGCTCCATGTAGTATAAGGAAAATTTTCTATCTCTGGTTCTACTTCACAATAAATTGGTCTAAGTTGTTTCTGAATATCAAGCATCATAATAGAATAAATTTTATTCCTACCAAGATCTTCCTGATAAGGAGCAAAGTGAGGTCTGTGAACAACCTTATTATTTATTGTAAGGGATTCAAAAAGTTCATGCCATCTTCTACCTTCAATACTATGAAGTGAAGGATGAGAACTCATAAGTCCTAATTTTGTTTTCCCTTTGGAACTTTTTTCCACAGCATTTCTAATATTTCTGGCAACATCTAATTGTATTTCTCTCCATATTTCTAACCATATTTTTCGCCAAGGATGGGGCTTACCAGGTTGTAAAATCTTTTTTACTATATCTTTTCTTGAAACTTTCTTTCCTATTTTTTCAGAGAATTTTTTAAGGATTTGATTTTCAAAACCACCACCCCATGTAAGAGGAGCATGATTGTGATACCGGAAATCATCTTCAATCCAAATTGTATTAAACCCCAATTTTGCAAATCTACTGTAAAGATTACAAATATACTTTTTCCAGTTTTTATCGGCAAAAGAAGCAGTAGCATTACTTACCTCTCCATAGGGAGAAACCATTGGTTTAAATCTTCTATCCGTAGGAAATTTTCTTCCTCTGTCACAGTGAAGAACGGTCATCCATGGATTTAAACTTACCTTTATTCCTTTTTTTTCAATTATTTCTTTTGCTGTTTTGATTGTTTCAAACCATAAATTCTCTTCTTTTTCTGAAAGAAGCCCGTTATTCCATTCCTCTCCAGCAAAAAATAGAACCACTTCTTCTATTCTATGTTTAATACAAAATTCTGTCAGTATTTCTGCATCTTTCTTAACATTTATTCCTGGAATTATTTGAAATCGCAAATGATATTTTACCTTTTTCATAATTTTTTTATTTTAAAAATTATTATTATTTCTGTCAATCATTATTGTTTTTTTCATGTAAATCATATGAAAAACTGATAACAAAAATTTTCACTTGACAAAATTAAAATATATGCTTTATAATAATAAAGCGGTTAATATAAACCGTTTAAAATGGAAAAAATAACGATAAAAGATATTGCAAAAAAAGCAGGTGTCTCTCCAGCAGTAGTATCTATTGTATTAAATAATAAAAGAAACACAAAAATATTTGTAAGTGAAGAAAAAAGAAAAAGAATACTTGAAATTGCAAAAAGAGAAAAATACACTCCAAACAAATATGCAAAAGCACTTGCTACAGGAAGGACAAATACGATAGGAATAATAATTCAACATCTTGAACCTTATACTTCATATTTATTGGAAAATTTACAGAAATATGCTTTAAAGAAAGATTATGAACTGATGCTTTATCTTATAGAAGATAAAATTGAAAAGGAAAAAGAAATTTTTGAAAAGATTGCATATGGAACTACAGATGGTTTGATAATTACACATTTTCTAAGTAATCCAGAAGAATATTTAAATTATGCAAAATTATATAAAATAAAAATTGTAACTATTACTCCACCTATTGATGATTTACCCTGTGTATATTTTGATGAAAAAATTGCGGGAGAAATATCTGCTAAATATTTAATAAAAACAGGTTGCAAAAGGTTATGTGTTGCGGGTGGATATAAGGATTCTGAAAGGTTTAAAGGTTTTATTGAATATGCGAAAAAGTATAACATAACAGTTAATGAAATTATAGATGATAAAGTTAGAGGATATTTTGAAGATGGATTTGAAATTGCAAAAAGGATATTAAATTTGAAAAAATTACCAGATGGGATTTTTGCATTTAATGATACAATTGCTGGAGTTATTATTTCAGAATTTAACAAAAGAGGAATAAAAATTCCAGATGAAGTTTCAATTATAGGATGTGATAATACTCAACTTTGTTACTATACTACTCCAAATCTAACCAGTATAGAGATAAAAACAAAAGAAAGAGCAAAGATTGCGATTGATATGATTATAGACATAATAAATGGCAAAGAAATAAAAATGAAACAGATTATTTTAAAACCAGAGTTAGTTATTAGAAATTCAACAAGAAAAAAGGAGGTGATATTATGAAAAGGAAAGGTTTTACGTTAATTGAGTTGCTTGTGGTAGTGGCGATAATTGCGATTTTAGCAGCGATGTTACTTCCAGCACTTTCTAAAGCAAGAGAAAGGGCAAGACAGGCGGTATGTATGAGCAACTTAAAACAAATAGGTCTTACTCTTCTAATGTATGTAGAGGATTACGATGGTTATTTACCAACTGCAAGAGTAGGAACGACTTCTAATACTTGGTTTTCTTTAATATCCAAAATCACAATTATATGGGTAGGTTATACAACATGGTATCCTAAAGAGCCAGCAATTCCTTTTTATTTCTGGAGATGTCCTTCTGCAATAAAAATAAAAGGAGAAACATTTGATTGGTATCCTTTTTATAAAGTGAGTTATACATGGAATAGTATGGCAAATTATAAAAAATTAAATAGAAACCCAAATCCTTCAAAATCACCTATAGTTTATGATGGGAAATCTTTATATGGAACAGGTTATTATGGATATTCAGACCTCAGAAATTATGCATCACCGAAGAGACACCTTGAAGGAATGAATTTACTTTTTCTTGATGGACATGTTGAATGGTATCCAGATAACCTATGGCCAAGAACAGGAAGCGGAAGTAGATACGCTGGTTTTATATGGACATGGTAAAAATATATTAAAAAAGGAGGGTTATGAAGAGAAAATTTTTGATTTTTTTGAATTTATTTGTGATTAATTTATTTTCAGAAAACTATTATATAAGTAATAAATTGAACAATAAGTTTATTTTAAAGCCAAGCGAAGAGAAAAGCATTTTGTTTACTTATGATAAAAAAATTACTGGTTCAAAGATTTTACTGTGGATAAAAGGAAGAATTATGACAGATAGGGAAGGATTTGGTGAATATTGTTTAAGTTTAAAGGTGAATGACAAGGAATTGGAAAAGTTTATAAATAAAGGACAAATATTAAAAAATATTGCTTTCCCTGAGGATAACATTTATTTTTATTTGCCCGAAAAAAAAGTATTTTTTCTAAAATATGATTCTGATTATTTACCATACAATTCTTCTTTTTTGAATGACCCATATAATTGTTCATTTTTTTTAGCAAATGCAAATACAAAATGGAATAAATATGAATTTATAAATTATTACTATGCTTATGTTTTTGATATAACCGATATTGTAAACCAAGGGAAAAATACCATTTATTTGAAAAATTTAGGTCTTCAATATCCTATAGAATTAGAATATCAGATTAAAGAATTAAGTCACCCTATTATCTTATATTCTCATGAACCTGACAGATTGATCTTTCCTCATACTTTTCCTTCTTTTGAGGACTTAAAAGAGAATCTTCATCTAACAGGAAAAGGAACTACAGGGACATTTGTTCCACTTGTTTTGTCAATAAAAAATTTAGAAGAGAAAGATATTAAATTTGAAATAAATGTAGATGATTTGATTAATGAAAAACAGAAAAATTTAAAAATAGATAAAGAAAAAATTGAAATAAGAATTTTAAATTATACCTCAATAAAAACATCAAGAAATTTTGAATTTATTGATAATGAAAAAATTTTATATCCAGATAAACTTGAACCTTCTAAATTTATAGATTTATTAAATAAACAAACGAAAACAGTATGGATAAATATAAATATTCCAGATGATATACCTTATGGCACATTTAAAGGAAAATTAAATTTAAAGTCAGAGAAGCACAATTTTGATATTCCAGTAATTGTTGATGTTTTACCTTTTAAACTTTCTAAAATAGAAATTATGTGGGGTTTATGGGTTAATAATTTGCCAGGGAAATTTGATGAATTAACAAGTAAGAGAATACAGGATTTAAAAAATCATGGGATTAATTCAGTTACAATGGACCCTTGGACATGTCCTGTTAAAATTAGCAAAGAGGGAGAAAATATAAAAATTGACTTAACAGGACTTGAAATGGCAATGGATTTATATAGTAAAAATAATATAAATACAAATGGTCCTATTCCATATGGAGTTTTGAGTCCAATTTTTGATCAAATAAAAACTATTTCTCAAAGCGAAATAGGCGAAGAAAATTATTTTAAAGTTGCAGAACAGGTTTTTAAAAAAATTATGGAAATTTCTAAAAAATATAAAATTGACCTTTATTTCCATCCAATAGATGAACCAGATGTCCATCCAAATACTATTGAAAGTTTTGAAAAAATATGTAAATTAATTAAAAAAATAGAAGGAACAAAAGTATGGAGTAATAACACTCCTTCTGGAATGAAAAAATATATAAATTTAGTTGATGTAAATTGTTCCCCTTTATATCCTCTATTAGATGCCTATAGTGGACATAACTTTCAAAATTTTTTCTTTCCTAATTGGGGTATTATAGACAAGGATTGGATGAAAGAAAATGTAAAGCATACATATATTCAGGTAAGAAGTAAGACTCCTTACTCAAATAGATTATATTATGGTTTTATGGCTTGGTATTTAAATCTTAATTCAATCTGGGGTTTTGCTTATTACTGGAATGTAAAAGAAGGTTGGTATGTTGCATATCCAGTTTTAAATAAAGATGGAGAAATTTGGTCAACAGTGGGATGGGAAATGCTTAGGGAAGGAATTTATGACTTTAAATATTTGAAAACCCTTGAAGAGTTATTAAAAATTAAATATGGGGATAAAGAAGCAAGAAACTACATAATGAAAAATATACTTCCACCTTTTGAAAAATTAAAGAATTTTTCCAATGAGGATTTTTGGAATTTGCGAGAAAAAATAATAGATGAGATAATTAAACTGGTAAAAAAGGAGGGCAAATGAAAAAAAAGAAAATTATATTTATTTTTTTTATCTCAAATTTTTTACTATATTCAGAAGTTATAAATATAGTTAAAGAAAAACAAATACCCTATAAAATTTCTGTTGGTTCATTTTTTCAACATTTTGGAAGGAAATTGGATAATGATTTAACTCAATATAAAACTTACACCGTAAAAGATAATATTCTCTTAGACAAAAATGGCAAGGAAGTAGGCAAATTAGAAAAAGATGAAAAGTTATTTATAGTTTTAGAAGATAAAAAAATAGAAGTGAAAGAAATTTTAAACTATATAATTTTTAATGAAAAAAATGAAAAAATAGGCAAAGTTAAATTAGACAAAGATGGAAATATTGAAAATATTCTATTGATTGTTAATGAAAATGGTGATTTTTTTGAAAGAAAAGGACTTTTAATAGATGGTAAAGATTGGTATGCTCCGAAAAATGGGGTTTGTTATGTTTTCTGGAGAGTCCCTGTTGAAGAATCATTTATAACCGCTGAGTTCAATTTAGGTAAATTATATAAAATAAATAAAATAGTAGTAAGAGGTCAAAATCTTTCTGGAATGTATGGAGTGAGTAAAGTAAAAATATTTGTGAGTAAAGACGGAATAATATTTAATGAATTGAAATCAACAGAAGAAATTTCTCAACCTGAAAGTGGAAAATGGTTTGTTGAGTTTCCTAATTTAGACATAGATGCTAAATTTGTAAGAATAACTGGATTTGCAAAAGAAAATAAATATTTAGATTTAACAGAATGTGAAATTTGGGGTGAGTGAAAAATTTAAGTAAAATCAAAATAATCAAGTTTATCAATGCCTGAAGGACGAGGATTTAGTTCAAGAAATATAATTTTTAAATTTTTTCCATCTGTTTCAAGTAAAATATCCATTCCTCCTATTTTAAGTTTTTCTTTTAATCCTTTATTGAAGAATTTGAAAATTTTTTTGATTTCTGAAATGATTTGAATTTTATGTGTCTCTGTTAGAATAAATTTTTCAAAACCTTTCTCTATTCTATAATAAAGATTATTTTTTATATCTTTGAAGTTTAAAATTTTACCACCTTTATAAGGAGAAGTAATTGGAAATTTTTCATCTGGACTTATTTCAAAAAAACACCAGTTTGAAAAAATTTTTCTCTTATACTCAAAAATAAAAAATCTTAAAACAACATCTCTGTATCCTAAAATTTTTTCATCTTCTTTAAAGTAATAAACATTTCCTCTTTTTTCCTTTATAATAACTGGTTGTTCTGGTAAAATACTCATAACTGTTTCAATTAAAAAATTAAAGTTTTTAATTATTTCTGTTTTTGTAAAAAAATATGTTTGTTTTCCCTCTGTTCCATAATTTGGCTGAATATAAAAACCCTGTGTTTTTTGATTTTTAATAAATTTCTCAATTTTTTCTTTTAAATTTTTTCTGTCTTTAAATTCAATAAGAAGCGATGAAGGCGTATAAATTTTAAATTTTCTTATTTTTTCAATTGTTTTGTATTTATTAGAGGATAAAAAGGAAACAAAAAATGGATTAAGTTGATTTATTTTATATTTTTTTAGATACTCAGATATTTTTTGATGATTCTGATGTTCAAATTCAGGATTAAGTGATAAGATAATTGAAAAATGAAAGTAATCTAAGTTTTTAATTTTTGTGGTCTGAATATTAAAATTATCATCAACAAAGAGTATATTATCCGAATCAAAACTTTTCAACCACCTTTTTGCATAGAAATTTAAAAGAAGACCTTCTTTCAAACAGAAAAACTTAAAAAATGAAAGGACTCTCTTTATATATTCTTCATCAACCTCATAAATTAGAAGTAAGTTTCTCAACTTTCTCTTTATATATTTTCCCTCTTTCTGCAAGACAACTAAATATTATGAAAACACCTTCTCCTTTTCTTTCAGGAGGTAATCTATCATTATGTGGTCGCCACAATCCTGCGCCTGGATTTGGTTCTATTTTACAAATTACTAAACTTGGAACTTCATTCCCATTTTCATCATAAATTTTTCTTGGATTTCCATCTTCATCAAAATAAGATACTGAAAGAACCTTTTTATTTTTGTCAATTCTTGGTATTTCATTTCCATTTTCATCATAAATTTTAACTTTTGTTGGATATCCATTTTCATCATAAAGAGGTATAAGTTTTCCTTTTTTCTCATCATAAACATACTTTAAGTTTTCAAATTCATCTATTAAAAATACAGGCATATAATCACCCATTTCATAAGGAATACCTGTAATTGGAAAATCTGTTAAATCAGTAAATATTTCTTCATATTTAACCTTTCCTTTAAATTCTGGATGTATTTTTAGATATTCTTCAAGAACAAATTTCCAATTTCTTTCAAGATATTTTTGCTGTGATTCTAAACTTTTATAAACCGCTTTTGTTATTTGTTCTCTTAATGTTTTTCTATATTTTGGATGAATAATGTCGTCTGTATATTCATATAAAAGCCCGCCCTGACCTACATTTGCTATTCCTCTTGTGCTTATTACTGTTATATGATGAGAAATCTTATATCCATCTTTTCCAAGAACCACAATCTGCCTAAAATAGGAATATAGGGGTGTTTGTGGTTCTTTATCAATCAATACAGGAATACCAATTTTGGCAAACCTTTCAACAACATTTTCAAGAAATTCTTTTGTATAAAGTTGTCTTACCCTTGATTGTATTACTTCCTGAATTACAGCATTATCAGTTAATGAAATTTCATAAACAAGGTCTGTTAATTTATCAACATTTTCCTGTAAATATTTTTTATCTTCTCTTACAGGTAAAATCATTGATTTTCTTCCGCCTGATTCTTTTTCACATTTAACAATAATTGTATCATATTTTTGGGCAAGAGACATTATTTTCTCTCTTATTTTTATTTTTGCTTTTTCTTTAAATTTTGCTGTATCTTCCATATACCAGTTTTCCTGTTCAGGCGCTTTAACTCCAGAACCTTCAAGCATTTTTGGTAATTCACATTTAAGATGTGTTGCAGCTTCCCATATTAGTGGCTGAATAATTGGAATTTTAAAATGGTCAATGTATGGTCTTAAAGGATGTGTAAAGTGGAAGAAAATTGAATGAAGAATCACTGGTTTTTTAAATGAAATGAAAACAAGGTCTGTTTTGTTTTCTGTTATATTTCTATATTTTCCCCTTAATAATTCAAGTTCTTCTTTCGCTGGATAAATCATACCTTCATTTATCAATAGAAATTTATTTCCTTTTTTCTCTTCCACAGATGGAAATGCTGATATGAAAAGATTTATATTGTTTTTTGCAAATTTAGGACCTTCTTGTAGAGCAACCGGTACTGTTGTGTTTCCATAAGGATAGATAATACCTACATTTACTCTTTCATTCACTTTTAAATCTTCTGGGTCAACATCCATAAAAATTTCTGGATATCCAAAACCTTCATATTTAAGAACAACTGCATCTCTTATTCTTGCATAATGGAACCAGAAAATTTCTTCTCTTGTTTCTCCTCTTACTCCTATTGCCATTTTATTTTTCTCAAAATTACCTATATATAAATCCTTATACTCAATTGAATAATTTCTCAAAGGTGTCTTTTCACAAACAAGGTAAACCAAATGAGAATAAAGGAATCTATGATATTTAAATGCAAGTTGAAATTTAATTTCCCTATGTAGTTTTTCAAAATATGCAGACCTTTCTTTATGATAATGATAAGGTAAGTAGTCAAAAATGTGACTGTTTACTGTTCTATCAAGGAATTTAGCAATAGCAGCATTAAATTCATCTTCTGTATAACAAACTGAAACAAGTTCAAGCAAAAACGCAATATCAATCAACTCAAGAGCCATACAAACTTTTTCATAAAGTAATAGGTCTTTTTCTTTAAATCTTGGTAGATTAGAAATTGTTGTTGCAAAATTGATATAATTTTCTTCTTTTATTTCTGTAAGTTCAAAAAAGTTTTCAACTTCATTTAAAACTGTTTCTTTTTCTTTAATTTCTTTTGTTTCTTGTATAAGGTGCTTAATAAAATTTTTACTTATTCCAAGAAATTCTCCAAATGTTTCGGGTGGAATTATTCTATCTGGTTTTCCAAGAGTATCTTTTGCTTTTTTATAAATTTCTTCAAGAGATAGATTTTTTAAAGACGATTCATCAAATTTTTTATAACTTTCTTTCTTTTTTTGTAGATTTTTTATTTTTTCAAATTCTTTTTTCCTTTCCTGCCATCTTGCAAGTGTCTGTGTTTGAATTTCTGCTGCTTTTAATGAACCAGCAAGTCCTGTACTTATTTCTTCATATCTTTTTTTCAATTCAGGAATATATATTGGTCTGAAATATTGTTCTATGATAAAATCAATTTCCTTTCTCTCAAATAACTGCCTTTTATTATCCTTTAAGATTTTCTTTAATTTTTTCTCAAATTCCAATCTTAATTCTTCCACCTCTTTTTTTGTGTATTTTCCATTTAGTAAAAATATTCCACCAAAAATTAACCACTTTCCAAAATCAATATATTTCCAGTTATCTTCTTTGGATAAGTTGACAAATGTTTCTGTATAATATTTATCTTTAAGACCCCAAGTGTTTATTCTTTTTGATTGTTGTTCTTCTAAAAGGACTTGATCTACTTTGTTTTCTAATATAATATAATTTTTTATTTTTGCAAGTGTATCAAATAATGCTTGTTTGCTTTCACCTATTATTGAATTTAATAATTCTTCACTTAAACTCCTTTCTTTTTCCATCTCTTTTTTCCAGTTTTCAATCGTTTCTCTTCCTATTCCAAGACAGCCATAAACTGCTTTTTCTTCAATAGCAAAAAGTTCTTTAACCTTCCTTCTACAATTTGGATTATTGTAAGCAAAAGATGGTCTTCTTGCACCTGAAGTTCCGTCAGCAAAAACAAGTGCACTGAAAGGTCTATCTTTTTTAATTAAATATAAAAATTCTGGTAAATTATCAATAAGTTGTAATAATTCAGGGTCAGGTATTCCAAGGTCAACAAAATCAACCCCTCTAACTGCGACTTTATAAGATGAAAATGGTCCTCTTTTATCAATGACAAGTAGATGAATTTTCCCTTTTAGGTCATTATAAATTTTATTTATTTCTTCATAACTTCTTTCTCTTATCCCAACCCATTTTCTTATATCTCCACCATAAATAATTGCATTTGTTTTAATAAGATTTTCATCAAGCCCAATTTTGTAAAGGTATTCAAGAACTTTATTTTTTATTTCTTCAAGTCCTGAATTAGGCACATGATTTAGTATATCTGAACCAGTACATTTTCCAACAATTCTTATATCCGCAGGTGGTGTAAAATTTTTAAATATTTCTTTTATTATTTCTCTTCCTTCAGGGTCAATGTCAAGCAATATATGTTTTTCCGCAACTAAACTATAAATTTCAAGTTTTCTACAGCCAGCACTAAATCTTACATCTGATACAGGAATTAATCTTCCATCTTCAATTTCGCTCTCCTTATAACTTACATCCATAACTCCCACCAATTCATCATCAGGCAAAATAAGTTTATTTTTCTCTCTTGCTTTTTTAACAAGGTCATATATAAGTTTTACTTTTCTAAAAGGACCAATCCTATTTATTTCTTCAAGTCCTTGTGCTTTTTTATTTACCCAGTAAGTTAGTTTAAACTCATTTATTCTCTCTTCCTCTCCTTCTGGAATAACTATTCCCATTTTTTCTAAAGTTATAGCAATCTGAGGTAATCTTGAAAGATATGTTGGCTGGCCAAAAATTTTGAAATATTCAGGATATCTTGTGTAAAGATATGATAGCGCTTTTCCTTCCCAGTCAATTTCAAGTTCAAAGTCAAATCTCCATGCAAGTATTCTTCTCATATCTTCAATTACATTATTATGAAGTTTTTCTGGGATACCAAAAGAGTCCAATATTTTACTTGAGGTTTCTTTATCAACAGCAGAAATTATAATTGCATACAGTAAACTAAATTCTTTTGGAACACAAAATCCACCATATGTCTCACCAGATGGAAGTACTATTCTATCTCCTCTCATATTCCATTGATTTCTGAAGAACTCAAATTCTCCGAATCTTAAAACATCAAGATTAATGCCTGCTGTCAATGAAAGATAGAAAACACCACCTCTTGAGAAAAAGTTTTCCCCAACCTTTAAAAATTCTGCTATTCTTGTTGAAGGGATAATAGTTGGGCCAGCAATGTTATATAAAGAATAAAGAGATTTTCCAGAAATAGCAGAATGGGTATCTACTCCACCAACCCATTTAGGAATATCCCTTACTGAGTAAACCTCTTTTGCTCCAAGATCAACCCTGCTTGGTGTATAAAGTAAATTATATTTTTTATAACCACCTTTTGCTTCATATCTATATATAGGTTGATTTAGTTTTTCAAGAAGACCTTCTTCTACAATAATTTTTCTTTGAGCATTTAGTTTTGAATATACAGGATGGAGATAATCTTTTATAAAGGAAGATACATATTTGGTAAGATTATATTTTTTTATCAAATCTTCTCTTAAATTTTTTAATATTTCTGCCTGTTGTTCTGTCAATTTATTTGTATTTAAATTTTCTTTTATTTCAGGTGGTAATTGATCTACAATTTCTTGAATTTCTTTCGCTTTGAAATTTTCACTGTTTATATCCTGCCCTTCATTGATTAAGAGGATTGAAAGTTTTGCTACCTCTCTGCTTACTTCAGGATAGGCGAGAATAACCTTCATAACTCCTTCTTTAAAATTTTTATCATCATATTTAAAAACTTCACTCTCAAGATTATTTTCTTTTATAATTTTTTCACCAACTTTTATAATATTTTCTCTCCATATCTTTCTTCTCTGTTCAACCTTTTCAATTAAATTATTTCTTTTCAAAAAATTATAAAGAAGCATCCCTTCTTCAAGCCAGTTTTTTACATTAAATTCTGTTTCTCCTGGACCAAGAGTTGTTAAAACATGGACTGATGGCAAATCCCTTCTTTTTCTAAAAAAGTTATTCAGATAATCTGTTACATTTTTTTCAAGATTATATTTTTTAACAAGGTCTTCCAGTGATTTTTTAAGAGATTTTTTACTTTCATAGTTTTTAATTATTTCATCAATTATATCTTTTTTCTCTTCTATTAACTTTTTTATTGCATCATATCTTAATATGTTTTCTCTTTCGCAAATTCTTCCAACTTCCTCAACCATATTCTCATACATTTTTTCTATTAAAACAGCACACATACTAACTTCATTTTTATATTTTTCTAACTTTTTAATAAGTTCGTCTTCGCTTTTAAATTTCATTTTAAGCAAGTAAGCAATAAATTCTCTTGCAAGTTGTAAATGTTCTGTTAACATTACATCATTTATATTTTCAGCCCAATACTCAGCATTTGCTCTATACATTTCTTCAAGAATATTCCTCTGGACAAATGGTTTAAATTTATATGAGCCATCTTCAGGAATAATCTCATATGACGCATATGCAGGAAGTGCTTCAATCCAATCATCACAAACTTTTAACCAGTTTTTCATTCCAGCAGTCACATAAATATTTTCTCCTCCTTCGCTTAAAAGTTCATCTATATGAGGGTCTTCTCCAAAAAATGGGTCCATAAGTTCATTTAAAACACCCATAAATATAGCATCTATTGGAAAGATTCTCTGGAAGAATACCATATAAATAGGAGGTCTCCCTTCTTCTTTTTCTACTTTTTCTTTGAAACTTTTTATTTCTTTTCTAATCTTATCTATAATTTTTCTATCATTTTCATAAGTTGTTTGTTTTAATTTACCTTCATCAAACTTTTGGATAAGTTTTAATTCATAATCAATAAGGTCCTTCTCTAACTTTTTTAATGTTCCAAGAATTTTTGATTTTGCAGATTCTTTTTCTCCTAATAAGTAATCAATTTCATTTATTTCTGTATGAAGATAAAAAGGCATAAATTCCAGTTGTTTAATTTTATTCAATATTGCGTCTAAATTATCTTTAAATTTTTCTGTTTTTATAACCCGAGAATTTGCTAAAAGTAGCGCATCAATATAAAAAGCCCTGCTAAATCTTCCACAAACAATTCTTCTATTTTCATTTCTTGCTTTCAAACTTATTTTATAAGCACATTCCTTATCCTGAATATCATTATATGTTTCATTTATTACTTCATATATTTTATTTCTTAATTGTTCAAGGTCTTTTTCTGTTTCAAGAATTTTTTTAACCATTCTTCTATCGTAAGATATTCCAAATGTTTTTCTTGCAATAAGCCATGCTGCAATTTTTTTCTTTTTTAATAAGTCCTCTCTTTCATAAGATAAAAATTCAATATACCAGTCACCATTTTCTTCCTTAATAAGTGCATTTTTAATTTTTTCTTTAAGAGAAATAGAAAATTTTTCATAATCTGAAAGTAATTTCAAAAGTTCTTCTTTAATTTCTGCCTTTTTTAATTTTTCTATAAATTTTTTGGCATCCATTTTAACTCCTTTTTTTTTAAATTATTTCAACTCCATTTACAGAATTACACACAAATGAAGCAAAATTTAAATTTCTTGATTTGTAATACTTTTTATATAAGATATCTAAAACATTTTCAACTTTGTTTTCTTCTACAAGTATTACTACACAACCTCCAAGTCCTGCTCCTGTTATTTTTGCACCTTTAACCCCTTTTATATTTTTAACTAAATCAACAATAAAGTCAACATCTTCCACACTGCATCTATAAGCACCTGGTTGATAATAAATTTCTGTTTTTTTTCTTTCTTTTTCATCTTTGCTTTCAGAATGTTTTATAAGTTTTTTAAGATATTCATCACTTACTCTATAATTCCATTTTACCTTCTTTCCATTTTTTAAAAATTTTACAACTCTATCTCCATCGTGAGAAATATACATAAGTTTACCAAACTCGTTTATATTATTTTTTTTCAATAATTCAGAACAGATATCAGCCCGTGCACATTCACTAATCCCATAAAGTAATACATCTCTTATAGCATAACCGTTTTCAGGTTCTTTATGGGTTTCAAAAATTTTATCAAGTTCTTGATCCTTTAAGGTTTCATAAATTTCAAATCTTTTTAGTTTGTAAGGAAGATTAAGTAGAATATTATAAATAACTTTATCACTTCCCAGATTTTTTCTGTTTATATCTCTAATATAGTTAAGTTTAATTCCAATCTCTGGAAATTTATTCTTTATAAGTTTCAATCCAATTATATAAGTTGCTACTCTTTCGTTGAAGACATCTTTAGCATTTGCAGATTTTTTGGCTTCAATCAATGAATTACAGCATATGATTTTATAATTTTGAGGAAAAGGTATATATTCAACAACAAACGGAAAAAATCTTATATGAGTAATGTAATTTTCTCTCCCAAGAATCATAGAAGCATGGTCTCCACTTCCACCCCTTGTTCCAACAAACCATTCTGCTTCTCCACACATTTCAGGAAGTTCTTCTTTTTTTATAGGTAAATTATAAAGATTTATAATTGCACTCATAGTTGCTACTACTATTGCAGATGAAGAACTTAAACCTGCTCCTGTTGGAATTTCTCCATAAAAGAAAAGATTTACTCCACTAATATTCATTTTAGGAAATTTGTTCTGTAAATACAACACACCTGCTTTTATATAATTTGACCAATCACCTTGGACAATTTTTACTTTTCTTATAAAGTCAGTCCATATAATTCCTTTCTCTGGTAATTCTTCATCAATATCAAATATCTGTGATTTATATTTTTCTTCTTCAAAATCATAAACATAAACTTTTCTATCTTTTCTTTTCCCTGCTATACACCATAAATTTTTATCAATTGTAAGGGTATTTATAAAACCACCTCTATGTTCAATATGAGTTCCAAGAAGGTTTATTCTTGCCGGGACTCTTATTAAAATGACATCTTCATCACAATTTTTTTCTATATATTTTTTAATCAGTTCTTTTAAATTCTCATTTTCTACTTTTTTCAAATATTCTGAACATTTCATTTTTATACTCCTGAATAAGCATTAAACCCTCCATCAACAGGAATTACAGTTCCTGTAATAAAACTACCAGCATCAGAAGATAACAAAATACAAATTCCAACCAGTTCTTGTGGCTGTCCAAATCTTCCCATAGGTGTATGACTAACAATTTTTTTCCCTCTTTCTGTTAAATTTCCGTTTTCATCAACTAATAAATATCTGTTTTGCTGGGTTAGAAAAAAACCAGGAGCAATTGCATTAACTCTTAACTTATTATTGTATTCCATGGCAAAATGGACTGCAAGCCATTGTGTAAAATTACTTACGGCTGCTTTTGCTGCTGAATAACCAGGGATTCTCGTTAATGGTCTAAAAGCATTCATAGAAGATATATTTATTATTGAACCACCATTTTCATTCTTTATCATATATTTTCCAAAAGTTTGGCATGGTAAAATAGCACCGCCAAAAAGATTTAAAGCAACAACTTTTTCAAGTGCTGATAATGGTAAATCAAAAAAAGAAAGTTCTGTAGATGTAGTTGCTTCTTTTATATTCCCACCTGCTGAATTGATAAGAATGTCAATTTTACCATATTTATCAATTATTTTTTTTGCAACTTCTTCTATTAAACTTTTATCAAAAACATCAAGATATTCACCTTCTGCTTCTATACTTAATTTTCTTAAATTTTCTGCAGTTTCTATATAATTTTTAATATCAGCAATTATAACTTTTGCTCCTGCAAATCCAAGCCCTTTTGCTATTTCAGAACCAAGTATTCCACCACCTCCAGTAATCACTGCAACTTTATCTTTTAAAGAAAAAATTTTATTAATAAAATCCATTTTTTACCTCCATTTTTAGATAACATAAAGGGTCTTCTTCTAAAAAATCATTATATAAACTATAAGCAAGCGCTCTACACCCTATACATTCATCAATTATACAATTTTTACATCTTCCTTTCAAAAACCTTTTATTTCTAATTTTGTTTAATACTTCTGAATTCAACCATATATCAATTAATTTTTCTTTTAATAGATTTCCAATAGATAAAGGTAATCTTCTACAAGGAAAAACTGTTCCATCTGGCATTATTGCAATTCCATCTTTTCCAACAATACATTGACTTCCATATAATTCATATTTTTTATCTTCAATTTTAACCATATAACCTCTAAATTCTAAAATGTTTGTTGTATTAAAATCAACATTACAGATATTATGTAAAAATTTAGTTATTTCAAGCCAATTTTCAAAAGAAATTGTTTCACTTTTCATATCTTTACCAAGTCCATATGGAACAAATCTTTCTATTACTAATCCATTAAAATTATAATTATTTGCAAAATCAAAAATTTTAAAAATCTGTTTCCAATTTTTTTCAAGTATTGTAAACATCAAAAATTTATCTGATTTAATATCTTTAATTTTCTCACATATTTTTATAAACCTTTCAAAATTTTTACCTCTAAAAAATTCGTATAATTCTTTATCAACAGATTCTGTTGAGATTTTTAATATAATTTTATTTTTTTCAATTTTGTAAATAACCTCGTCAGAAAGAAAAAAACCATTTGTTATTATTCCAAGATTTTTGGTTTGTTTTAAATTTAAAATTGTTTCAATCAATTTCCACATATTTTTGTGTAAAAATGGTTCTCCACCAGTTATATCAATTACAAGTTTTCTATTTGTTTTTTTTAAAAAATCGCAAATATTAGAAAAAATATAAATAAGTTTTTCAAAAGAAAGGTCTTTGTCAGGAGAAAAATTATCCTGATAACAATGTTTGCATCTCAAATTACAATTGTCTGTTATATGCCATTGAATATGAAAGGTATTTTCCATAGAAATATATTTTACTTTTTTTTGAATTTGAAATAAACTTTAATTTAAAATTATAAGGAAATCTAATGGAAAAAATTCTAAAAGAAATTAAAAAACCTGGGAGTAAATTTAGAGGTGCTCCTTTTTGGGCTTGGAATGGAAAACTTGACCCTGATGAATTAAGAAGGCAGATAAGGATAATGAAAGAGATGGGACTTGGCGGATTTTTTATGCATTCAAGGGTTGGACTTGACACACCATATTTATCAAAAGAGTGGTTTGAATGTATAAATGCATGTGCTGATGAAGGTGAAAAGATAGGAATGTTTGCTTTTCTTTATGATGAAGACAGATGGCCTTCTGGTGCTGCAGGAGGTCTTGTAACTAAGAATAAAAAATATAGAATGAGGCATCTTGTAATGACTGTTACAGAAGATGTTAGAAAAATAAAATATTCAAAAAACACGCTTGCCATATTCATTGCAGATTTTGAAGGTGATTTGATAAAAAATTATAGAAAGATTAAAAAAAATGAAAAGGTGTCCGAAATATTAAATAAAGAAAAAATTTTATTATTTAATCTTGAAATTGCAAGAGAAAGTCCTTGGTACAATGGTTATACATATCTTGATACCCTGAATCCAGAAGCAGTTAAAAAGTTTATTGAAATTACGTATGATAACTATAAAAAATTTTCCGGTAGGTATTTTGGTAAGGTCATCCCAGGTATTTTTACAGATGAACCAAATTATGGGTATATATATTTTCATTACAATCCACCAAATGAAAAAGAAATTTACATAGGAATTTCTTGGACAGAAAAACTGCCTTATATATTCAAAAAAAGATATGGATATGATATTTTAAATTATTTACCAGAAATTTACTTTGACAGAGTTGATAATAAAATTTCAAAAGTAAGATATCAATATTTTGAGTGTATTACTTCACTTTTTGTTGAAAGTTTTGCAAAACAAATAGGTAACTGGTGTGAAAAAAATAAATTACTTTTTACTGGACATATACTTGGAGAAGATACTTTATCTAAACAAGTACATGTTGTTGGAAATTGTTTAAGATTTTATGAATATATGCAATCTCCTGGCATGGATCTTTTAACAGAACACAGGAGGATATTTAATACTGCAAAACAGGTAAGTTCAATTGCAAGACAATTTGATAGAAAATGGCGACTTACTGAAACTTATGGATGTACTGGATGGGATTTTTCTTTTGAAGGACATAAAGCACTTGGTGACTGGCAGGCATCATTAGGAATAAACTTAAGATGTCAACATCTTTCCTGGTATACAATGCTTGGTGAAGCAAAAAGGGATTATCCTGCAAGTATATTCTATCAATCACCATGGTGGAATTCATATAAATTTGTAGAAGATTATTTTGCAAGAATTAATTTAATTATGACTAATGGTAAAGAGATAAGAGACCTACTTGTAATACATCCAATTGAAAGTATGTGGGCAATTTATAAGATGCCTCAAATAGAAAAAAATCAATTTATTCAGTCAGAGGAAGTGAAAAAACTTGATGAAATTTTTGCTGAAATTTGTGATATTTTACTTGCCAATCATATTGATTTTGACTATGGAGATGAAGAAATTTTGTCAAGATGGGCAAAAGTAGAAGAAAAAGAAGGAAAACCAATTTTAAGAGTAAATAAAGGTGAATATAAAACAGTTCTTGTTCCACCTTTATTCACTATGAGGAGTTCAACCCTAAAATTACTTAAAAAATTTAGAGAAAAAGGAGGAGATGTTATATTCGTAAAAGAAGTATCTTCTTATTTGGATTGTGAAAAGACAGATAAGATTAAAGAGTTCTCAAAGAATTGTATTGTTGTTGGATCCTTTGAAGAGTCAATTAAACATCTTGAAAAAATTAGAAGAATCTCAATAAAAAATGAAAATGAAAATGAAGTCAAACAAATTCTATATCTTTTAAAAGAAGATGATGAAAACTTTTATCTTTTTCTGTGTAATACAGGAATGGAATGGGATAGTAAAGATATAAATAAATACTGCCTTGTTAGAGATAGGAAAATCGGATTTAAAAATCTAATTATAAGGTCTTTCCCTGGTTGGAAATATAAACCAATTGAAGTTAACCTTGAAAATGGTGAGATTTTTTATCCCGAAATAATTAAAAGCAAGGATGAGTATGTTATAAAATCTGATTTCCCACCACTTGGTAGCCATTTATATATTATTCCAAAGAAAAAAGATTTTTCTTTTGAAATAAAAGTATACAAAAAATATAAAGAAATACAAAATTATCAGATAAAAAAGGATGAATGGGAATATATTTTAACAGAAGATAATGTTTTTGTTTTGGATATGCCATATTTTAAAATCGGTAAGGGGAACTGGAGGGAGAAAAAAGAAATATTAAAAGTTGATAGAGAAGTAAGAAAATATTTAGGAATTCCAGCAAGAGGTGGAGCAATGGTTCAGCCATGGGCAAGGAAAAAGAAAGAAAATTCAAAAAGTGTAAGATTAAGTTTAAAATATGAATTTTTAGTTGAAAAATTACCAGAAGGAGAAATTTCAATAGCGATTGAAAAACCTGAATTATATGATATATACATAAATAACATTAAATTGACTTCTGATATGAAATCTGGATGGTGGGTTGATAAATCTCTTGAGACAATAAAATTTGATCCAACTTTATTAAAAATAGGAAAAAATGAAATACTTCTTGAAACAGTTTATAATGAAAATCATTCAGGGCTTGAAATCATTTATTTACTTGGGATTTTTGGTGTTGATAAAGAAAAACTTAGCATTACTTCTCTTCCACAAAATTTAAAAATTGGTGATTGGACAATGCAAGGATTACCGTTTTATTCTGGTAATGTTGGCTACATACTGCCATTAGAAAAGATTGAGTTCAAAGAAAAACAAAAAGTATTCTTAAAAATTCCAGAGTTTAGGGGAGTAGGAATAAGAGTCGTTTGTGAAGGAAATGAAATAGGTTTAATTTCTTGGCCTCCTTATGAAATTGACATAACTGAATATTTAAAATATAAAGACGATATTACATTGATTATTGAGATACTTGGACATAGAAGAAATTCACATGGACCATTGCATTATTATGAAAAATGGCCAGTGTGGACAGGACCAAGTCAGTTTGTTTCAGAAGGAAATATGTGGGTAAATGATTATCAAGTTGTTCCATGTGGTTTAATGAGTTATCCTGAAATAATTATAAAAGAGGAGGAATAAATTGTTTAGAAATATATCGTTTGAAGCGATAAATATAAAAACTACATTACTTGAACAATTACGTCTTGCAAAATTAGGAAATTTTGAAGGAATAGATGTTTCAATTTTAGATATTTACGAATTTTCCAAAAATGATAAAGTTGACAAAATTAAAAATTTGATTGATAGTTTTGATTTAAAAATTGGTGGCTGGTGTTTACCCTTTAATATTGACGAAGAAGAAGATAAATTTAATCAAGATATAGAAAAACTTGAAGAATATTTAAAAGTTGCAAAAAAAATTTCTGCCTTCCGAATTTATACATGGATTGTTCCTTTTTCTGATAATTTAACATATAAAGAAAATTTTAAATTTCATTTAAAAAGAGCACAAAAAATATGTAAACTTATAGAAAAATATAATTGTAGAATCGGTTTTGAATTTGTAGGTACTAAAAGTTTAAGAATAAATCATAAATATGAATTTATTTGGAATCTTGAACAGTTGCTTGAATTTTTAAAAAAATTAAAAATGGAAAATACTGGAATCTTACTTGATAGTTGGCATCTATATGCATCTGATGGAAAAGTAGAAGATATTATGAAATTAAAAAGCAATGACATAATTTATGTTCATATTAATGATGCTCCTGATTTACCTAAAGAGAAGTTGATTGACAATGAAAGATTTTTACCTGGAGAAACAGGAGTAATTAATTTAATTGGTTTTTTAAGAGCACTTAAAGAAATCAATTATGATGGCCCAGTAACTCCTGAACCATTCAATAAAAGAGTAAATGAGCTTCCAAATGAAATAAGTGTAAGATTAACTGGTGGATATCTCTTAAAAATTTGGGGAAAAGCATTTTCTCAATAATATGAGTAGAATATATTTCCTCCAGTTTAAAAATGGTAAAGATGGTTTTGAAATTCAACCAGGTCTTACTATACTTGATTATGCTCAAAAATTAAAGATAAAAATAAATGCAGAATGTGGTGGAATTGGAAAATGTGGGAAATGTGTTGTAAGAATTGAAAAAGGTGAAGAAAATTTAAATCAACTTACCTCTGCAGAAAAAAAATTTGATCTTGGTCAAAAGTATAGATTGGCATGTCAAGCAAAAATTATTAAAGACCTTTCAGATATTGTTGTTTATATAAAAGATTTTGGAAAATATGAAATTTTGAAATATGGAAAAGGGAAAATAGTTGAAATATTTCCTTTTTATAAAAGAAAGGGGAATAATGTATATAAAAATGGAGAAAAAGTTGATATTTATAGAGGTGGAATTTATGGACTTGCAATAGATATAGGAACTACAACTATTGTATTTGACATTGTTAATCTTGAAAACGGAAATATTATAGGAACAGTTGCAAAAACCAATCCACAGATTATTTATGGCAATGATGTTATTTCAAGAATTGAGTATACTATGGTTGATAAAAAAGAAAAAAGATTTTTAAATGAGAAAGAAAGAAAAGAAAAAATTTATGAATTGCAAAAAGTGGTTGTAAAGATGATAAATGATGAGATAAAAAAATTTGATAAAGAGATATTTGATAAAATATACGAAGTTGTTATTGCTGGAAATTCAACAATGAGGAATATATTTTTCATTATTGATGTATCCACACTTGGTAAAATACCTTACGAACCATTAAATCCAGAGAGTTTAATTAGAAATCCAGATGAAATAGAATTGAAAATGAATAAAAATGGAGAAATTTATGGTCTTCCTTTGATTGGGGGACATGTAGGTGCTGATATTGTTGCTGATATACTTGCTTCTGAAATTTATAATGAAGAAAATGTTTGTATGCTTGTAGATATAGGAACAAATGGAGAGGTGGTTATAGGAAATAAGGATAAACTTCTTGCGACATCTGCTGCTGCTGGAGGTGCTTTTGAGGGAGTAAATATAAGTTGTGGTGTTGGAGGAATAGAGGGAGCAATAAAAGAAATAAATATAATAAATGGAAAAGTGTATTATTCAACGATTGGAAATAAATATCCTATTGGAATATGTGGCTCTGGTTTAATTGACTTATTAAGTGAGATGTTAAAAAATAAAATAATTGATGAAAAGGCACGACTTAAAGATGGAGAATTTTATATAACAGAAAATATAAAAATAACCCAATCGGATATTTTTCAACTTATAACTTCAAAATCAGCGATCAAAACAAGTTGGCAAGTCCTTTCCAAAATTTATCCTATTGATTTAAAAAATATTGATAAAATTTTTATTGCTGGTGGATTTGGAAATTTTATTAATGTTGATAGTGCTATAAGGATAGGATTAATTCCAAATATTGATAAAAATAAAATTATTAAAATAGGAAATGGTTCACTTGAAGGCGCGAGAGAGGTTTTATTATGTTATAAAAAAAGAAAAATTGCTGAAGAGATTGCTCGAAAAACAAAACACATACGAACAAATGAAATAGAACCAAATTTTAACTACCTTCTTACAGAAAATATGTATTTTTAATTTATCTTTTTACTCTTACATTTCCTTCCCAAATGCTCCATATTTCTTCTTCATCAAGTATTTGGGCATAGTCAGTCAAAAGCGTTACCACATAAGCACCACAAGCCCACCCAAATTGTATCCATTTTTCTTCATCCCAACCTTTTAAAATACCATATAAAAGTCCACCAACAAAAGCATCTCCTCCACCAATTCTATCAAGAACAAAAATTTCTCTTGGTTCAATAACATACCATCTCTCCTTAACTGACATAATTGCTCCCCATAGATGCTGTTGTGCACTTATTACTTCCCTTAATGTTGTTGCAAAAATAGTTACATTTGGAAATACTTTTTTTGTTTTTTCTATCATGCTTTTAAAATTATCTATCTGTGCTTTTATATTCTTTCCACCAGGAGAAGGTCCTTCAACACCAAGACATAACTGAAAATCCTCCTCATTTCCAACAAGAATATCTGTAACTTTCACAATCTCTGCAAAAATTTCCCTCAACTCTTTCTCTCTATTTTTCCAAAAAGATGCTCTATAATTTAAATCAAATGAAATTTTTGTTCCATACTTTTTCGCAATTTTTGATATTTCAAGACAAAAATTACCTGTTTCAGGAGAAAGTGCTGCAAACAAACCTGACATATGAACAATACAAACTCCCTCTTTTCCAAATATTCTTTCAAGATCAAAATCATCTGGTTTTAAAGTTCTTCCTACTTCCCCTGCTCTATCATTCCAAACCCTTGGTCCCCTCATCCCATAACCAGTATCTGCAATATTAAATTGATGTCTATAACCCCAGGGACCTCCCTGTGGAACTTCTTTTGCTTCAACATCTATACCTCTACTTTTTAAGCTTTCTTTTATAAATCTTGCTATTGGACTACCCTTTACAAATGCAGTTAAAACTTTTACAGGAAGACCAAGATATGAGGATACACTTGCCACATTTGATTCTGCACTTGTTGCATGCATTATATAAAGGTTACTTGTATGAACAGGTTGCATATTAAAAGGTGTAATTCTAACTCCAATACTTGTAGGCACAAGTAAAGCATATTTAAAATCCTTTTTTAATTCCATTTTTACCTCCTGTTTGTGTTGGATTAGATTTTATCATAAATTTTCATTTTTTGAAAGATTAAAAATTCTTGGATTGTTGACTTTAATAAATTAATATTTTAAAATTCTATTTAAACAAGGGGGGGGATATGGTGGTATGGTTAACAATTATTTTGATAAATGGCATTTTAATGCTTTTTGGAAGTAATTTTATAATCAATAATAATTTGGTAAAGCCAATGGGCCTGGTAATTTCTCTTATTTGTATTGGACTTGGCTTAAGAGTTACAATTCTTGGGAGAAAGGGAGAAAAAGAGGCACTTAAAAAAAGAATTAAAGAACTTGAAGAAAAATTGTCTGAAATTGAAAAAAAGTTAGAATAAATTAAAAGTTTTGATAATTATCTTGAAATTATGAAAGCAAAAAAAAATGAAGAAAAATTAAAAAAAATTTTGATTTTCATAGGTGTTGTAATTTCCTTTTTGGTTTTAAATTTATGGCAATCAGGTTCTTTAAACCAATTAAACCAGATAATTAAAAATCCAAAACTTCAGGCATTTACAATAATTTTACTTGCAATTCTAATTGAAGGTTTTCCATTTATTTTAATCGGATCTTTAATTTCCGGTTCTATTGAAGTTTTAGTTCCTGAAGAAAAATTCAAAAAAATCTTCCCTCAGGGTAAGTTTTCTTCTGCAATAGTTGGTTCATTTTTCGGTTTCTTATTCCCGGTTTGTTCATGTGGAGAAATCCCTGTTTCAAGAAGATTGATAAAAAAAGGGATACCAACTTCTGCTGGTATTTCCTATTTACTTGCAACAGCGATAATTAACCCAATTACTCTATTTTCAACTTATCTTGCCTTTTCTTCTTTTAAAATGGTTCTCGGTAGATTCCTTGTTGCTTTTATATGTAGTGTATTTATTGGGATTTTAATTGCTCCAAAGAACAAAGATGAAATTTTGAAAGAATATGAAGATGAAGATAACCATAATGAAAATTTTTCAAAAATTGATGAAATTTTCTTTCATTCAGAAAATGATTTTTTAATTATGGGAAAATATCTAATTATTGGGGCAACTCTCGCTTCATTATTTTCAACTTTTATACCAAGAGAAGTTTTCTTAACAATAGGGAGAAATAAAATTTTATCAATTTTATCAATGCAAATTCTTTCAATAATTTTATCTCTATGCTCTTATGCAGATGCATTTGTTGCAAATTCATTTACATATTTACCAGATATGTCTAAAATTATTTTTATGATATCAGGGCCTATGATGAGTATTTCTTTAATAATTGTGTATTTTGCAGCATTTAAAGAAAAATTTGTAAAAAAACTCCTTATCAGTGTATTTTTAACTCTTTTTATTCTTGGAATTTTTGGAAGTTTTATACAAGGATAAGATATGAAAATTTTTAAAAATAAACAGTTTTATAAATTTTTAATAGTGCTTCTTTATACATCGTTTTTCCTATCAATATCCTTAACTGGAAATTTTAAGATATTTGTAAAGAAATTCTACTTTCCTTATATTCTATTAGGTTTTTTAATTTTATTGTTTCTTTTAAAAACAGGAATAAAGAAATTGAAAAAATTTATAGAAATTTCTGTTTATGATATTTTGTCTTTTTGTGTATTTTTATTCCCTCTAATTTTGTTTATTATTGTCAGACCAAATACTTTACCAACTTATACTGCATTAAAAAGAGGGGTACATACAGAATTTTTAACCCATAATGTTTTAAAATCGTTACAAGAGAAAATAGAAGAAGAAGGGAAATATAAAAAATTAACAATTAAACAACTTCTGAGCTTTTTAAAATCAAAACCAGAACAGATAAATGGAAAAGACGTTGTAGTCGAAGGAATGGTGTATAAAGAAAATGAAAAATTTATGTTGATTAGATTTTTAATAACTTGTTGTGCTGCTGATGCTACACCACTTGGAATTGAAGTTGAATATAAGGGAATGAAAGAAGAACCGAAAGATTATGAAGAAACACATCCAATTCCAAAAAATATTGAATTTAAAGAAAAAGAAGAATTTAAAAATGATGATTGGGTAAAGGTAAAAGGGAAAGTAAAAATAGAAAATGATAAAATAGTAATATATGCAGAAAGCATAGAAAAAATAAATCAACCAATAGATCCTTATTTATATTAAGTTGATATTTATATTAAGTTGAGTTGACAGATTTAAAATTTTAAGTATAATTATTTATTCCTTTCCTTTTAACCCCTCAACCTCTCCTGTTCACCCCCCACAGGAGAGGTTTTTTTCTAATTTTGACAATTGCTTTTTTATTATTATAATATCTAAATAGAAATAATTTCTATTTAGATAAAAAATGGAATACAAAAAAATATTAAAAAGGAAGAAACTTAAAATTACGCCTAAAAGAATTGCTATTATAAATTATTTTTTAAAAAAAGATAAATATGCAACTCCTTTTGATGTTTGGATATATTTAAAAAAGAACTTTAAAAAAATTGGACTTCCAACTATTTACAGAAATCTTGAAGAGTTTGAAAAAATAGGGATTTTAACCAAAATTAAAGGAGAAGAAAATAGATTTTATTATGGGATTTGTAAAATGCTAAATAAAAAGCACCATCATCACATTATCTGTACTTCCTGTCATAAAATAAGTGATTTTGAATTATGTAATTTTGAACAAATTAAAGGAGAAATAGAAGAAATGACAAATTTTGAAATTAAGGAACATCAATTTTTTTTAAAGGGAATTTGTAAAGATTGTAAAGAAGGAGGAGTAAATGAAAAAATTTAAATATATTGGTGAATCTCTTACACATCATCTTCCCTTTTCTGTCCTTTCTGTTTCTATTGGTCTTATTTTTGTAGGAATTTTGACATTTTTATCAGAATTATTAAATGTTGAAAATGTAGGAGAATATTTTGAAGAGCTATTTCATATTTTTCATCCAATTCATATACTTTTTTCTGCTTTAGCAACTACAGCAATGTTCTGGAAACATGAAAAAAAATTTTTTAAAGCATTTATAATAGGAATTATTGGAGCTGCTGGAATATGTGGAATAAGTGATGTTTTTATACCATATATTTCTGGTTTTTTACTCGGAGCAAAAATGGACCTTCATATATGCATTATTGAACACCCTCAAATTATTCTCCCTTTTTTGCTTTTAGGAGTTTTTATTGGCTATGTTGCACCTGAAACGCTGGAAAAATCAGAAGGAGTTATTTTCTCTCATTCTCTACATGTTTTTATTAGTTCAATTGCTTCAATATTTTATCTTATAAGTTTTGGATTAACTGAATGGATTCATAAAATAGGTGTGGTTCTAATTTATATGGTTCTTGCAGTTGTTATTCCTTGTTGTATAAGTGATATCGCATTCCCTTTGTTTTTTGTTTCAAAAAATAAAGAATTTAAACACTTCCACTAAGTTTTTTTATTGAAAGATATTTTTACTTCTGGTGTTAAAAAATTAAACAATTTCTCTATAAATAAAAGGCCTGGGCCGGATTTGAACCGGCGAATAACGGTTTTGCAGACCGCTGCCTTTCCGCTTGGCTACCAGGCCTTTTTTATATATAATTATACCTTAAATTGCCATTTTTTTTACAATATCCATATATTCTATTTTGGGAATTTTCTTTTTGCTCACAACCTCTGAGAGTGGTACAAAAACAATTTCTTCACCCTTTATTCCAACCATATAACCATATTGTCGTTCAATTAAAAGCTCAACTGCTTTTACACCAAAAATTGTGGCAAGTTTTCTTGTTAAATATGTGGGACTACCTCCTCTCTGTATATATCCAAGAACTGTATATCTTATTTCTCTTTCAGGTAGTTTTTCTTTTAAAATTTCGGTAAGTTCTTCTGCTTTTATCGCACCTTCAGCAATAACTATTATACAACTTTTCTTCCCCTTTTTTTCTTCTTCTTTAATCTCTTTAACTACATCATCAATATTAAAAGGAACTTCTGGAATTAGAACTATTTCTGCACCACAAACAATTCCTACTTCAAAAGCAAGATTTCCGCATTCTCTTCCCATTACTTCAACAATAAATATTCTTTCATGACTTGTTGCTGTATCTCTTATTCTATCTATTGCAGATATTGCTGTATTGACTGCTGTATCAAAACCAACTGTATAGTCAGTTCCATAAACATCGTTATCAATAGAAGCGGGAATATGAACTGTAGGGAAATTAAATTCTTTATATAATAAATAAGCACCTTTTGCAGAACCATCACCTCCTATTACAACAAGTGCTTCAATTTGTTCTTCCCTTAAGTTTTTATAACATATCTCTCTTATTTCTCTTTCTTTAAACTCATAAAATCTTTTTGTCTTTAGGATTGTTCCACCTTGATTTATTATACCACTTACACTCCTTGAATTGAGATAACTAAAATTCTTTTCGTAAAGTCCTTTAAAACCGTCATATATACCACAAATTTCAATATTATTATAAATTGCAGTTCTCACAACACTTCTTATAGCAGCATTCATTCCAGGAGCATCTCCGCCAGAGGTAACAATTCCAATTTTCTTCATTTGTTAATATTTTAATAACCAAAATCTGCTTTAAGACCTGGTTTAATTTCTCTGGACTCTTTTATTAATTTTTTACCCTCTTGGCTGACCCATTCAAATTTATACCACCATGGTTTTGACATAATTTTTGTAATTGTTCTTATTTGCCTTATCCTTGGAATTGCTATTCTAACAAATGATTCTTCAAGAGTATCCCAATCCTTTGTTAGAGGGTCAGTAAACGCCTCTTTAAAATATGCTCTTCCACACATTGGTCCGGCAACTAAATCACATACAGAACCATATTGGATGGCATATTGTTCAAAGTCAACAGCAGCACTTAAAAGCAATAATGGTCTTGGTGATATCTTTTCCATTTCAGCACAAACATCCCTGACAACTTGAGGAGAAAATACCTGTATCACTTTACCGTCTTCTTCTACCCATAAAACAGGAACTTGTGTTTTATAAAAATGCCCAAATGGTGAGAAATCCTCTGCCATTTTAATCAATGCTTCTGGCAATTTTTTTGCTTTCTGAAGTTTTGTTTCTCCAGGCAAATCAGCAAGTAATGTTTCATTATAAAGTGGCTTTTCAAGTTTTTTGCATTTTTCAAAAACACTTGCAAGCCATTCCTTATTTTTTTCCCAACTTTCCCTATGTTCTGGATTTAAATAAACCAGTGTTTTAAAAGCATCAACTTTATCTGCGATTTCTTCTGGTTCAATTGCAAGTCGTGCAACTTTTCCAAGTCCACCATCAAGTTCAATTGGTTTTGTATGTTCAAGTCGCCCAATTAAAAGAATATCAGGCCCAAGTGCTTCTTTAAAACCAGTCGTTAAAATAGCCAGATGATTAAACAAAGCAGCAGTAACCTCTCCTTTCAAATGTTTTGCAAATCTTTTACAAACTTCTTTTACATCCTCATCATTTGCTTCCCTTTTTTCACCTATATGTTTCAAAAAAGCATTTGAAAGTTTAAGATAGGAACTATGTTGATCTGAAGCGAAAACATCCATTACACCATCTGGTGCAAATTTAGCAAGTACTTTAAAAATACCTTCACTTACTTCCAATCCATCCTTATATCTTGCATAAGCCATAATACCCTCCTTTTGGTTTAAACATATTGACTTTTAAATTCTCTTAGTTTTTCTCTTAATATTTCGTCTTTAAGAGATAGAATTTCAATTGCGAAAATAACAGCATTTTTAACACCTGTTTTTCCAAGAGACATACAAGCAACAGGAACACCTTCAGGCATTTGAACAGAAGAAAAAATTAACTCATTTGTTGATATTTCATTTGATGGCAAAGGGACTTCTATAACAGGGATAATTGTTTCAGAAGCGATAATTCCTGCTAATTGTATAAAAATACTGCTACAAACAATTATAATATCTATTTTTTCTTCTTCTGCTTCTTTTACAAAATTATGAACAGATTCAAGAGAATCAAGCCCTGAAATAATTTTGATCGTATAATCAATCCCAAAATTATCTAAGGTTTTTTTACCATCTTCAATTAAATTTAAATCATTTTCATTACCAATTACAATACCTATTTTTGCCATATACTCTTCATCCTTTCTATTGCTTTTTTAATTTTTTCTTCATTTATTGTTAGAGAAAATCTTACATATCCTTCGCCCGAAGGGCCAAAACCAACTCCAGGAGTTGCTACAATTTTACCATTTTCAAGCAAAAAGTCAACAAATTTCATAGAATTATCTTTTACTCTTACCCAGAAATAAAATGTCCCTTTTGGCATTTTAAAATCAAATCCAATTTCTTTTATTCCATCCGCAAAAATATCTCTTCTTTTTTTATAGATTTCTCTTAATTTTTTTACTGTCTCTTGAGTTCCTGTAAGTGCTTCTATTCCTGCAAATTGAATTGCTTCAAATGTTCCAGAATCAATATTTTCTTTGATTTTTGCAAGAGCAGAGATAAGAAATGAATTTCCACATGCCCATCCTACTCTCCATCCAGTCATATTATATGTTTTTGAAAGTGAATTAAATTCAATCGTAACATCTTTTGCACCATCAATGGAAAATATATTAATTGGTTTTTCTTCAAAGTATATTTCACTATAAGCAGCATCGTAAGCAAGAATTATATTATTTTTTTTACAGAATTTAACAACATCTTTTAAAAAATCATAATTTGCAAAACTTCCAGTTGGATTATTTGGATAATTTAAATAAAGAATTTTTGCTTTTTTAACTATATTTTGAGGGATATTACCTAAATCAGGTAAAAAATTATTTTCTTCTTTTAATGGCAAAAAATAACTTTCTCCACCTGCAATTAAAGTTCCAAGATGATATACAGGATATCCAGGTTCCGGGACAAGAGAAATATCTCCTGGATTAATAAAACATAATGGAAAATGTGCAATTCCCTCTTTGGATCCTATTAAAACACATATTTCATCTTCTGGATTTATGTCAACATCATAATTTTTTTTATAAAATTCAGAAATTGTTTTCCTAAATTCTTTAGTTCCCTTCCCAAATGGATATCTATGAAATTTAGGATTTTCAACAGATTTTTTCATTGCAGAAATTATATTTTCTGGGGTTGGTAAATCAGGGTCTCCTACCCCAAAATCAATAATTTCTTCGCCTTTTGATATCAATTCTTTTTTCTTTTTATCAATTTCAACGAAAAGATAGGGTGGTATTTTTTTCAATCTTTCACTTACTTGAAACATTTAGAACCTCCTCTTTTATATAATCCTCCATACTATATAAGCCATTTTTTTTCTTATATATATACTTTGCTGTGTTCAAAGCACCTAATGCAAATACACTTCTATCATAGCATCTATGAGAAATTTCAATAATTTCTCCTGTGCCTCCAAAATAAACATAATGTTCTCCAACTATATCACCTATTCTTAAACAATGCACACCAATTTCTTCAAATTTTCTTTCCCCTGTAATTCCATTTCTTCCATATTTTAAAATTTTTCCCTGATTGAGTTTTCTTTCATTACAAATTATTTCAGCAATTTTTTTTGCAGTTCCACTAGGTGCATCTTTTTTAAAATGGTGATGGACTTCTGCTATTTCAATTTCATAATTTTTTAAAAGATGAGTTGCATATTTTATTATTTCAAAAAAAAGATTAACTCCTAAACTCATATTAGGAGATAAAAAAATAGGTATATAATTAGCAGTTTTTTTTATCTCTTCTATTTGATTTTTAGAAAAACCAGTCGTTCCTATTACAATTTTACTCCTTTTTTCTTTTACTGTTTTGATAAAATCCATTGTCGCTGATGGAACTGAAAAATCAATAAGAACATCTTTTTCTTCAAGTACTTTTTCCAAATTGTCATAGATTTCTATTCCATCTAATTTTTTTCCTACCAAAGGGTGTTTTTTGGCTTCAATACCTCCTTTAACAAAAAAACTTTCATCCTTTTGAGCAAGTTTTATTATCAAACTTCCCATTCTCCCACCTGCTCCACTAACTATTAAATTTATTTTTTCCATTTTAACTTTCCTCCCTAACTCTTTTTATTTTTGCTCCTAAAATACTTAATTTATTTTCAAGGTTTTCATATCCTCTATCAAGATGGTAAATTCTTGAAATTTCAGTAGTTCCTTCTGCAACAAGTCCTGCAAGAACTAAAGCAGCACTTGCTCTTAAATCAGAAGCCATAACCTTTGTTCCTCTTAATGAGTTTACTCCTTTTATTATCGCTTTTGAACCATCAAGTGTAATATCAGCGCCAAGACGATTTAGTTCTCCAACATGAATAAATCTTTCTGGAAATACCTTTTCTGTTATTAAACTTATTCCATCTGCTAATGTTAAAAAACTCATCATTTGTGCCTGTAAATCAGTTGGAAAACCTGGAAATGGCAATGTTGTTATTTCAAGCGCTTTCCATCTTTCTTTTGGTATTGTTTCTACATATTCATCATTATAAGAGATTTCTAAACCTGCTTCTTCAAGTTTATCAAAAAGTGAAAGAAGATGTTGATAAATTACTCCTTTTATTTTAATCTTACTTTTTGTCATATAACCAGCAAGAATATAAGTTCCTGCTTCAATTCTATCTGGAATTATATTATATTCAACACCTTTTAATTTTTTTACTCCCTCAATTCTTATTAGATGAGAACCTTCACCATATATTCTCCCTCCCATTTTTTTCAAAAAATTTGCAAGAGCAACAATTTCTGGTTCGCATGAAGAAAATTCAATAATTGTTTCCCCTTCTGCTAAAGTGGCTGCACACATAATGTTTGCAGTAGCTAAAACACTTGAACCAAAGTTTCCACCAAGAAAAATTATATTTCCTTTTATTTTATCAGCTTTACCAACTATATATCCTTCCTCATTTTCTATATTAATACCGAGTTTTTTAAATCCTTTAATATGTAAATCAATTGGTCTTGGTCCAATTACACATCCACCAGGCATTGAAAATCTTGCTGTTTTATATTTTGCAAGAAGAGGTCCGAGTAAACATATAGACCCTCTCATTGTACTTACAAATTCATAAGGGGCAGTAAATTGATATATACCTGAAGGATCTATTTCAAGAACACCATTTTTAAATTCTGTTTTTGCACCCATATAATTCAAAATTTTAATCATTGTTTGAACATCTTTTAAATTAGGAACATTATGAAGGATTGTTTTTCCTTCTCCCATTATACTTGCTGCGATAATTGGCAAAGCAGCGTTTTTAGAACCTGATATTTGGACTTCTCCTTCAAGTTTTTTCCCACCTTCAATAATAAACTTTTCCATTTTGCTCCTTTTTATTTTAATATTTTACTATTTTTTAAATTTTTTTAAAGACCGCTATTCTGTTTATTCCTGAAAGGTCTTTTTCAAATCCTAAAAATTTTAAATCAGAAGGGAGAAATTCCTTTAATTTTTTAGATTGGTCATAACCAATTTCTATAATTAAAAATCCACAATTCTTTAAAAATTTTGGACTTTCTTTTATTATTTTTTTTATTATTTTTAAACCATCTTTTCCTCCGTATATTGCCCTTTTAGGTTCTTTTTTTACTTCTTCATCCAATTTTTCATAATCTTTTTGATTAACATAAGGAGGGTTACTAACGATTATTTCAAATTTCTCATTAATATTTGAAAAAATATCAGAATAAAAGAATTTGCTTCTTTTTTTTACCTTATTTAAAATAGCATTTTCTGTAGCAATTTTTAATGATTTTTTGGAAATATCAACACCTTTAACAATTGATTTATTAATATTTTTAGCAAGAGATATAGCAATATTTCCACAACCTGTTCCTATATCAAGAATTTTTATTTTTCTTGGATAAAAATTTTCCTGATATATCCTTATAGTTTTTTCAACAAGTAATTCTGTTTCTGGCCTTGGAATAAAAACACCCCTTTCTATTTTAAATTCACAATTATAAAAACTAATTTTTTTTGTAAGATAAAAAACAGAAATTCCTTTTTTTCTTTTTTTAACCAATTTTAGAAATGTTTTGTAAATCCTTGGGGAAACTTCAATTTTTTCTGTATATAATTTGTATCTATCAACATTGAGAAGGTATGATAGTAAAATTTCTGTTTCAAATTGAGGATTTTCAATTCTGGAATTTTTCAGTAATCTTTTGCCCAATTTTATTAAATCTTCTACATTCACAGATAGCAAATTTTATATTCCTGTCTTTGCTAAAACTTTTTTTGCAGTATTTTTTATTTGAGGATATTCGCTCTCTTCTGCAAGATATTCTATAAGTCCCTTTATTTCTTCATTCGGTTTATTTTTTATATATTCACCAAGAACCTCAACTATATCTTTTCTTATATTTATTTCCTCTCCAAGATTTTCCTGTGGATAATTTCTTTTTAATCTGGAAACCATCGTATCTATATTTGTATATTCTCCAAGTTTGCCAAGTGCTATATAATAATAAATAGATAACCCTGGAACTCCAAATTCCTTCCATCCTCTTTTTATCACCTGTAATGCTTCTTTATCTCTCATATCAGCAAGAAAATTTATAATCCTAATGCTTAAAATTATTTCATTTCTTTCTTCATCAAGTTCGGTTTGAGAATAAGTTATTTGCTGTTGGGGTACACCGGATTGGTCCCAAATTTCTTCAGCAGATGGCGTCCCCTTTATTACTAATTCGGAAGAACCAAGGTTAGAAATATCTATCTTCCTTTCTCTTAAAGCAAGCAAGGTTTCATATCTATTTTTTCTTTTTTCAAGTTCAGAAATTTCTCTATTTATTTTCTGTATTTCTTCTGTATTTTTTCTTACTTTTTCTTCCAAAGTTCTTTTTTCCTCATTAAGTTTTTGTCTTTCTCTTTCGGTTATTCGCTGTTGAAGTGCTCCTTCAGGAGTTTCTTCAATTCCAAGATTACTGTTTATTTCCTGCACTCTTGAATTCATTTTTTCGTTTTCACTATTTAATGTATCTCTTCTTTTAGTCAAATTTTCTATCTGTTGAGATATCTGCTGAAAATTCCTTTTTGCCTCTTCCCTTTCTTTTTCTCTTCTATCAACCATTCCTAATAAAATATTTCTCATTTCAGGAACAATCTTATCGGATTTAATATTTTCAATAGAATTAAAAGCGACAAGTTTAATTTCATATAGTTCTTTTTCATTTTTTATTATTTCTAATAAAATATCAACAACTTCAGGAGAGCTAACTTTTCCTAAAGCAAATATTAAATTTTTTCTAATTTCTTTATTTTTTTCCTTTTTTACAATATCAATAATATCTTTTATAACCTGTGAAATTTCATCAGAAGAATAAGTTGAAAGTAATACAGAAGAAGTTTTTCTTATATCTTCTGTCCCAAATTTTATTCTTTTAATCAGTTTATCAACAGGAATTTTTACTTCTTTTTTAACTTCTCCTGTTTCACCTGTTTCATTTGCTTGTTGTGATATCTCTTTTTCCTCTTTCTTTTTCTTTTCCTCTATCTCAATTTTTTCCCATTTTTTTGTTATTTCTATTTCTTTATTCATTATTTCAAGTTTTTCTTTTAATCCTTTTGCCAGTTTACCGTAATATGTTAAAGGAGAAATTTTTATAATTTTATCAAGAGATTCCAATGCTTCCTTGTTTTTATTTTGTGATATATATACATGAGCAAGTAAATAATAATATGCTTGATTTTGAGAATTTATTTCTATTGCTTTTTGTAAATTCGTAATTGCCTTCTCCATATCCCTAATTCTGAAATATGCTTCACCAAGATAATAATAAATATCAGGATTTTCAGGTGCACTTCTTTTTGCCTCTTCTAATATTTTTATTGACTTTTCATAATAACCAGAATTTAAATATACTACCCCTTCTTTTATCACATCTACCAATTCTCTGCCTGATAAAAAAGTGTTAGCAATACCTATCAATAAGAAAATTAAAAATTTATTTTTCATTTTTACCCCTTTTAATATAATACCAAAAATATTCTTTAACTGTCAACTTTTTCATTTTTAATAATATTTCTTTTCAATTTTTCTATAAGTTCATCAATTTCTCCATCCATAATTTTATCAAGATTATAAGTTGTATAGTTTATTCTATGGTCAGTAATACGATTTTGAGGAAAGTTATATGTTCTTATTTTTTCACTTCTATCACCTGTTTTTACAAATTTTTTCCTTTCTTCTTCTATTTTCTCCCTCTTTTCCTTCTCATAGTGATTTTGTAATCTTGCCCTTAATATTTTCATTGCTTTTTCTCTATTTTTTATTTGTGACCTATCTTCTTGACAAGTTGCTGAGATTCCAGTGGGTAAATGTGTTATTCTAACCGCAGAAGATGTTTTATTTACATGCTGTCCCCCATGTCCGCTCGCTCTAAAAGTTTCTATTTTTAAATCTTCTGGATTTATTTTTACTTCGCTATCCTCCATTTCTGGGAAAATAGCAACTGTTGCTGCAGAGGTGTGAATTCTCCCATAACTTTCTGTCTTTGGAATTCTCTGGACTCTATGAACTCCACCTTCAAATTTTAAATTTCCATACGCAAATTTCCCTTTAACAACAAAAATTATTTCTTTAAAACCACCCAATTCAGATGGATGAGAATTAAGAATTTCAATCTTATATCCCTTTTTTTCTGAGTATTTAGAGTACATTCTAAAAAGATCAGCAGCAAAAAGACACGCTTCTTCTCCACCTGTACCAGCACGGATTTCTATTATTGCATTCTTTTCATCTGTTATGTCAGGTGGATTTAAAAGTTGTATTATGTTTTCCTCAAGTTTCTCCTTTTCTTCTTTCAAGTGTTTTATTTCTTCTTTTGCGATTTCTTTTAAATCTATATCTTCACTTTTTAAAATTTCCTCATTCTCTTTGATTTTTTTTTCAATTTCTTCAAGTTGTTTTTTTAATCCTAAAATTTCTTCATAAAAACTAATTTTTTTTAAAACTTCTTTTAATTTCTCCTGGTCTTTTTTATTATTTTGAGAAAGATATTCAATACAAAATTTATAGTCCTTTTCTATATCGCGTAGTTTATCATTTACCATATTTTTTCATAAATTTTTCTACTCTCCCTGTGCTATCAACATATTTTTGTTTCCCTGTAAAATATGGATGGCATTTATTACAAATCTCAATTTTAATTTCTGCTTTTGTAGACCTTGTGTGTACAATATTTCCACACGCACAAACAATTCTTGCTTCTTTGTATTCAGGATGTATTCCTTCTTTCATTTTTCCTCCTCTTCTTTTATTTTTATATCAAATTCTTTTAAATCATCCCTACTTATAGGCTTTTCTACAATTGTTATACCTTCTCCACTGAAATAATTAATAGGTTTCCCTTCTATTAAAAATCTTACTTTTTTTATCTCTGGAAATTGAGTTGCTGAACAGACAATCTGAGCAATTCTTGTTTCCATAGTTAAAGTTCCTCCTCCTTCTTCTACTTCTTTTGAAAAATCTAAATTAACCATATCTTCTTCTATTGTTACATTTAGAAGTTTTGTGTTTTCATTTAAAAATGTAGAAAATCCTTCTTTCTTCTCTTCTTCTGTAGGTCCTTTTAATAATTCTTTTATAGTCATTGCAATCTTATTCTTAAAATTTCTACAATAACCAATCTGTCTTTTTACAGGAAGTAAATATATTTGATTATCTTTCTGAGTTACAAAGAATACATAAACGCTTGTTTCTTTTAAAATTTTGCCTCTAATTTTTAAAAATCCCCAAAATAGTAAAAGAACCAAAAGAATAAAACTTAAAATTATAAAAACAATATTTTCATTTTTTTTCATTTTTCCCTTTTTAAATGTTTTATTTTATCACTTTTAATTTTTTAGTCAATTAGGCCTTTACAACCTTGGACAGTTTCTCTTTATATACGTTTCTTGTATCCACAATTAAAGGAATACATTCATAAATTAATTTATAATCAACATTTGAATGGTCAGTAACTATGATTGCAATGTCATATTCTTTAAGTTTTTCTGGAATAAAATCTATTGAAGAAATTTGTTTGTAATATTGCCTTGTTTTTTTAACCTCTTTTACATACGGGTCATAATAGTCAATTTTGCTCACATTCTTTTTTTCCAAAATTTTTATTATTTTGAAAGCAGGTGATTCTCTAATATCATCAACATCTTTTTTATAAGCAATACCAACGATAAGAACTTTACACCCTTTTATTGCTTTTCCCTGTTGATTAAGAGCCTCAATGCATTTTTCAACAACATAATAAGGCATCATTGTATTTATTTCGCCTGCAAGTTCAATAAACCGTGTAGTAAAATCGTATCTTTTGGCAATCCAGGTAAGATAAAAAGGGTCTATTGGAATACAATGTCCACCTAAACCTGGACCAGGATAAAATGCCTGAAATCCAAAAGGCTTTGTTTTTGATGCTTCTATAACTTCCCATATATCTATACCCATTTTATCAAAAAGCATTTTTAATTCATTAACAAGTGCTATATTTACTGCTCTATATATGTTTTCAAGTAATTTTGTTGCTTCTGCTGTTTCTGTGGAAGAAACAGGAATTACTTTATCAACAATTTGTGAATAAAGTTCAATACCAATTTTTTTACAAGATTCGGTAATTCCTCCAACCACTTTCGGTATTGTTTTTGTATTAAAGTTTGGATTTCCAGGGTCTTCTCTTTCAGGAGAGTAAATAAGAAAAAAGTCCTCTCCAACTTTTAAACCTGTTTTTTCAAATTTAGAAAGAAATACTTCTCTTGTTGTCCCTGGATATGTAGTTGATTCAAGAGAAATTATATGCCCCTTTTTCAAATTTTCATAAATATCATCTGCTGTCTTAATAAGATAAGTTAAGTCAGGTTCTTTATAGGGTGTTAATGGAGTAGGAACACATATTATAATAGCATCTACCTCTTTTAATTGAAACATATCAGTAGTAGGTGTAAAATTGGTAAGTAATGACTTAATTTTTTCATTTTTAATATAATGAATATAAGAAATCCCTTTTTTTAATTTTTCTACTTTTTCTTTATCAACATCAAATCCCTTTACTTTAAACCCACTTTCAACAAATCTTATAGCTACTGGAAGTCCTACATATCCAAGTCCGATTATCCCTATTTTTATTTCTCTATTTTTTATCCGTTTAATTAAATTGCTTATTTCTGCCATTTTGGATAGTTTAAAGTTTTGTTTTTTTATTGTCAATTTTTATTATCTTACACTTGGAAAGATTAACTATATAACATTCTACTTTATTTTTGAATATCTTTTCCACTCCATTTTTATATATTTCAAGTTGTTTTTTATAATCCTCTAAATTTTCTAAATAAGTTTTAAACTCGTATATTCTAATCTTTTCTTTTTCTATAAACATTTTATCAATTACTCCTTCATAAACAACCCCATCTATTTCACATATAAATGGATATTCAATTTTGACTTTTTCAGAAACAGGACTTTCAATTATTTTCTTTATTTCTTCATTTTTTTGTATTTGTTCAAATAAACTTATAATCTTATCTTTGTAAATCTCTGCTTGATATTTGTAAAGATAAAATTCAGTTCTTTTTTTAATTTTTTCTATATTAAACTCAATGTTTCCATTTCCTATTTCATATATGATTTTATGAACAATCGTGCCTATTAATGTATCTAAATAAGTTTTCTTGATTTCTTTTTTTTCTTTTGTAAATGAAAGGAAAGGTGTAAATTTGCTCAAAATTTTCTCTCCTTTCTCTTTTATTTCTTGCTGCGGAAGTGGTTGTCCTTTTTCAAAGATACCCTTATACTTTTCTCTAAATTTATTCAACATTTTTATTATTGGAGTATCTTTGTTAATCCCTGAAATAAATAAAAATTGTCTTGCCCTTGTTAAAGCAACATATAAAATTCTTTTTTCTTCTTCTAAAAGTTGTTTTTTAAAATAATCCTGAAAATCTTTATCACTTTCTTTTTTTAGAATATAAACATAACCACTTTCTTCTTTTTTGTAGAAAAAAATGTCATTTTTCCCACTTTTAGAATTTATATCTTCAATATTCAATAAGAAAACAACAGGTGCTTCAAGTCCCTTGGCTCTGTGAATTGTCATAATTTTTACTGCATTTTGATCAATAGAAAAAATGTCTGCTTTGGGTTCT
>JAMWBY010000041.1 GCA_023818745.1 Candidatus Omnitrophota bacterium
GCACCTGATAAAGTTGAAATAACCTATGTAATAGGAGATGTGAAAGGATGCGAGGCAATTATAGTTGATGATATGATCTCTACTGGTGGAACAATGATTCAAGCATCTGAAGCTCTTCTTAATAATGGAGCGATAGAAGTTTATGGAACTTGTACACATCCTGTATTAGTAGGAGATGCAATTGAAAACCTTGATAAATCTATATTAAAAGAAATAATTATAACTGATACTATTCCTCATTCAAATTTACCTTCTAAATTCACAATTTTATCAGTGGCTGAATTACTTGGAGAAGCAATAAAAAGAATTCATCTGGAAACAAGTGTAAGTTCACTCTTTATATAATTTCTCCAACTTTTCAATTAACCCATTGTTGGCTTTTTTCTATGATTCGCCCTTTTACTTCTCCATCTTAATTTTCTTTTTTTCCTTCTCATTTTTTACATTTTTTTGCTTTTTTTGCTGTCTTTTTTACTGTCTTTTTTGCTGCTGTCTTTTTTGCTTTTGCCAATTCCCTCACCTCCTTTCGTTTTTTTAAATTTTAAACCATATTTTATTTTTGTCAAGTTAACTTTGTAGAAGATTGTCTATAAATTTATTTGCTTTTTCAAGAAGTTCGTCATTCCAGAATCTTGGAGGGTTTAATAAATAAAGGTCAATGTTTGAATAAATACCTTCACATTCAATTATATAGTTTTCAGGAATAGTTATATCTTTTTCACCGTCCCATTCTAAATATTTCCAATTTTCCATATTTCTGTAAATCTGGTTATAAAGTCCAAAATCTATTGTTGGATCTACTTCTATCCATCTACCTTCAAGGTAAATTGCACAACTTGTATGAATTGTTGGCTGATTTATAAACTGGTAAATTTCTTCAGGAACAATTGGTAAAAAGACCTCTTTTTTTATTAAATAAACCTTATAACCAGAATAAATACCACAGGTTCTTAAAAGTGCTATCTGGAGGTTTGTCTTATTAAAACAATTTCCATATCCCTTTTTCAATGTTTCAGATGCTTTTGTGTAAGGATAGTCAAATCTATACTTAATTGTATCTCTTACAAAATTGAAAATATCTATTGCTTTTTGTTTTTCTGAATAACTCTTTTTTGTTAAAAAATATGCTTTGATTTTTATGTCTGGACTGTCAACATCACAAACCTTTGTAGAAGATAAATATTCTTTTTCAATTTCCATAGTAATATGATAAAATAAAAAATGGAAAAAATGCAAGAGGAGAAAAGTGAAAAAAAATATTATTGTTGGTATTTGTGGGTCAATCGCAATATACAAAAGTTGTGAAGTTGTAAGAAAATTAATAAAAAATAAATGGAATGTAAAAGTTATTATGACAAAAAATGCTCAGAAATTTGTGTCTCCTTTAACTTTTGAAGTCCTTTCAAAAAATCCTGTTTATATTGATATGTTTGAGAAAAATGTATATGAAGAAGACCATATTGCACTTTCTGATTTTGCAGATTTAATTCTTGTATGTCCTGCAACTGCAAATATTATTGGTAAGATTGCTTGTGGAATATGTGATGATCTTTTAACAACAACAATTATTTCTTTCCCAGGAACTGTCATTTTTGCTCCCGCAATGAATGAAAATATGTGGAAGAACAAAATAGTTGTAGGAAATGTTGAGAAATTGAAAAAATATGGTTATTTATTCATTGGACCAGGAAAAGGAGAACTTGCAAGCGGAAAAAGAGGAATAGGACGACTTGTAGACCCAGAAAAAATTATTAATTTTGTTGAGAAGATACATAAAAAATTTTAAAAAATAAAATTATTTAAATCTATCCGCAGGATATCCTGATTTTTTATCAGAACCTGTTTTATGGTCTGGAATAAAAGCACCAGTTCCTTCTATTCTTCTTGCCGATGAAGAATAAAACATCCTACTGGGTCTCCATATGCTTTCTTCGTAATAAGGATAAACATAAGTTCCAGGAGGAACAATTTCATCTACTTGTTTTAATTCTTCTTCTGTAATTTTTACATTACATGCTTTAAGTCCGGACAATAAATATTCTAATTTTCTTGCTCCATGAATTACAGATGTTATCCCTTTCATATGCATAAGCCATGCAAGAGAAAATTCTGCAAGTGTTATTCCTTTATTTTCAGCAAGTGGTATTAGTTTTTCAATTACATCAAGTGATTTTTCTATTTTTTCATCTTCTTTTATTTTCATGATTTTTTTTGCGATTCTTCCTTCTTTTATCTCTCCTTCTTTTCTGTATTTACCTGATAAAAGTCCTGCTCCGAGTGGAAAAAAAGGAGTTATACCTATTCCGTATCTTATTGCCATAGGAATTAATTCATTTTCAATGCTTCTATCAAGGATATTATAAGGGGGTTGCTCGCTTACAAATCTTGCCCATCCATATTTTTCACTTATAAAAATTCCTTCTAAAATTAAATAAGTTGGATGTTTTGATGTGCCTATATATCTTACTTTTCCATCCTTTACAAGTTTATTAAGTGCATATAATGTTTCTTCCATTGGTGTATTTGGGTCTACTACATGAACTATATAAAGATCAATATAGTCGGTATTTAATCTTTTTAAACTTGTCTCACAGGCATCTATAATATGTTTTATACTTGCTCCATAATCATTTGGTCCATCTCCCATATACCATCCAAATTTTGTAGCAAGGACGACTTTTTCTCTTTTCCCTGTTTCTTTTAAAATTTTTCCAACTACTTCTTCACTTTCTCCATAACAATCCGCTGTATCTATAAAATTTATTCCATTATCAATACCAACTTCTATAATTTTTTTTGCTTCTTCGTAATTTTGAAATGTAAATCCTACCATAGTTCCAATACATAACTTTGAGACACGTAATCCGCTTTTTCCAAGTTGTCTATATTCCATTTTTGCCTCCTTTACTTTTTCATTATATAATTATAATTTCAATTTTCAAAATATTTCAAAAAGGAGTAGAAAATGGGAAAAACATATTCTTTAATACCCAAAAAAGTTAAAAGAGTTGAGACGAAATATAGAAGAATCATAACTGATATTCCTGTTCCTGAATCAATTCCAATTCTTAAAAAGTTAAGAAAATATGAGCCACTTTCAATGACAGGTCAACCTCCTATTTTATGGGATAGAGCAGTGGGAATAAATGTTTTTGATAAATATGGAAATATGTGGCTTGATTTTTCTTCTGGGGTTCTTGTAGCAAATGCAGGACATGGGAATGAATATGTTTTAGAAGAAATAAGAAAGATAATTGAAAAACCACTTTTACATAATTATTGTTTCCCTTCTGAAATTAGAGCAGAACTTGTTGAAAAAATTGCTTCCCTTTCACCTCATCCATTAAAAAAAGTTTTTTTATTAACAACAGGGGCAGAAGGAATAGAATGTAGTATTAAACTTGCAAGAACATATGGCAAAAAGAGAAATAAAAAAATAATTATTTCTTTTGAAGGTGCTTTTCATGGCAGAACTCTTGGAGCACAACTTATAGGTGGCATTCCTAATTTAAAAGATTGGATTATAAATCCTGATCCTGATATTATTCAGGTTCCTTTCCCAGGAGACCCAAGATGTAAAGATAAAAGTTTTGAGTTATTTTTACAAACATTGAAAGAAAAAGGAATTAAGGAAAAAGATGTATGTGCAGTAATAAGCGAGACATATCAAGGAGGCAATGCTGGATTTATGCCTGTTGAATATGCTAAAAGTTTAAGAGAATGGTGTGATAAAAATGATGTTATTTTAATTTTTGATGAAGTTCAAGCAGGTTTTGGTAGAACAGGAACTTTATGGGGATTTCAACATTATGGAGTTTTACCTGATATTTTTTGTCTTGGTAAAGGAATATCAAGTTCATTACCTATATCCGCAGTTGTTGGAAGAAAAGATATAATGGACCAGTATGAACCAGGGACCATGACAAGCACCCATACTGGAAATCCTGTAAGTTGTGCAGCTGCCTTAGGAAGTATAAATTATATTTTAGAAAAAAAATTGTGGTTAAATGCAGAAAAAATGGGAAAAGTTTTTGAAAGACAATTAGAAAAGTTAAAAAAATATGATTTTGTTGGATTTATTTGTGGAAAAGGGCTTGTTTGGGGATTACATATAGTAAAAAAAGGGACAGAACAACCAGACCCTAATAAGGCATTTGAAATTGTTGAAAAATGTTTTCAGAAAGGTCTTTTATTTTTTGCTCCTGTTGGATTTAAAGGAGCAACAATTAAGATTAATCCACCTTTAATTATAAATGAAGAAGCAGTATTAGAAGGTTGTTCTGTTATTGAAGAAGCAATAAAGGAGATAACTTGAACGAAATAAAAAAAGTAATTGAACAGAGTTTAGATGAAGCAAAAGATTTTTTAAAAGAACTTATAAAATTTGAAAGTATTTCAGGTATTGGAGAAGAGGATATTCAAAATTTCATTTATGGAAAATTTAAAAATTTTGGGGAGTGTAACCTTGTTGAAATAGATGAAGAAATAAAAAAAGACCCTGAATATACTTTTTCTGATATACCTGTTGATTATTCAAAAAGAAAAAATCTGGTTCTTGAAATTGGCAGAAATTGTGGCAATATTTTAATTTTAAATACTCATTCAGATGTAGTTCCTACAAAAAATTGGGATAAGGCATTTATACCAGAAGAAAAAGATGGTTTTATAACAGGAAGAGGGGCTGTTGATGCTAAAGGACAAATTGCTGTAATATATCTTGTCTTACTTGCTTTAAAAAGATTGAAATTAGATATTTCAGGAAAACTAATTATTGAAATAGTTATAGAAGAAGAAATTGGTGGCAATGGGACGCTTTCTTTAATCAGAAAAGGTTATAGAGGAGACGGAGTTATTGTTCTTGAACCTACTAATTTAAAAATAGCACCTGCAAATAGAGGAGCAATTTGGTTTAAACTGAAAATTAAAGGTAAGAGTGTACATATGGGCAAAATCTGGGAAGGGGTTAATGCAATTGAAAAATTTTGTTATTTATTTGATAAATTAAAAGAGTATGAAAAAAAGTTAATAGAAGAGAGTAAAAATGTTGATTTATTTAAGAAATTTAAACAACCTGTGCAACTAAATTTAGGGATTATAAAAGGTGGAGCATGGCCAAGTATGGTTTGTGGTGAAGTTGAGGTTGAAGGAGGAATTGGATTTTTACCAAATAAGTCATTAAATCAGATAAAAAAAGAGTTTGAGGATGTGATTAAAAACTGTGGAGATGACTGGATTTTATCTAATTATGAATTATCCTTTCCCAAATTACATAATGATTCATATTCAATATCTCCAAAACATCCACTTGTTAAAATACTTAAAGATGCAGTAGAAGAAACAGGACTTACTCCAGAGATGGAAGGTTTTATAGCAAGTTGTGATGCAAGGTTGTTTAATAAATTAGGGAATATGCCTGTTATTGTTTTTGGTCCTGGGTTGCTTGAATATGCACATTCAGATGATGAAAAAATTAAAATTGAAGATATAAAAATTGCAGGAGAAATATTTTTAAGAACGATTACAAAATTTATGGAGGTGAAAAAATGGTAAAACTTGGGGTTATAGGACTTGGGAAATTTGGAACAAATATTTTAAATACTTATAAACAACTTGAAAGAAAGGGATTATGTAAACTGGTTTCTGTTTGTGATATAAACGAAAAATTACTTCAAGAGCAGGCAAAAAAGTATAACGCAAAGCCATATATTGATTTTAAAGAAATGGTTGAAAAGGAAGAACTTGATGGAATTGCAGTTGCAACACCTGACCCTTTTCATAAAGAGCCAGTTATTTATAGTGCAAATAAAAAAATTCATGTTTTTGTTGAAAAACCACTTGATATTACTATTGAAGGTTGTGTTGAAATGATAGAGATATGTAAAAAAAATAATGTTCTACTTCAGGTTGATTTTCATAAAAGATTTGACCCTTTTCATATTGCAATAAAAAAAGATATAAAAGAAGGCAAAATAGGAAATGTTGAATATGGTTCTTGCTATATGGAGGATAAAATAGTTGTTCCAAGAGATTGGTTTCCAAACTGGGCAAGTAAAAGTTCTCCTGTATGGTTTCTTGGAGTTCATTTTTTTGATTTGATTAGATGGTTAATTGAAAATGATGCTAAAAGCGTTTTTTCAAAAGGAATAAAAAACAAATTGAAAAAATTAGGTATAGACACATATGATTCAGTAGTTTCAACTGTTGAGTTTAAAAATGGTGCTGTTATTACTTTTGAATTATCATGGATTCTACCTGAAAGTTTTGAAAGTATAGTCAATCAAGGATTTAAATTGGTAGGAGATAAAGGAATTATAGAATGTGATAGTCAGTACAGAGGGACAAGATTATGTTATGAAAATTCAGGCGTAATGACATATAATTCTGTTTTTATAAACGAAAATAAAGACATAATGGGAGAAACAGTTTATTCAGGGTATGGTATTGAAAGTATTGCAGATTTTGTTTATAATATAACTTACATAAAACAGGGATGTAAAATAGAAGATTTGAGAAAGAGTGAATTAACTGCATTTGGAGAAGATGGACTTGAAGTTACAAAAATAGCGGTTGCAGTTCATAAAAGTATTGAAACAGGAAAAGAAGAGATAATATAAGGAGAGCAAAGATGGCTACAAAAATACGACTTGTAAGAAAAGGGAAAAAAAATAGACCTTTTTTCAGAGTTGTTGCAGTAAGTGATGAAAAGGATGGCAGAGGAGATGTTATTGAAGTTCTTGGTTATTATGATCCTTTAACAGAACCTGCTATATTTGAAGTAAAAGAGGATAGAGTTAAATACTGGTTAAGTGTTGGAGCAAAGCTAAGCGAGACAGTAGAGTCATTTCTTAAGAAAAAAGGAATTATATAAAAATTAAATGAGAATTGACATAATCACACTTTTCCCAGAAGTTTTTACTCCATTAGATGTTAGTATTATTAAAAAAGCAAAAGAAAAAAGTATAGTTGAAATAAAAATTTGGAATTTGAGGGATTTTTCAAAAGATAAACATAAAAAAGTAGATGATAAGCCATATGGTGGAGGAAAAGGAATGGTTTTGAAATGTCAACCAATTTTTGATGCTGTTGAAAAAATAAAGAGTGAAAATCCCAAAAGTAAAGTTATTTTAACAAGTCCTACAGGTATTCTTTTTGACCATAAAATTGCTAAAAAATTGAGTGAGGAAAAAGGACTTATTATAATATGTGGTCATTATGAAGGAGTTGACGAAAGAGTGAGAAAGATAGTAGATTACGAAATTTCAATTGGTGATTATATTTTAACAGGAGGAGAACTTCCTGCTATGGTTATAGTTGATAGTATAGTGCGTCTTTTACCTGGTGTTTTACCAGAAGAAGCACCTATTTATGATAGTTTTTATAACTATCTTTTTGATTGGCCATGTTATACAAGACCCCAAAATTTCAAAGGATTAAAAGTCCCAGAAATTTTACTTTCAGGGAATCATAAAGAAATAGAAAGATGGAGAAGAAACAAAGCAATTGAAAGGACTAAAGAAAAAAGGCCTGATTTATATGAAAAATATTTAAAAGAGGGAGGCAAAGATGACATTAAAAAAAGTTGAGGAAATTGAAGAAAAGCTTAAACCTCAAAAAGAAATACCCGAATTTTGGCCAGGAGATGAAATTTCTGTCCACATAAGAATAAAAGAAGGAGAAAAAGAAAGAATACAGGTTTTTACAGGGACCTGCATAGGTAGAAGAGGGAAAGGAATAAGGGAGACATTTACGGTAAGAAAAATATCTTATGGTGAAGGTGTTGAAAGAATTTTCCCACTTTATTCACCTAATATTTTAAAAATTGAGGTGTTAAAAACAAGGGAAAGAAACCGACTTGCTCCAAGAGCAAAAATGTATTATTTAAGAAATAGGAATAAATGAAAAATATTTATCTTGGCAAACTTGGAGAAGAAAAAGCGGTTGAATTTTTGAAAAAGAATGGTTATAGAATAATTGATAGAAACTTTAAAACCAAAATAGGTGAAATAGATATAATAGCCAAAAAGAAAAAAGAGATTGTATTCATTGAAGTTAAAACAAGGAGTTCAGATAATTTCGGGTTACCAGAAGAAGCAATAAATAAACAAAAATTAAGAAGAATTGAAAAAACTGCATTGCTTTATCTTAATTTTAAAAAAATTGATTTACCTTTTAAATTTGAAGTTTTAAGCATTCAAAAAGAAGGAGAAGATTTTAAATTTGAAATTATATCTTTAAGTTAAAAAGTAAAATTCTTTTTTGTTATTAACTCAATACATATCAAAACAACTTCTTCATCATATTTTTTCCCTTTATTGTTATATATTTCTTCAAGTGCCTTGTCAATTGTTAATGCAGATCTATAAGGTCTGTGTGAAACCATCGCTTCAACGACATCAGCAACACTTAAAATTCTTGATTCTTTCAAAATTTTTTCTCCCTTAATTCCAGCAGGATACCCACTTCCGTCAAGCCGTTCATGATGCTGTAAAACAATTTTTGAAATTTTTTCAAAAGTAGGGATTACTTTTAAAACATTATAACCAACTAATGGATGCATTTTAATTATATCAAACTCAAGATTTGTAAGTTTTCTTGGTAAAACAAGTATTTCAGAAGGAACAGAAATTTTTCCAATATCATGTAATAAAGATGCCCAAATTATTTCTCTAATTTGTTCATTTTTATATCCAAGTTCTTTTCCTATTGCTTCTGCAAGTTTTGAAACATTTAATTGATGAGTTTCAGTATATGGGTCTCTACTCTCAACTATTTTAGAAAAAGCATAAATTGTTCCATTTAATACATCCTGAAGTAATTGATGCTCTTTTTTAAAATTTTCTTCGTATTCAATCCTATCTGTTATATCAATAATTGTTCCCATAATGACTTTTCTATCTTTATAATTTGCAACTTTCCCACCAGCATAGCAATACTTTATTTTGCCAGTTTTAGTTTTAATTCGCACATAAAATTTTGCAGATTCCAGTTCTCCTTTAAATCTTTTTTCAATCAATTTTTTTACTTTATCTCTATCTTCTTCATAAACTATGTCTAATACTTTTTTCTTTCCAATTATTTCATCCTTTTCATATTCAAGGATATTAATGGCAGAAGGGTTTATATATATAAAATTTAGGTTTTCATCATAAATATAAACACCAGCAAGTGATTGTTCTGCAAGATTAAACCATTCTTTTAATAATTCATTCTCTTCTTTTAACCTTGTTTTAAGAATTTCTTCTTCTGTTATATCATGAATCATCAGAATGAAATTTTCTCTGCTTTGAGTTAATTGAATAGATGCAGTTTTTTTCTCTCTTTTCTTTGTCAAAATTCCTATATTAAAAGAAATATTTTTATTTTCAAATAATTTTTCTACATCACTCTTTGAAATAAAAATAGGAAGGTCAAATAAATTTTTACCTTTTAATTCTTCAATTTCAAATCCAAGCATTTTTATTTGTTCATTTACTTCAATGACATTTTTATTTTCATCAAGTAAAAATATAATACAAGGAATCAAATTAAAAATAAACTGATATGTCTCTTCCTTTATTTTCATAAGAATATTTTACCTTAAAATTTCTATCTTTTAAATTAAAATTATTTCAATGTTTTTCCTATTGTTGACTTTATTATTGATGAATACTTCACCCCTTTTAGCGATTTCAAAGTAAAATAAAGTTCTTTAATTTTTTTTAAATTTCCTTTCATCGCAATTATTTCCATACAGTTTTCCTCATCCATATGTATATGTTGTGTTGAAATTATATTTTTTGAAAACATGTGCTGAATGTCAGTTATTTTATTTACAATTTCTCTTATATTATGTTCATAAACAATAACTATACATCCAGCAACATTTTTCCCTTTTTCCCATTCTTCTTCAACAAACTTTTCTCTTATTAAATCTCTTATTGCTTCAGACCTGTTTTTATATTTCTGTTTTTTAATAAAATCATCAAATTTTTTAAGCAAATTTTCATTCATAGAAACACCAAATCTTTTTAATTTTTTCATTTATTCCTCCATTTTACTTCTTTTCTCAAGATTATGATAATATAAAAACCACTCTCTTATGGCCATAATATAAAGAATTAAAGCAATTCCTTCAACAAAATATCTTGAAAATCCACCTGTTATGTCTGAAAATACCTTTCCGAGTATTCCAACAATTGTTCCAAAAGAAGAAAAAACTGCCCAGAGTCTCATAATATGGGAGTTAAATTCATTCCAAGTATCAGCAGCACTTGTTATGTTTGGAGAATTTTCAAGTGCTCTGTATAAATATTGAAATCCAATCTGTCCACCATATCTATTAACAGCGGCAAGAATAACATTTGTTATTGCTCCATAAAAAATGTAATATATAAGAATTGTTATTTCATTAAGACCTCTTAAAAAAGTAGCAAAATATCCCATTGCAAAAAGTGAAAATAAAGTAAACAAATCAAGAAATCTGAATGGCTCAATTTTTCTTTTTGTTATTCCTATGAAATTTGAAATTTCTTCTTTTGTAAGTTCCTTCTCTTCATCCTTTAATCTATCACTCAATAGTTTAAATGCTTTATTTACAGGTAATCTAATTATATTTTCTTTAAAAATTTCTTCTATATATTTAAAAAGCATATACTCTCCGCCTGGTTTTAAAAGATTATCTTTATAAAGATTGATAATTTCCTTTTTTATTTCATCAGTGATTCTTCCAACATCAATTTTTTGAAGATTTTCAATATGATATCTACATTGTTCAATATCATCATCAGAAAATTTAAACTCATTTTTCAGAATTTCAAATATTTCTTCTTTTTTCCCGTTTTCTACAAGTTTATAAATTTTAAATTTGAAATTTGAATATTTTTCTACAAGATAAATAAAATTTTCTCTTTTTTTAAATATATCAAAAATCTTTCTTTCAAAATTTCGCCATCCATTTATTTCTTTACTCCCAATAATTTCTTTTATTTTTCCTTTATCAAAAAATTTCTTTATCTGTGTTGATGGAAAGTTTTCAGTAAGTTTTAATGATTTTTTCATAAAATAAATTTCGGCAGGCGCTCTTATAAAGGCAAGAATTCCAGATGTTAAAGTATACCAGGTATTACCTTTTAATCTTTCAGCAACTCTTACAAATACACTTGCAATTACAATACTACCTGCAAAATTTCCTAAAACTGTCTGTCTTATTGTATGTTTAACTTCTGGGAAGATGCCTTCTTCTGAATAAAAATTTCTTAAGTTTGAACTTCCAAATCCGTATATACTTCTTCTTAAAAGATTAAAAGGAGAAAATGTTGATATGGAAATTTCTGTTTCTTCAAAATCAATAAAAACTTCGTCTTCTTTTTCTACTTCAATTATATCCTTAAATCTAAAAACATATTGATAATTTATAGGGCAAAGAAATGGTTTTTCTTTATCCCTTATAATTACCTCTAAAAATGGTTTTGTCCTTACTATTTCTATTTCCCCAATATTTCCTTCAACAGATATTTCAAATTTTTTCGGACTTAAAATTCTATAATCATTTCCTTCAAATATGTTAAAATTTCTTCTTTTAAAAAATTGCAGGATGAATTTTATAATTATTTCTTCATCTGTTTTTCTGTAAATTTTTTCGCCTTTTATTATGTATTCTTTCTTCACTTTGTTAAAATTAAAAATTTTTTCAATTCTGATAGGCATAACTCTTACAAAAATTTCTCCTTTTCTGTTAATATGTGCTTTATATTCCATGTTAAATGTATCAAAATATCTATAACTTTCTCTGAAAGGATTAAAATTAAAAGCTAATTCCTTTCTAATTTGAGTGTTATTCAATCTTGCAATTTTTTCTATACCTTCTTCCAATTTTTTTATTTTTTCTTTTGTTTTTATCATATCTTTTTATTTTTCTCTTTAAAATTATAATTGTCAATAGTAAACTTTAAAAGTTCATAATTTTATTTTCCCTTTCTTTCTAAATATAGTTTTGGATAATTGGCACAAAGTCGTTAATTAAAAATTGTATCTATCTAAGAAGAAAAATTTCAAAAAATATCTTTAATAAAGGTCTCATATCTATATTAGAACCTTTCTGTATTATACATCCCTTCCCACTCAAAATCATAAAACCTCATATTAAGCAATTCTTCATATACTGGAAACTTATGAGAAATATAATTGGAAGCAAGTTTATATATCTTTTCAGGAATAATTTTTCTACTCTTTTGATAAACTGCTTTCCTTAATCTTTCTTATACAATCCTTAATACAAAAATATTACTTAAAAGATATGATTCTTCCCGCTTCCTTCTCCAAAAAATTTACTTTTTAAACAAACTATGATACTATGATATATAATTAGTATAATTAACAATTTTTAAATAAGAGGAATTAATGGATGGAGTTTTTAGAAGGTATGAAAAAAATCCGATT
>JAMWBY010000115.1 GCA_023818745.1 Candidatus Omnitrophota bacterium
AAATCTCGTGTTCTATCAATAACCATCTTTCCCACTCTGCTGTTTTAATCCTACCATCGGTGGGCAATTCTTTTATTGTTCTAAACCTATCCAAATTCTCCTCCACTATATCGTCTTCTATCCATCCCTCGCTCAAAAAAAAGATTATTAATCCTCTCCAGAATGTGCTACTTACCGCTTTCACATATTCCCGCGAGTCCTGGTCATCTAATCTGTTTAAAGCATACCAGTATCTGTATATTTCTTTATCTTCTATTGTTATAATCTTTTCTACCCAATGCTTTTCCCAAAAACCATCTGTTTTATTTCTTTTTACCTCCGCTACTTTTATTCTCATTTTTCCCTCCTTTTTTTTGTTTTTCTTCTCCTATTATATATTTTACCATATTTGTCAAGTGCTTTGTCTTTCTTTATCTTCAGAATATACTGCATCAAATATTATTTTCAAAAATTCAGTAAAATCTACTATTTTTTTTGATTGTCTTGCTATGTCTCTGTCAAATTCTTTGTTGTAAATATATCCTCTATACTGCTCCACTACTTTGAAGGGTTTGTTTCCAAGATATAAAATAATGTCTAAATCAGAAATTTCACTTTTACTTGTTTTTAAGGGGATTTTACAGAATTTTACTTCTTCAGGTTGTATTAGATGTTCTGTATATCCACTTGCAACAAGATTATGAAAATTATAAGAATAAGCAATAAGATAATAAATTTTACCTGCTCTTATTTCTTCTATAATTTTCTTTAGTTCCATTGTTCTCCTTCCTTTGTGATTTTCCTCGTTTCTCTATCTCTTTCTCTAATTCCTTCATTGCTATTTGAAAACCGTCTTTATGTTTTAAGCAAAGTTCAATTAATTCCAGAAACGATTTTTCAATTTCTTTATCAAATTTCATTCTTTCCTCCTTTCTTTTCTTTGTTTTCTTTTATTTCCAATTTAATTTAATAATTTCAACTATTGCTTTAATACAGTCCAAAAATTTCTCTTTTTCTTCTTTAGATAGTTCAATTATTATAAACTCCTTTCCTTCTTCATATTGCATATGATCTTCTTCTATTTTAAGTTTAAATTGCTTATCTTTTCCAGAATATTCTATTTTACAAAATGAGTTAAATATCATCTCCTTTCTCCTTTATTTGTTTTCTTTTTTGTAATTTCTTGTCAAGTTTTGTAAGTTCTTTTTCTATTTTCTTGATTGCTTTATTAAATCCTTCTGAATATTTTAAGCAAGTAAGAATAAAACCGAGCATTCTATAGTTTTTGTTGTCAATTATTTCCAGGTATCCCCACTCTTTATCTAACTCGTGATTTAAAATTTTTAATCTGTTCCCAAATCTTAGCTCTGTCTTTATTTCTTCTGAATTAAATTCACAGGGTAAATCTATCTCCCCCCATACCTCTAATTTATCCCCCGAGCATTCTTGTTGCTGTCCTATCTTCCTTACTCTTCCCAAAATCTCAATCCCCTGTATGTCATATATCTTTATAAGCTCTTTTATTTTCCCTTCTTCATTTTTTATTTCTTCTTGTTTTTTTAGTTCCATTCCTCCTCCTTGTTTAAATTTATGTCTTTAAGAAAATACTAACTCCCTCTATCTTTGTAAACTCATCGTGAAAATAAAATAAATCATTCTTCTTTGTTTCAATTATCAATTTAAATATTCTTTTGTCAAAAATTTTGAATATATTAGTAATCTCTTTAATTCTGTCAATATTTAAAATTAAAATATTCTTGTCTTCTTTTTCTAAATTCTTTATTTCGTTAAACTTGTCTATCAAAATAGAATTCTCTTTCTCTTTAATTTCTCCAAAAAATGACCTCTCCTGATAGTTATACTTCAATTCATTTATTTTGACTTCATATACTTTATTCTCCTCTAATTCTCCTTGTATCCAGCATAATTCTACTCCGTCTGGATAGTTCTTTATCCCTTCTTTCTTGATAACAAAATAATGATTTCCAAAGTATATAGAGTTTCTACCACTTTCCCTTTTTATTGACACAAAATCTATTCTTTCTTCTCCTGTCTTAAATATCTCTATTATCTTCTTTCCAAGTTTTTCTTTTAAAATCAGCTCCATCTTTACCTCCTTTTTTGTTTTTCTTCTCCCATTATATATTTTATCATACCTGTCAAGTCCTTTGATAATTCTTGTCTTTTGAAATTTCTTTATTTATTTCTCTTGTGTTTTTGCTTTTATATTCTTTATGTCTTTCTCTTAATCAAATTCAATCTCTTTATCGCAGTATATACTGTATAAACTATAGCACTCGTATTAGAAATACTATAGAACTTGTAAAGATATAAGCTGTCAGTAATATATAATCTTGTGATTAACTAATTGAAATGTATAAACTAAATTGAATTGAATATACATAAGCTTGTATCAGATATACTGAAGAGTATGAGATGAACTAAATTCTTTTCTTTTTTTTTCTTTGTAATACTTTCTTTTTTTTCTTTTCTTTAAATATTCTGTAATATTCTTGTCATTATTTTTTCTGATATAGAGTATAAACTTTTCTTTCTTTTTCCTAACCAAGTCCAATAAATT
>JAMWBY010000042.1 GCA_023818745.1 Candidatus Omnitrophota bacterium
AAGACATATAATGCTTCCAATTATCATAAAAGTTAACAAAATCCCAATAATGATTTCAATCATCTCTTCTTTCTCCTAAAATTTCATAAATAATATAAATAAAACAATACAACCGAACAAAATCCAAGTCAAATAAGTTGGTAAGACACCGGTATGAGTTGTTCTTATTCCTTCGCCAAAATAAAATATAATTCTTTTGAAATTCTCATATAAATCAAATATTTTATTTCTTGCACCAGTATACATTTTTGCAAAAAATGTTTGTTTTTCAATTGTTTTATAAAACTCTATTCCACTCATTTCCATTTTTTCTATTTTTTTCTCGCCACCAACGAAAGAAGATACAACTCTTCCTCTTTTTGTAGTAATAATAGAGATTGAAAAAATTATAAATCCTAAAATTAATGAAACAAATATTAAAGTTAATGTTGGGAATAAAAAACTATAACTTTTTTCAATAAATATCCCAGTTGAATTTTCAAATATTTTAACAGGATAAATAAATCCAAACCCAAGGGTAACACAAAGTAATGAGAGAATAATTGGTGGTAGTAACATCATAAAATTGACTTCTTTAAGTTTTTCTTTATATTCCTTTAAATGTCCCAAAAATACAGAATGAACAATTTTTAAAAAACTTGCAAGGGTTAAAGCACTACCAATCATAGCACATATAATCCAAATTATCCATGAAAAATCACCACTTTTTGCTCCTTCAAATAGTCCCTGATATATTAAATATTTTGAAAAGAATCCATTGAATGGAGGAACACCACTTATAGAAAGAGAACCAATTAAAAAAGTAAAGAATGTAATAGGCATAAATCTTCCAATCCCTCCAAGTTTTTCAAGTTCAACTTCTCTTATATTTTTTTCAACATTTCCTGTTCCAAAGAATAAAAGTGATTTATAGATTGCATTATTTAACATATGAAAAAGCCCACCTATAATTCCTGCTGGAGATGCAGTTGAAATACCTAAAACCATATAACCAACTTGACTTACAGCATGATAAGAAAGTAATTTTTTCATATTATGTTGAACTATTGCCATCAAAACAGCACATAAAATTGTAAGAGAACCTATTAATCTTAAAATAAACCATAAAGTAGAATGCAAATCTGAACTATACTCAAACATATTGAGTAAAATCCTTGAAAAAAGATAAATACCTAAAAGCTTATCAAGAGAAGCAGGTAAATATGCTAAAATTGGAGATGGTGTTTTTTCTGATATTTCAGGTATCCATGTATGTAATGGCATACAACCTGCTTTTGCAATTGAAGCACAAATTAAAGAAAAGAAAATTCCAATTTCAAGACCACTTGCAATTAGAATTTTCATATCAGTTATTGTATATTTTCCAGTTAAATAGACCAAACCACATATTCCAAAAATTAAAAAAGAATCACTTCCACCAACTATAATCATTGTTTTTTTAGCAGGATATGCATTTTCTTCTCCTGAAATATTCAAAAGCAGGTAAAGAGTAATTGCAAGGATTCCCCAGAAAACAGAAAAAAGAATTAAATTATTTGAAAAAACAGCAATTACGGAAGAAGTTAATGTCCATAAAATATAGGAGTAATATCTGTTTGAATTTTCAAAATTTTCAAAATAGGAAAAACTATAAATTAGTGTAAGTAAAGTAAACAAAGAAATGAAAATTGAAATAAAAATTGAAAATCGGTCTATCAAAAACATTTCAGTAATATAGGAGGGAGAATTGTTAAAGAGTAAAATTGAAAAAATCAAATAAATAATTGATACACAAGCACTTATTATTTCCTTTAAATATTTTATCCTTGAAGGAATAAATCTACATAAAAGACCTGATATAAAACCCAAAGAAAAAATACTTATAATAATTTTTTCCATAATTTTACTTCTTTCCCGATTTCTTTCTTTATCTTTTCTGTCTTTTCTATTGATTTTTTAACAAGGTCTTGGAAACTATAAATTTTCTTCTTTTTATCTTTATCATAAACTGCAAGACGTTCTGTACAGCAATAGCATGGGTCAACTCCTGCCAAGATTATGCAAACATCTGAAATTGTTTCACCTATACAACTTGATTTAAATGTAGGAATATTTACATAACTTGGCGCTCTTATTTTATGTCTTACTGGGTTTGTCGTTCTTCCATCACTTCTTACATAATGAAAAACTTCTCCTCTTGGTGCTTCATGACGACCTATTCCTTCTCCTTCAGGGATTTCTCTTATTTCTTTACATATTTCACCCTTTTTACGATAAATTGCATCAAGACACTGTTCTATTATTTTTATACTTTCAAAACATTCAAGCAATCTAACAACTGCCTTATCAAAAACATCTCCACTTTCAGTTGTAATTACTTTCCATTCAACAATTTTATATGCAGCATAAGGGTCATCTTTTCTCACATCTATATCAATTCCACTTGCCCTTGCAACAGGTCCAACAGCACCATAATTTTTTATATCCTCTTTTTTCAAAACACCAATTCCTTTTAATCTTGCAGCCAAAACTGGGTCATCTAAAACTGCTTCTGTAAGCATTTTTATTTTATCTTTTACTTCTGAAAGTGTCTTTTTTAAAACTGGTATATCTTGATCTTCTATGTCTCTTCTTACTCCTCCTATTCTCAACATTGCATAATGGTTTCTGTTTCCTGTTATCATTTCAAACATATCAAGTATCCCTTCTCTATATTTCCACGCCCACATAAAAACAGTATTATAACCAAGGAAATGACCTGCAAGTCCTACCCAGAGTAGATGACTATGCAATCTTTCAAGCTCTCCAATTATACTTCTTATATATTTGGCTCTTTCAGGTATTTCTATCCCACATAAATCTTCAACAGCATTACAGTAAGCAATAGGATGTGAAGTTGAACAAATACCACAAATCCTTTCAACAAGAAATGTTACCTGATCATAATGCTTTGATTCAGAAAGTTTTTCAATTCCTCTATGGTTATATCCTGCTATCCATTCAATATCAACAACTTCTTCACCATCGCAATAAAGTTCAAAAAATTCAGGTTCTTCAAGAAGTGGATGGTAAGGACCTATTGGAACAATCACCTTTTTATTATTTGCCATCTGTTTTTACTCCTTTTCTCAATGGATATACTCCTTCCTTCCAGTCATCTCTTAATAAAAAATGTTTCAAATTAGGATGCCCAACAAAATTTATTCCAAGCAATTCCCAAATTTCTCTTTCTATATATGATATTCCTGGAATAATAGATGTCAAACTTTCAATTTCTGGTTTCTCCTTCTCTAAAAATGTTCTTAGAGAAACGATAGTTCCATTCTCTTTATCAAAAGAAAAATGGTATAATAATTCAAAATTATTAAAATTTTCAATACCTGTTACAATCTGATATCTGGCTCCAAGTTCATTAAAAATTACATTTACAGCATCTTTTAAGTCATTTTTATCAATTGTTAAATAAATCCTTCTTTCATTATGAATTTTTATTTCCTTTATCTTATCTTTTAATTTTTCTTTAATTTTATCAATCATTTCAACTCCTTTAAAAATTTAACAATACCTGCTATTATACTTTCAGGTTTTGGTGGACATCCTGGAATATATACATCAACAGGAATAATTTTATTTAAAGGCCCTGCCATTTGATACCCATCTCTAAAAATTCCACCAGAACAAGCACAGGCACCAACTGCAACAACTACACATGGCTTAGGTGTCTGCTCATACACTTCTTTTACTCTTTCAAGACATTTTTTATTAACAATTCCTGTGCATAACAAGACATCAGCATGTCTTGGAGAACCAACAAGGACAATACCAAATCTTTCAACATCAAATCTGGGAGTCAGAAGGTCAAGAATTTCAATATCACAGTTATTACAACTACCAGCACTTACATGATATACCCATAAACTTTTTTTAAGTGCCTTTAATTTTAAATTCATTTTAAACTCCTGATAAAGCAAATAAAATTCCTACTATACCTATTAAAGTTAACCATCCCCAGAAAAATTTAAGTGCCTGGTCTATTCTTAATCTTGGGTTTGTATTTCTTATTAAAGTTATTAAAACTACAACAAAAATATATTTTAAAATAAAAATTAAAACACCTAAAAGATTATCTAAAGTCGTTCCACCAAGATATAGCAGAATTATAAAAGCAGGAATCACAAAAAGTAAAATTGATTTTGCAAGTTTATAAAATCCAAGTAAAATTCCTGAATATTCAATTAAAGCACCTCCTGCAATTTCCGTTTCTGCTTCTGCAAGGTCAAAGGGAACAACTCCAATTTTTCCTGTAGAAGAAATTAATATTATTATAAAACCAATTATTCCTGAAATTGAAAAAATATGGCTTCCATTTAGTTGTTGATATTTCAGAATTTCAATCAAAGAAGTAGTAAAGTGTGTTTTTATAGTAGGTATTATTATTCCACATATAAATGGAAGTTCATAAGATAAAAGAAGTTTTAATTCTCTACTAATTCCAACAGAAGCAAGAACATTTCCAGAAGCACTTCCACCAAGAATTATTGAAAGAGAAGGGAGAGTGAGCAAATAAACAAATAAAATTAAATCACCTTCAAAACCCAGTTCACTTCTTAAAATCAACAAAAGTATGGTTCCACATATAGTTGCTGATATTAGTGCAAGAATTGGTGAGAATATAAACATAAATTTATTACTATTTTCAGGAATTAAGACCTCTTTGCCTGAGAGTTTTATAATATCTGCAAAATTCTGATACCATGGAGGTCCAACTCTCCATTGTAATCTTGCTGTTATTTTTCTATCTATCCAGAATATAAAAAGCCCAATTATGCTAAGAGCAAAGAATGAAACAATAAAATATCCCAGAATATAAAGTCCACTCATTTTTTTATTCCGTATGAGTTAATATAACTATAAACTTTAACAATTAAACTATCCCCAATTTTATAAATATTTTCCTCTTTTTCAATTTCCTCTTCTTCAATAAATTTTATAGCATCACATTCTGCTGTTTTTACACAAACAGGAATTTCATTTGCTTTTAACCTTCCTAAACATAAATCACATTTACCTATAATATATGGAATTATATCTGGTAAAATTGTTCCAAAAGGACAAGCAAGCATACAACTCTTACATGATATACACAAAAACCTGCTTCTTATATTTATTCCTTTTTCCCTTATCAATGCACTAGTAGGACAGACATTTATACACGGATGGTCTTCACACCTTCTGCAAGCAAAAAGAAAGGCAATTTCTTCTCTTAAATAAGTTATTCCATTATTTTCGGGATGCAAAAAATATGAACATTTAACATTACATTTTTTGCAACTTAAACACTTGTCATAATCAATAAATAACTTTTTCATTTTAAGCCCATATATCTGGTTTATCTTTTAACTCTTCATATGTAAAAACAGGTCCGTCTTTACATACAAACAATTCTCCAATTAAACAATGTCTACAATGTCCAACTCCACAATACATCTTTCTTTCCATTGATAAATAAATATTTTCTGGTGTAAAACCAATTTCTAAAAGTTTTAAAGTTGTAAATTTCATCATTATCGGTGGACCACATACAACAGCAATAGAATTTTTTATATCCATATCAAGATTATCAAGTGTTACAGTTACCACTCCTTCCATATATTTCCATTTTTCATCTTTTTTATCAACTGTTATTCTAAAAGAGAGAGGAATTTTTTCACATAGTTTTTGCCAGTCACTGAATAATTGATTTTTGTATATGTAGTCCTGCGGTGTCTTTGCTCCACAACAGAAAACAATTTTTTTATAATTTTTATATGTTTCAACAAGTGCAAGAAATAAGGCCCTTATTGGAGCAAGCCCAACTCCTCCTCCAACAAGTAAAACTTCTTTATCTTTAAATTTTTCTAAAGGATAGGGTTTCCCATAAGGACCTCTAACTCCCACTATATCTCCTATTTTTAACTGGTGTATTTTTTCTGTTACTCTTCCAATTTTCATAACAGTAAATTCAAGTTTTTCTTTGTCAAATGGAGAAGAGGAGGGTGTAAAAGGTGCTTCTCCTACACCAGGGACAGTTAAAGATGCAAATTGACCTGCAAGGAAAGAAAAATTCTTTTCTGGTTTTAAAACGATAGTATTTATCGTCGGTGATTCAACTATATTATCAACAACAACACATTTTATAGGTTCGTATATATTTTTATCCATTTTTAAGTTTTTACTTTTTCTCTTAAAATTTCAGTCATTACTTTTCTTTTGTCTATTTTGCCAATACATCCACTTATACACCTTCCACAGCCAGTACAACCAAGAATGCCAAAATTTTCTACCATATACCAATATTTACACAAATATCTATTGGCAAATCTTTCATATAAAGTTGGTCTTGGTGTAGCACCCGAGGCCATTCTTGCATATCCAGGGAATTGACAACTATCCCATACTTTAATTTTTTTAAAAAAATCCCTCTCACTTGTATCTTCAAGAAGAAAACAAACACATGTAGGACAGTTAAATGTGCAACTACCACATGAAACACAATTTTCAATATCTTTTATTTTTTCCCAGTATTCTTTATAATGAAATTCTTTTAAATTTTCTCTTTTTTTAAAATCAAATTCATTATTTATCTCTTCAACTTTTTTTATTGCTTTTTCCCTGTTTTCTTTCATATTTTTCAATTGGTTTTCATTTGCTTGATAGAATCTTGTATCTTTACCTATAAAATTTTTACCTTTTTCTGTTCCTATTTCTACTATAAAACCATTTTCTATTTTAGATAAATTTAAATCAAAATTTTTCTCTGGATATGGATTTACATCAACAAGTGAACAGAAACAAGTTGAATATGGTTGAATACAATCAAAACTTATTACCATTATATTTTCTTTTCTTTTTTTATAATTTGGGTCTTTATATTCTCCTTCTTTAAATACATTGTCAAGAATTTCAATTCCTTTTAAATCACATGAACTTACTCCAAGAACAACTATTTTTTCAAGATTTAATATTTCAGGTACAACTTTTTCTTTAAATGGGAATAAAAAGATTTTAAATGGTTCTACAGGTCTTGCTTTATCATAAACAATCTTTTCAATATTTTTTTCATCTATAATTTCATAGAAAGAAATACCATCATTATCAACAGGAGCATAGATTTTATTTTCTTGCAATTTCCCCTTTAAAAAACTTTGCCAATTTTTGAATTCTATGTATAATCTTTCCATTTTATTTTGTGAAAAATTTCACAAATTTATTTTAATATATATTTTCAAATTGTCAAGTTTTTTTATTTGTTTAATTTTATATTGACCAGAAAAAGCAAAATCAATATAATTTTAATATAAAGAAGGAGGCGAAAAATGGGAAAACTTAAAGAAGAATTGAGAAAAGTTTATCATAGAAAGAAGGAAAAAGCTAGACAGCAATTAAAACTTTTTGAAAAAGGTGAAATTCCATATGAAAAATTAAACCGTCTTGCTAAAAAATTGTTTTATAAAAGAATAAAAGCCGGATATCAATTCCCTAAAACTATTATTTTTAAAAGATTAAAGGAAACAAAGGAGAGCAAAGGAGGGGTCGCATAGTGGCCGAGTGCGCACGCTTGGAAAGCGTGTATCCACGATAAGTGGATCGTGGGTTCAAATCCCACCCCCTCCGTATTTATCTAATGTAGGATATTTCTTTCATATTAAATAAAACTTTCTCCCAAATTAAACTCATAGAGATAATTTTACAAAAGATAAGAAGATTCAAAAGATTTATCCTTTAATAACTGCAAGAGGGACCATTTTGGCAATTTTTTTAGATATTCCTGCTCCTTCAACTACTTTAATTACTTCATCAACATCTTTATATGCATCAGGCATTTCCTCAGCAAGCCCTTTTTCGCTTACAGATTTTGGGATTATACCTTTTTCAAGCAATTCTTTTGATATACTCCTTCCTTTTGCTTCTTTAATTGCCTGATGTCTTGACATCATTCTTCCTGCTCCATGACAGGTTGAACCAAATGTTTCTTCTATTGCTTTTTCTGTTCCAACAAGTACATAAGAGGCGGTTCCCATTGTTCCTGGAATTATTACAGGTTGTCCTACATCTTTATATTTATCAGGAATTTCAGGATGTCCTTTTGGAAATGCTCTTGTTGCTCCTTTCCTGTGAATATATAAGTTCTTTTTATTTCCATTTACATTATGAGTTTCAAATTTACATATATTGTGAGCAACATCATATATCGTTTCTATTTGAAGTTTTTCAAAAGGAACTTTTAAAATTTTTTCAAATGTCTCACATATCCAGTAATAGATAACTTGTCTATTTGCGAAAGCATAATTTGCAGCACATTTCATTGCTTTAAAATATTTCTGTCCTTCAGGAGAATTGGCTGGTGCGCATGCAAGTTGTCTATCGGGAAGCTTTATCCCATATTTTAGAGCAACCTTTCCAAACATATCAAGAAAATCATCGCAAATTTGATACCCAAAACCACGAGAACCTGTATGAACCATTATTGTAATCTGTTCTGAGAAAAGTCCAAATTTTTCTGCTACTTCTTTATCATAAATATGAATAACTTCCTGTATTTCAAGAAAATGGTTACCTGAACCTAAAGTTCCTGATTGTTCAAGTCCTCTTTCAAATGCTCTATCACTTACTACATCTGGGTCTGCTCCTTTAATACATCCATATTCTTCTATATTATCAAGATCTTCCCTTTTGCCATAACCATTTTCAACAGCCCATAATGCACCTTTGACACATAATTCTTCAAGTTGTTTTCTTTTCAATCTTAATTTTCCAGTAGAACCAACGCCTGATGGAATATTATAGAAAAGACCATTTACTAAATCTTGAAGTTTATTTTCTATATCTTTTTTTGTTAAGTTTGTTCTTATTAATCTCACGCCACAGTTTATGTCATATCCAACAAATCCAGGGATAATCACACCTGAATCTTCATTAAAGGCACCAACTCCACCAATAGGAGCACCATATCCCCAGTGAACATCAGGCATTGCTAAACTATATTTAACAATACCGGGTAATTTTGCTACATTTGCTACCTGCTCAATTGCTTTATCTTCAATCGCCTTTTTTAATAATTTTTCTGAAATAAATATAATTCCAGGGACTCGCATATCTCCTATTTTGGGTATCATCCATTTATATTCATTAATTTTTTCAACTTTTAATTCTTCTGCCATATTCCCTCTCTTGTATTTATATATTATACCTTTTTATCTGTTAAAAAATAAAAGTTGTGAAATTTCCAGAAATATAATTTTCTATACCCTATCCTACAAAAATCCACTTTTAATAAAAATGGGGTATAATATCTAAAAAAAGAGGAGAAAATTATGTCTAAAAATAATAACCAAGGTCCTTTAATTTGTCCTAATTGTGGTTCTTTTTATTTTAAATGTTTTTCGTGTGGTTATGTATTTTGCCGATGTGAAAGCACTGAAGATATTTGTCCAGAATGTGAATCACTGAATATTGGATTGGCAGACATTGATGATATTGAAGATGTTGAAATTTTTTATGAAAAAAAGGATGTTTACGAAGAGTTATTTGAAGATATAGATGAGGATGAAAATATAAACTGAATAATTTATTTTAATACTAATGTTTTTCTAAATAGTTCCACCCATATTTTATAGCAAGTTTGCACAATTTTATTAGTTCTTTATTACCAATTACTTTCTCAATTTCACTTATCAAAAGTGAATTTTTGAAATCAAAAAAATTTTCAGTTATCAATTTGGAAAGAACACCAGCAATAACCATATTTGTAATCCTTATGTCTCCTATTTTTTCTCCTATTTCAGTCGCTGGTATTTCAATTTCTTTTTCATTTCTTTTAATTGTTTTTATAAGGGAAGAATTAAGTATTAAATATGCATCTTTTTTTAAATACTTTTTTAGCATTTTATAAGCCATTTCATTCAAAAATACACCTATATCACAACTTTCGCTTATCGGAGAAAAAATTTCCTTTTTTTTGGATATTGTAACAAAATTGTAGATATATCCACCTCTCATTTCAGCACCATAAGTAGGCAAACAGCACACATAATAATTTTTTTTTATTCCAGCATAGGAAAGTAATTTCCCTAAGGTTAAAATTCCTTGACCTCCGGACCCTCCAATAATAATTCTTACAATTTTTATGTCCACCATACTTTTGGTTTGGGTTCTTTTATTAAAACATTTTTTAAAAATTCAATTGCTTTTCTAAGGCCTTCTTCGCCACTCATTAAACTATCCTCATGCTCAATACTTAAAACACCATCATAACCAACCATTCTCAAAGTAGAAACAAAATCATTCCAGAATTCATATCCATGGCCATATCCAACTGTTCTAAATATCCAACTTCTATTTTCTTCGTCAAGATATGATTTTGTATCAAGGACCCCATTTATACTTGCTGTATATGGATTTATTTTTGTATCTTTTGCATGGACATGATATATTGCTCCTTTGAGTTTTCTTACTGCTGCGATAGGGTCTATTCCTTGCCAGAAAAGATGACTTGGGTCAAAATTAGCTCCAATTTCTTCTCCACAAGCATCTCTTAATTTTAAAAGTGTCTCTGGATTATAAACAACAAAGCCAGGATGCATTTCAAGACATATTTGATTAACATTATGTTTTCTTGCAAATTCAACTTCTTCTTTCCAGAAAGGTATTACAACTTTTTCCCACTGCCATTTTAAAATTTCAGAAAAATCACCTGGCCATGGACAAGTAACCCAGTTTGGGAATTTGGCATTCTCACTATCCCCAGGGCAACCAGAAAATGTAATTATTCTTGGAATACCAAGTTTTTCAGCAAGAAGAATTGTTTTTCTTTGGACTTCTCTATGACTTTCTGCAATTTTTTTGTCTGGATGAAGTGGATTCCCATGGCAAGATAGAGCAGAGATTTCAAGGCCTCTTTTTTCAAATTCTTTTTTAAAATTTTTTAGTTTATTTTCCTCATTTAAAAGTTCGTCAACTTTGCAAAAAGCATCTCCTGGATAATTACCAGTTCCAATTTCAACAGCATCAAGTCCAAGTTCTTTAATTTTATCAAGTGCCTCCTGTAATGTTTTCCCTCCAAAAACTACTATAAATACACCCAGTTTCATTTTGACCTCCCTCTTTAAAAATTATATTCTCATAATTTAGATTTTGCAATATTTTACATTTTTTCAGGAAGGGAAATATTTAATAAAGAAAGAGATAGTTCAAAAACAGTAAGAAGGGATTTTATGAAAGTCAATCTTGCATATGTTAAATCTTTTTCATCTCCTATAACTCTATATTTCTGATAGTAAGAATGAAAATCTTTTGCAATATCAAGAAGGTATTCACAGAGTAAATGAACTTGATATGTATTTACAACACTTTCTATAACATCATTAAATTTCCATAATTTTTTCATTATTGAAATTTCCTCTTCCTTATCAATTAAATCTAATGATGGCAAAATTCCTTCTGGTGAATATCCTCTTTCTTTTCCATATTCAATCAGATGTTTAAGCCGAACATATGCATATTGAAGATAATAAACAGGATTTTCAGTTGATTGTTTTTTTGCGATTTCAATATCAAAATCAAGGTGACTATCAATTTTCCTGAATAAAAAGAAGAATTTTGCTGCATCAGGTCCTATTTCATTCATCAATTCTTTCAAAGTTATAAATTGTCCCTTTCTTGTTGACATAGATAATTTTTCCTTTCCTCTATAAAGAGTTGTAAGTTGAACTATTAAAACAATTAAGTTTTCAGGATTAAAACCAAGACAGGTAACTCCTGACTTTAATCTTGGTATATAGCCATGATGGTCAGGTCCCACAATATTTATTAAAATTTGATAACCTCTATCAATTTTATATTTATGATAAGCAATATCAGTTGCAAGGTATGTATAAC
>JAMWBY010000043.1 GCA_023818745.1 Candidatus Omnitrophota bacterium
CATAACCATCTTTTTCTACTTTTAAAATGAATTTATCAATACTGAATGCTGGTTGGGCAAAAGTGTAATATCCACTACTATCTGTTGTTGATGTCATATTTGTTCCGCATATTCTTACTGTTGCGCTCTGTAATTGTTCCATATATCCGCTTTGGTTTATTGTCCATACAGTTCCACCAAGTTCTTCCAAAGAAAACAAAAATCCACTTAAAATTAAAAAAATACTTATTACTATTCTTTTCATTTTTGCCTCCTTTCCAGTATATTTTTCAAGTACTTGTATAAGTTGAGTAGATCGTAAACACTTTTCCATTTTCATCAATTCCATTTTCCAATATATTATTATTTTTGTCAAGTTTGCTTGAAAATCATTGTTTCAAGGCGAATTCCAAATTTTTTATGTATGTAAATTCCAGGTTCTATTGTAAAAATATTTCCCTTTTTCAATTCTTCTCCATTTTTGTTTAAATATGGTTTTTCATGAACATCAATACCAATTCCATGACCAAGTCCATGAATGAAAAATTTTTCAAATTTATATTTTTTAAAGTTTTCAATTGCCTTTGTGTATAATTCTTTCCCTTTTATTTTTTCTATATTAGAAAAATCAATACATATTTTTTGTGTTTCTTCAACTATTCTATATATTTTTTTTATTTCATCATCAACATTTCCAATAAAAAATGTATATGTTATGTCGCTTTTATATCCATTATAATCTGCTCCTAAATCAATTATAACAACATCGCCTTTTTTTATTTTTCTATTTTTTGATTTATGATGTGGATATGAAGAATGAATTCCAGAAGCAACAATTGGTTCAAAACTTTCTCTTCTACCACCATTTTTTATTATTTCATATTTTATTTCACCAGCAAGGTCCAGTTCAGTTATTCCATCCTTTATATTGTTTTTTATTTTTTCTATTACTTTTTCTGCTATATCTTTTGCTTTTTGAATATTTTCTATTTCTTTTTCATCTTTAACACTTCTTAAATCAAATATAAAGTCATCCAGTAAAAAAATCTTTGTTTTCACTTCTTTCTGTAAATTTTTATATTCATTATAGGTAATTTCTTTATTTATAATTCCGAGTTTTTTATATTTTGAAAGGAATTTTTTTAATGTTTTCTCCTTAATTTCTATTATATGGAAATTTTTCATTTTGTTATTTTTTGCAAAATCAGAACATTCATACAAATAGAGAGGTGTTATTAATAAATATATATTATCTCTATCAATTATTAAGTATCCCTCAATTTCAAGAATTCCTGTTAGATAAAAAATATGGGATGGATTTTTTGTTATAATTGCTTGAAGTTTTTCTTTCTCAAGGTGTTCTTTTATTTTTTCTACTTTTTTTTCAATTACCATTTTTTTAATATGAGATACTAGAAAATAGAAAAGCAAGAATGGACTTTTGGCAATGGAGACGATTTTCTGCCTGGTCAAAAACAATAGAATTTGGACCATCTATTATTTCATCTGTAACTTCTTGGCCCCTGTGAGCAGGAAGACAATGCATAAATAAAAAGTCCTTTTTTGCATTTTTTAATAAATCTTTGTTTACCTGATATTTTTTGAATATTTTTATTCTTCTTTCTGTTTCTTTTTCATCTCCCATACTGACCCAGGTATCTGTATAAATAACATCTGCATCTTCAATAAATTCTTCTGGATTTGAACTTATTTTTAAAAGATTTTTGTTTTTTATATTTTCAATTACTTTTCTATCTGGCATATATTCTTCAGGACAGGAAATCCTTATTTCAATTCCAAGCAAATCACATCCTTCAATTAAGGAATTACATACATTATTACCATCTCCTATATATGTTATTTTTAAATTATTTAAACTCCCTTTTTTTTCATAAATTGTGAATAAATCACATAATATTTGAACTGGATGATAAAGGTCTGTCAAAGCATTTATAACAGGGATTTCTGAATATTTAGCAAATTCTTCAAGTTCTCCCTGAGAATATGTTCTTATTATTATTCCATCAAGATACCTTGAGATAACTTTTGCAGTGTCTTTAATACTTTCTCCTCTTGAAATCTGTGTTGTCTGAAAAGGTAAATAAACTGGATTGCCTCCGAGTTCATAAATTGCAACTTCAAATGATATTCTGGTTCTTGTGCTTGGTTTTGAAAATAAAAGTCCAATTGAAAGATTTTTTAAATTATCTGTAATTTTTTTTTCTTTTCTTAAACTTTTGAAATATTTTGTGGTATCAAAAATTTTGTAAACCTCTTGTTTTTTAAAATCATAAATTTTTAAAAAATCCCTTTTCATTCAATTATCTCTAAAGATTTTTTTAAAATTTCAATTCCTTCGTCTATTTCTTGTTTTTTTACATTTATTGCTGGCATTATTCTTATTACATTTTGATGGGTGCAATTTATCAAAAGCCCATTTTCCGCACAAATATTTACAAGTTCTTCACCATTTCCTTCAATTTCAATTGCAAGCATAAGTCCAATTCCCTTTATTTTTTTAATTATTTTAAACTCTTCTTTAAGTTGTTCAAGTTTTTCCTTTAAATATTCACCCATAATTTTTACATTTTCAATGAGATTATCTTTTTCAATCGCTTCAAGGACAGCAAGACAAGCACAACAGGCAACTGGTGACCCTCCAAAAGTTGAAGCATGGGTTCCAGCAGTCATTAAATCAGCAATCTCTTTCTTCGCAATCATAGCACCAACAGGAAATCCACCACCAAGCGTTTTTGCAAGTGTCATAATATCCGGTTCAACTCCAAAAACCTGATAAGCAAAAAGTTTTCCAGTTCTACCAAAGCCAGTTTGGACTTCATCAAAAATTAAAAGTATGTCTTTTTCTATACAAAGTTTTTTTACCTTTCTTAAATATTCCTCATCTATTACATTTATTCCACCTTCTCCTTGTATCAATTCAAGTATTATTCCAACAACTTTGTCATCAATTTTATTCAGAAGGTCTGAAAAATCATTAAATTTAGCATATATAAAACCGACGGGCAATGGTTCAAACATTTCATTATACTTCCTTTGTCCTGTCATAGTTACTGTTGCAAGTGTTCTACCATGAAAGGAGTTTTCCATTGAAATTATTTTATATCTTTTGGTTTTTCTGCCATACAATCTTGCAAGTTTTATTGCAGATTCGTTTGCTTCAGCACCACTATTACAGAAAAAAACTTTTCCTCCAAAAGAAAGTTTTGATAATTTTTCAGCAAGAAGTGCTTGCCATGGATGATAATAATTGTTGGATAAATGGATTAAAATATCAACTTGTTGTTTTATTTTTTTAACTACTTGTGGATGGCAATGTCCAAGACCACTTACTGCCCAACCAGGGAAAAAATCAAGATATTTTTTACCATCTATATCCCATAAATAACTTCCTTTTCCTTTTACAAAAATAAGATTTTGTTTCTTGTAAGAAGGAACAACATATTCATTATAATTTCTTATTACTTTTTCTTTATCCATTTTTTATAATTTCTGAGCCAATTCCATGTTCTGTTAAAACTTCAAGCAAAAGAGAATGTGGGATATTTCCGCTTATAATATGAACTTTTTTAACTTCATTTTTTATTGCATTTATACCTGCTTTTACTTTTGGTATCATTCCTTCCTTTATAACTTCTGTTTTTATAAGTTCTTCTGCTTGAGAAACGTTTATTATTGAAATTAATGTGTCTGGATTTTCAGGATTTCTCATTATCCCAAGAACATCTGTGATAAAAATAATTTTTTCTGCTTTTAAACCAGAAGCAATGTTTGCAGCAAAAGTGTCTCCATTTGTGTTATATATATGTCCATCTTCTCCTTGTGCAAGTGGAGCACACACAAGGATGTTTTTATCTTTTAATTTTTTTTCAATATATTCTGAATTTACGTATTTTATCTGTCCAACAAATCCTAAATCAATAATTTCTTCTCCTTTCTGATAATGAATTTTTGAGGCAGTTACAAATTTTTCTTCTGGAGATAGTTTATCAGCATATACTTGGTATTTTGTTTTTAAAGTATATACAATTTCATCTCTAATTTTAAAAAGAATATCTTTTACTACTTCTAATGTTTCTAAATCTGTTACTCTTAACCCATCAATAAATTTTGCTTTTCTTCCTCTTTTTTCTATTTCATCATTAATAAACTTACCCCCACCACAGACAAGGAGGATTTTAATGTCTATAAGTGAAAGAAAGGCAATGTCAAAAAGTATAGATTTTTTCATGTCTTCAACTTGATATATACTTCCACCAACCTTAATAACAAAAATTTTATTTTTGAATTCTTTTAAATATTTAAATGACTCTACAAAAACATCTGCCTTTTTTAAAATGCTTTCATCCATCTACTTCTCCTTTTTTAAATAATTTAAGTTGAAAATTAAAATAAAATCAAGAAAAATATTGTATCATATTTTTAAAAATTTTAAAGGAAGGTGTATAAATATCATCCTCTTTTTTTCTTAAAAAATCTGGGTAATAATATTTTAAAACACACCTTTCTGGATGTGGCATCATTCCGATTATAAGACCATTTTGACTGCATATACCTGCAATGCTACCAACCGAACCATTTGGATTGTAAGGATATCCTTTTATATTCCCTTTGCTATCGCAATATCTCAAAATAACCTGTTTATTTTTTTCTATTTTATTAAGAATATTTTCATTTTTAGGTAAGAATTTTCCTTCTGCATGAGCAACAGGCATTTTTATAATTTCAGGTATATCTTTAAAAAATGGACAAACACTTCTTTCAACTTTCAAATAAACCCATCTATCCTCAAATCTACCTGAATCATTCCATTCAAGAGTACAAAGTTGTTGACTGTTAAAAGGTAAAATTCCAGATTTTACAAGAACTTGAAAACCATTACATATACCAACAATAACTTTTTTTGCCTCTATAAATTTTTCTATATCGTCCCATAATTTCATTCTAATCTCATTCGCAAGTACTTTTCCTGCTGCTATATCATCTCCATAAGAAAATCCACCTGGAATAACAAGAATTTGGTAATCAGAAAGTTTTTTTTCTTTTTTTATTAACTGGTTTATATGAACTCTTTCAGCAAAAGCACCTACAAGATTAAAAGCCCATTCTGTTTCAAAATCACAATTTGTTCCACCAACTCTTAGTATCAAAACATTTACTTTTTTCATTTTTTAACAGCACTTTGAAAACTCTAAAATTTTAAAGAGCGCCATGTATCATAAATTTCATTTAGTGAAATTTCAAATATTTTCTTTCCTTTCCAGAAGCCGTTTAATTTTTTATTCTCTATAATTTCACCAATCTGACTTATCTCTTCATTTTCAAACAAATCTTTAAATTCAGAAATTTTTTCTTTTGGGACTTCAATAACAAATCTTCCACAACTTTCTGAAAAAAGTACTATTTCTATTTCTTCTTTTTCTGATAAAACATTTGAAAAGTCAACATTACAGCCCAAATTTCCTCCAATCATCATTTCACATATACTCACTATCAATCCACCATCAGAACAGTCATGACAACTTTCTATTATACCACTCTTGATACCATAATGAAGTTTTTTCATCAAGGGGAGCGTTTTTTCTGGTCTTGGTTTTGGAACAATTCCATCTTTTATATTATGATTTCTATAAAATTGAGAACCACCGAGTTCATTGTATGTTTTGCCAAGAACAAAAATTAAATTTCCTACCTTTTTAAAATCAGTTGAAGTTATTTTTCTTATATCTTCAATTATTCCAATTCCTGAAATAAGTAATGTTGGTGGTATTGAAATTATTCTGCCATTTTTCCATTTAAAATAATTATTTAAACTATCTTTTCCTGAAATGAAAGGGACTTTATACTTTAATGCATAGTCCTTACATCCCTTTACACATCTGACTAAACTTCCAAGTTGTTTTTCATCTGAAACATTTCCCCAGCAGAAATTATCAAGTATCGCAATTTTTTCTGGATTTCCTCCACAACTTACTATATTTCTTATACATTCTTCAATACAGCAACCTGCCATATAATAGGGATCTATCTCTCCATAGAATGGATTTATTCCACAGGCAACAATTATTCCTTCGTAACTATCATAAAAAGGTTTTAAAACAACTCCATCTGAAACACCGCGTGATTCATATCCAATAAATGGTTTTAAAATTGTTCTTCCACCTACCTCATGGTCATACTGACGAACAATTTCTTCTTTTGATGAAATGTTTGGGTTTGAGAGTATTTTTAAAATATCTCTTTTAAGATTTTTTGATTTATAAAGAAAACTTTTTTCCTCTCTTTTTTTAAAAACGCCTTTCAGTTTTCTCTTCGGGACTCCTCTATGAAGGAATTCCATATCTAAATTGCAAACGATTTCATCTTTATAATAAACTGTTAATTTTCCAGTTTTTACAAATTTCCCTATAACTACTGCCTCTACATCTTCTGAATCAAAAAGAGAGATAAGTTTTTCAAGATTTTTTTCATTTACAGCAAGAACCATTCTTTCTTGTGATTCGGATAAAAATATTTCCCATGGTGCTAACCCCTGATATTTTAATGGCACTTTTTCAAGATAAACAATCGCACCAATATCTTTTCCCATCTCTCCTATTGCAGATGATAGCCCTCCAGCACCACAATCGGTTATAGAGTTATAAAGTCCCATATCTCTTGCAGAAAGCAAAACATCCTGAACTTTTTTCTCAATGATTGGATTTCCTATCTGAACAACACTTGTTGGAATATCTTCTTTTAAACTTACTGATGAGAATGTTGCTCCATGAATGCCATCTCTTCCAGTTCTCCCCCCGACTAAAACTATATAATCACCATCATTTACTTTTTTTTCAATTTTATCTATCGGTATAATTCCGACAGTTCCACAATAAACAAGGCAGTTATAGAGGTATCCATTATCAAAAATTATTGCTCCGTTTCCAGTTGGGATTCCCATTCTATTACCATAGTCCCTTACCCCACTTACAACTCCTCTAAATATTCTTCTTGGATGTAAGACACCTTCAGGTAATTTCTCATAAGGATAGGTAAGTTCACCAAAACAGAAAACATCTATATTTAAAATTGGTTTTGCTCCAAGTCCTGCTCCCAATATATCCCTTATTACACCACCAATACCTGTTCCAGATCCTCCATAAGGTTCAAGTGCAGATGGATGATTATGTGTTTCAACTTTAAAAGCAACTCCTGACTTTTCATTTAATTTTATTATCCCTGCATTATCTTTAAAAATAGAGATGCACCAATCATAATTTAATTTTTCAGTAACTTCCATTATTTCTTTAAGAAGACATATATTTTCTTTTTTTTTATTTTCCTGGTATTCAATATCTGCTTTAAATGTTTTATGAAAGCAATGTTCACTCCATGTTTGAGCAATACATTCAAGTTCACAATCTGTTGGATTCCTTCCAATAGAAGAAAAATACTCCTTTATTTTTTTCATCTCTTCAAGGTTTAATGCAAGCAAATTTTTTTCACTCAATTCAATAAGTTTTTTATCATCATAATTTAAAATTTCAATTTCTCTTGCATATTTTAATTTCATTTTTATCCCTTATAAATAAAATAATTCTGGATTAAAGGATTAAGAAGAATTTTTTCACATATTTCTTTAATTTGTTTTTCAGTCAGTTTACCCTTTATATAATACTTTTTACCTGTTTTAACTATTGCATCTTTTAAAATTTTGCTTTCAATTATTGTTTTCCTTGCTGTTTCTCCAACAGGGTCAGTAACTCCATCTTTAAGATATACTTCAATTATCCACCAATTTAAACTTTTTTTTGTTTTTCTGTAAATTTTATAATCCTCTGACACATTATCTATCAAAAGCTCTTTTGCAATCCTTATTATCTTTTTTTTATCTATATCATTACCTTCAATTCTGTATAGATTGGATACTTTTACTTCCTCAATATTTAAAATACCAAGTTCTTTAATGCTCTTTTTTATTTCCTGGCCAAAAACATCAAATATATTTTTTCCCTTGAAAATTTCAATTATATAAAAATTTTTACTCATAATAACTGGCACTTTGGTTTTCATTTTCCCAGACAGTAACTTTTGATATCTTAACAGGATAATTTTTTACCAATTGCACCATTTTTTTATATATAAAAAATGCGATATTTTCTGAACTTGGATTTTTTTTAGCAAAAAATGGTATTAAATTCAAATTTTTATGGTCAAGTGATTTTAAAATAATGTTGAGTTTACTTTTCAATATATGAAAATCAATAAGTAATCCAATTTTATCAAGTGTTTCACCAATAACTATAACTTCAACTTTCCAGTTGTGCCCATGCAGATTTTCACATTTTCCCTTATAATTTTTTAACATATGGGCAGACGAAAAATCTCCTCTAATTTTTATTTCATACATTTTTGATAAAATCCATTAAATTATTTTCCTTCTTCGTAAGTATTCAATTATTGCTTCTCCTAATGTTTCTCCTATTGCCTGTCTTACTTCAACATCTTTTAAGTTTAACTCAATAACTGGATTACATATAAATCCAATTTCTGTTAAAACTGAAATCATAGGAGTATATCTTAAAACATAAAAATTTCCTCTTTTTGCACCTCTATCAGGTGTTATAAGGCGCTGTGCGAGTTTTTCTTGAACTATTTCTGCAAGAATTCTACTTTCATCAATTATATCTGTGTCATTTAAATTAACTATTATTTGAGAAAGAACAGGGTCAAGATTATTATTTTCTTTTAGTTCTCCTTCTCCATCTGTTGTTTTTGGCAAAATATTTAACTCTAATTTACTTGCTGGATAAAATGTTTCAAAACCATCAGCATTTTCTCTGTTGAATCTTGATGAATTTGTATGAATAGAAAAAAAGATATCTGCATTCAGACCTTTAGCAATATTCACTCTTTCCTCAAGAGATATGAAAACATCCTCTTTTCTTGTAAGATATATTTCTACAGAAGTATATTTTTCAAGTTGTTTCTTTAAATATCTTTCAACCCGCAAGGCAACATCAAGATTTACATCTTTTTCTCTTAATCCATAATTTCCTATAGCCCCTGAATCGTGTCCTCCATGTCCAGGGTCAATCAATATAACAAATTTTTTGTCTTTCTTTTTTTCTAAAACCAAATCTTCTTTTAACTGGTTTTTTGTGGATGGGGTGTAATTCAAAAACATCTGTGAAAATTCTTCAAGGGGGATAAGAACTTCTTCAAGTGCTATTTTTGGTGGATTTTTTAATTCATATGTTTTGCCACCGAAAATTAATATTTTGTCATCTATTCTGAATTTTATCTGTGTGTCACCTATAAAAATAAAAACTCTATCTTCTATTTTAGCCCAGTTATCCGCATTTATTATTTTAAGAAGTGATTTTAAAGATATGTATTGAATGTTATTGATCGTATAAATTGGTATTTTTTTTATCTTTACTTCATCAATAAGGTTAATTGAGTATATAACTTCAGAAAGTAAAATAAAAAAAAATGAAAAGACCAAACAATTTTTAATAAATTTCATTCCTTCTCCATTTTTTAAATTTTTTTAAACTTGTAAAAGTGGAGGCGGCGGGTACTGCCCCCGCGTCCAGAGAGAATCCAGATAGAGTATCTACCTGTATAGTCAGAAGTTTCTTCTTTGAGTAAAAAGGTGCTTCTGACAAACCTTTTTACCCGCATCCTTTTTCATAATTCTTCTTGAAGAAAAAGGATAAACTTCAAGAAGAATACCCCTTTACCCGACCTGTTTTACAGAGTCAGGGGTAAACTCTGTAAACAGGTGACTGCATTTTATGCAGCCATAACATTTGCCGGTGTGGCAGTTATTTTTTGTCAGGTTTTTACAAGTCCCTGACAAACTTGACAGGCAACTCTATCCAAATTTCTCTCTGTCGAAACCTATTTCGCCCCCATTCCCTTCATCTTTCTTTCCAACTGCCTTTTTATTTCTCTTTCTTTTAATTCCTTCCTTTTGTCAAAGATCTTTTTACCTTTTACAACCCCAATTTCAACTTTTACCAGTCCTTTATTATTAAAATATACCGAAATGGGTACAATTGTCAACCCTTTTTCAGAAACTTTTCTTTCAATTCTTTTTATTTCATTTTTTCTTAATAATAATTTTCTCTTTCTTAAAGGATTTAATTTTTCAAAAGAACAAGGATAAGGAGATATATAAAAATTATACAAGAAAACTTCACCATTTTCAACTTTTGCATATGAATCTTTAAAAGCAATTTTTCCTTCTCTTATTGATTTAACTTCACTTCCTTTTAAAACAATTCCTGCTTCAATTCTATCAAGTATTTCATAATCATGATAAACTTTTTTATTTTCTACTTTCATTTTTCAATCCTTCATTATAAGAAAAAATAAAAAAATTAAAAGAGCAAATGTGGCAACAAAACCAAGAATTCCATATACAAAAAACCCAGAAATGAATAAGAAAACGGAAGAAATAAGGACTGCGCTAATAATAAAAGAGAGAGAAATTTTTATCCCAGTTTTTTTAATGTTTAAGTTGAGTTCATAAATTTTAACATTATTTTCTAAGTCATTCTTTAAACTTCTTGTTTTAATTGCATCTATGAAATACTCTATATTTTCAGGCAGTTCTCTTATTATATATTGAAATCTCTCAATTGTATTTTGAAAATTTTTAAAATAATAATGAAATTTCAATTTTTTTTCAATAAATTCAATAAAAATAGGTGCAACTGCTTCAGTAAATTTAAATTCAGGCAAAATAGAATAGCATATACCTTCAAGAGTTATAAGAGATTTGCCCATTAGTGTAAAACTTATTGGTATTTTAATTTTATTTTTTCTCATAACTTCAAAACTATTTTCAATAACCTCTCCAATTTTTATATTTTTTAATGGAACGTCTTTATATACATCAACAAGGTCTTCTATATCTTCCCTCAATTCATCAATGTTTGTGTTTCTGTCAATAGAATCCATAAGTTTTAGTGTATAGATTATTTTATCAGTCCTGCCTTTTAAAATACCTGTAATTAAGTTAATAAGATAATATTTTTTCTCTTCGTCAAGTTTTCCAACAATCCCAAAATCAATTAAAGCGATTCTTCCATCTTTTAATATGAAAATATTTCCAGGATGTGGGTCTCCGTGAAAAAATCCAGCATCAAAAATCTGTTTTAAAATTATACTTATACCATTTTTTAAAACTTTTTCTTTATCAACATATTTATTCCACTCTTCAATCTTGTTTATTTTTATACCATCAAGATATTCAAGAACAAGAATTTTTTCTGTGCATAACTCCTTATAAACTTTAGGAATAAATAATCTTTCATC
>JAMWBY010000044.1 GCA_023818745.1 Candidatus Omnitrophota bacterium
CCAAAATTTGGAATTTCAGGACTTTCATGCAAATTTTTTCCTATGCCATGTCCACTAAAATCTTTAATAACAGAAAAATTATATTTTTTAGCATAATTTTCTATTACATAACCGATATTACCTGTTTTTGAACCAGCATAAACTTCTTTTAATGCTTTTTTAAATGCCTTTTTTGAAACTTCTATTAATTTTATATATTTTAAATCAATTTCCCCAATAGGTAAAGTGTCTGCACAATCTCCATAATATCCATCATAAATAACTCCAACATCAAGAGAAACAATATCTCCTTCTTTCAAAATTTTCCCCTTCTTAGGAATACCATGCACAACCTCATAATTAACTGAAATACAAATATTGGAAGGATATCCGTTGTATCCTTTAAATGCAGATATAACTTTTTTCCTTTTCATTAACTCTATACTTTTTAATTCAATTTCATAAGTAGAAATACCTGGATATATATACTCTTTTAATTCTTCAATTATTTCTCTTGCTTTTTTACAAGCGGTTTTTACCATATCTATTCCTTTTTTGTCAAGCATTTTTTTCTATTTTAATTATCTCAGAAACTATTTCTTCAAGTTTTCCGTCCCCAGCAATAGTAAATAAAATATTTTTCTTCCTATAATAATCAAGTAAAGGAGATGTCAAATTATAATAAACCTTTAATCTATTTCTTACAACTTCTTCTTTATCGTCTTGTCTCTGAATTAATTTACTACCACATTTATCACATATTTCATCCACTTTTGGAGGTATATTTATGAGATGATAGATAGCTCCACACTTTTCACATATTCTTCTATTTGAAAGTCTTTGAACTAAAAATTCATCATCTGCTTTTAAATATATAACTTTTACTTTTTCTTTCTCTATAAATTTCCAAAGTATTTCTGCTTGATTTAAATTTCTTGGGAAACCATCAAGAATAAATCCATCCTTACAATCATCTTCTTTTATTCTTCCTTCAACAATTGCCAATACAATTTCATCAGGAACAAGTTCTCCTTTCTCCATATAAATCTTTGCTTTCTTTCCTAAATCAGTATTATTTTTAACACTTTCTCTCAATAGGTCTCCTGTTGAAATTAATGGTAAATTTAAAATCTCACTTAATTTTTCTCCAACTGTTCCTTTTCCTGCTCCAGGAGGACCAAGTAAAATTAAAATTTTTTTCATCTTATTTTTGATTTTTTAATGAACCCCTGATAATGTCTTAAAAGTAAATGTGCTTCAATTTGTCTTATTGTCTCAATTAAAACAGAAACTACTATTAAAAGACCAATCCCTCCGAATATACTTGCGACAATATAAGGGATTTTTCTATAAATATGCATAAGAATATACGGAAAAAGAGCAATAGCAGAAAGCATCACCGACCCTGGCAAGGTTAATCTATTAACAATCCTTTCAAGATAAAGAGCAGTTGGTTTTCCAGGTCTTATTCCCTGTATAAATCCACCATATTTTTGTAAATCCTCTGCAATATTATCAGGATTAAAAATAATACCAGCATAAAAATAACAGAAAAATATTGTAAAACAAGCATATAAAACCATACCAAGTGGTTCCTGAGGCGATAAAATTGTGGCTATTTTTGATAAAACTTTATTCTGTGTAAATGATAAAATTGTTGCTGGAAAAGTTAAAATTGCAATGGCAAAAATCAAAGGTAGAACTCCTCCTTGATTTAATTTTATAGGCAAGTATGTGGATTGCCCTCCATAAACTTTTCTTCCAATAACTCTTTTTGCATACTGAATTGGAATTCTTCTTTCACTTTCATTTACAGTTATTGCTGCTGCTACAACACCAAAAATTAAGGCAATTAAAACTATAACAACAAAAAGATTAATTTCTCCTGAAGCAACAAGACCAGCCATTCTATGAAAAGCAACAGGCATTCTTGAAATTATACTAACTGTAATTATTAAAGAAATACCGTTTCCAATACCCTTTTCTGTTATCTGCTCTCCTAAATACATAAGAAAAATAGTTCCAGCTGTCATAGTAAATGTAGATACAATTCTAAACAACCATCCTGGATTTGCAACTATTACAACACCTCCAAAATGTTCTGGATTTTCAAGAAAAATACTTACTGCCATTCCCTGAAAAATACATAATGCAACTGTCCCTAATCTTGTTAATTGAGTTAGTTTCTTTCTTCCTTCTACACCTCTTTTAAGCATATTTTCAAAATAAGGTACTATTGAAGCTAAAAGTTCAAGAACAATTGAAACACTTATATAGGGCATAATTCCGAGAGCAAAAATTGTTGCTTGACTTAATGCACCTCCTGAAAAAAGGTCAGCCAGAGAAAATAATGTATTTGCTGAACCTTCAAATATTTTTGCAAGTTCTTTTCCATTTATGCCTGGGACTGGAATATAACAACCAAACCTATAAACAGTTAAAAGCAAAATGGTTATTCCAATTCTTCTTTTTAAATCAGGTATTTTAAATGTATCTCTAAACGCTTCAAACATTTTAGTTAGTTTCTATTAAGTTAACTTTACCACCGATTTTTTCAATTTTCTCTTTTGCTTTTTTTGAAAATTGATGTGCATAAAAAGTAAGTTTTTTTGTTAAATTTCCTTCTCCAAGAATTTTTACAAAATTACCCTTTTTAATAAGACCTTTTTCTTTCAATGTTTCTATATTTACTTCCTCTGTCTCCTGAAACTTTTTTTCAATCTGATTTAAATTAACTATTTCAACTTTATATTTTTTAATATGTGTAAAACCTCTTTTAGGCAATCTTCTAACCAGAGGCATCTGACCACCTTCAAAATTAAAAGGTAATCTATAACCACTTCTTGCTTTATGGCCCTTATGGCCTCTTGTAGAAGTTCCACCATGACCTGAAGAATCACCTCTTCCAACTCTCTTCTTTTTATGTCTTGCTCCTTCAGGTGGTCTCAACTGGTGTAACTTCATTTTCTCCTCCTTTAACTTTTATTTTTTGCAATGCCTTAACAGTCGCATTTAAAACATTTATTGGATTAGTTGAACCAATACATTTACAGATAATATCTTTTATACCACAGACAGCAAAAAAAGCCCTCATCGTTCTTCCTGCAACCATTCCATGACCTTTAGAAGCAGGTTTCAAAATTACTTTTGAAGGACCAAATTTACTTTCCACATCATGAAAAATCGTAGAGTCCTTTAACGGAACTTCTATCATATTCTTTCTTGCATGTTCTACTGCTTTTCTTATTGCATCAGGAACTTCGTTTGCCTTTCCAACACCAAATCCTGCTTTACCTTTACCATTTCCAACGACAACAATAGCCCTAAATTTTAAATTTTTACCACCTTTTGTAACTTTTGTCACTCTTCTTATTTCAATTACAACTTGTTTTTCTTCAAGTTCTTCCTGGTTTAAGTTATCTTTTTCTAAAATTTTAGACCTCCTTTTCTTGAAGATTCAGCAAGTGCTTTAACTCTACCTGTATATTTATAACCACCTCTATCAAAAACAACCTTTTCTATTTTAAGTTGTTTTGCTTTTTCTGCTATAAGTAGTCCAACTATTTCTGCACCTTTTATATTTCCACCATGAATACTTTTATCATTAACCATTTTTTTAAATTCAGGTGATAAACTTGAAACAGTTGTAATAACTCTGTTAGGAATACAACTGTCATCAATTAATGAAGCATATATATGTTTATTACTTCTGAAAACACATAATCTTGGTTTTTCAGAAGTTCCCTTTATTTTCTTTCTAACCCTTAAATGTCTCTTTTTTCTCTTTTCTTTCATGTTGTGGCTCCAGTTGCTTTTGTGGGTTTCTGTCTAATATATTCTCCTCTATATCTAATTCCCTTCCCTTTATATGGTTCAGGAGGTGAAATTCTTCTAATTTTTGCTGCAAATTCTCCCACTTTTTGTTTATCTGCACCACTAACAGATATAATTGTATTTTTTATCACTTGCACTTTTATTCCTTCTGGTATTTCAACTTCTACAGGGTGTGTAAATCCAAGATTAAGAATCAATTTGTTTCCTTTAACTTCTCCTTTATATCCAACACCATGAATTTCCAGTATTTTTTCATATCCTTCTGTAACTCCTTTAATCATATTAACAATTAAACTTCTTAAAAGACCATGTAACTGGTCAGTTTTACGATACAATTTCTTATTCTTTGGGTCAACTTCATTTTTTACAATAATTTTTTTGTCCTCTAAATTAACACTTAAATTAGAAAATATTTTATGAGAAAGTTTCCCATTTTTCCCCTCTACATAAATAATTCCATTTTCTACTTTTACATTAACTCCTTCTGGTATTTCAATTGGTTTCTTACCCAATCTTGCCATATTGTTCCTTTCTACCAAATATAAAACAATAATTCTCCACCTATTTCAAGTTCCTTGGCTTTTTTATTACTCATTATACCTTTTGAAGTTGTTAAAACAGCAATTCCATAATTGTTTTTTATAACTGGGATTTTGTCTTTACTAACATAAATTCTTTTACCAGGAGTACTTACTTTTTTTATCTCTGTAATTGCTTTTCTTTGTCCAAAATAAAGCAAATAAATTCTTAAAATTTTTTTGTTACCCTCTCCAATTATTTCATAATCCTTTATATATTTTTCGTCTTTTAAAACATCAAGTATTTTCATTTTAAATTTACTAAAAGGCACATCCACATATATTTTATTAACTGCATTTGCATTCCTAATCCTTGTTAACATGTCAGCAATCGGGTCTGTCATTGTCATAAATTCCTCCTTTACCAACTCGCCTTTTTAACACCTGGTATTTCACCTTTACCTGCAAGTTCTCTGAAACAAACTCTGCATATTCCAAACTTTCTATAATAACCACGACTTCTTCCACATCTCCAACATCTATTTCTTTTTCTAACTTTAAACTTTGGTTCTTTCTTCATTTTCTCAAAAAAACATTTTCTCGCCACCTTTTATTCCTCCTTTATAGGCAATCCCATTTCTCTCAATAAAGATATTGTTTCATCAGGTGTCTTTGCTGAAGTGACTATCGTAATATTCATCCCTTGAACCTTGTAAATCATATTATAATCAACTTCTGGAAATATTATATGTTCTTTTATTCCAATAGTATAGGAACCTCTTCCATCTGTTGAATTTTTAGGCAAACCATCAAAATCCCTTATCCTTGGTAAGGCAACTGTAATAAATCTATCAAGAAATTCATACATTCTATCTCTTCTTAAAGTAACCATAACACCTACAATATTCCCTTTTCTTATATTAAAACCTGCTATTGACTTTTTTGCTTTTGTTATAACTGCCTTTTGCCCAGCTATTAATGTTAATTCCTTTTGTGCTGCTTCTACAGCTTTTGCATCTTTGCCATCTTTTCCAATACCCATATTCAAAACAATTTTTAAAATCTTTGGAACTTGCATTTTATTTTTATATTTAAATTTTTCCATTAACCTAGGAACAACTTCTTCTTTGTATATTTTTTTCAATCTTGGTTCTTCCATATACTATTTCTCCTCAACAATTTCTTTACATTTTTTACAATATCTAACTTTCGTCCCATCCTCAAGAAATCTAATTCCAAGTTTTGTTGGTTTACTACATTTTAAACAGAAGAAACTAATATTTCCTATTGCTATTGGTTTTTCTATCTGAATTATTCCACCTTGTTTGTCTACTGCTTTGGGTTTTGTATGTTTTTTTACAAAATTTATACCTTCAACAAGAACTCTTCCTTCTTTGAAAATTTTCAATATCCTTCCCTTTTTTCCTCTATCTTCTCCTTTTATTACTGCAACAAAATCACCTTTTTTAAACTTATATTTCATCTCAAATAACCTCCGGAGCAAGAGAAATTATTTTAGTAAAATTTTTATCCCTTAATTCTCTCGGAACTGGACCAAAAACTCTTGTGCCTCTTGGATTTCCTTCATTGTCAATTATAACTGCAGAATTATGTTCAAATCTAATGATAGACCCATCTTTCCTCTTTATCTCTTTTTTTGTTCTCACTATCACAGCTTTTACTTTTTCCTTTTTCTTTACAATTCCATCAGGAACTGCATCCTTAACACTTGCAATAATAATATCACCCACATGTGCATATCTTTTCTTTGAAGCACCTATAAAACCAATAACCATAATCTTTTTTGCACCTGTATTATCTGCTACCTGTAGCATTGTCCTCAGTTGTATCACTTCCTTCTCCTTCTTTATTTATTTTTTCAAAAACATTCTTATCTTTATCAATTATTTCAGTAATCTTCCATCTTTTATGTCTACTCAATGGTCTTGTCTGAATAATTTTTACTACATCTCCAATTTTTGTAATATTGTTTTCATCATGAGCCATAAATTTTCTTCTTTTTCTTATTGTTTTTTTATATAAAGGATGTCGTGTCAAAAATTCAACCATTATTACTCTTGTTTTGTCCATCTTATCACTTACCACAACACCAATTTTTTCTACTCTCTTTGTCATTTTTTAACTCCTAATTTCCTTTCACTTAAAATCGTTTTAAGTCTTGCAATATCCTTTTTTATTTCTCTAATCTGAGAGTAATTTTTTAACTGTCCAAGAATTAATTGCTTTCTTAACTCGTAAATTTGTTTTTTCAACTCAAAAATTTTGTTATTAATTTCTTCTTCTGTTGCCTCTTTCCACTTTTTTAATTCTTCCTTTTTCATACAATTTACCTTTTTTAAAGCATAAAAATATATTATAACACTTTTTTAAAAAATTTCAAAATTTTTAAGTAATTAATGAACGAGTTACTATCTTTGATTTATAAGGAATTTTATGAGATGCTCTTCTTAATGCTTCTTTAGCAAGTTCTTCTGAAACACCTGAAATTTCAAAAATTATTCTACCTGGAAGAACAACTGCTACCCATTTTTCTACATCTCCTTTTCCTTTACCCATTCTGCTTTCTGCTGGTTTTTTTGTTACTGGTTTATCAGGAAAAATTCTTATCCACAATTTACCTTTTGATTTTAAATAATGGGTTATGGCTATTCTCGCCGCCTCTATTTGAGCAGATGTTATCCAACCAGGTTCAAGAATTTTTAATCCATATTCTCCATAAAAAATATTACTCCCTCTTTCTGCCTGTCCCTTTGTTCTTCCTCTCTGCATCTTTCTATATTTAACTCTTTTAGGCATTAATGGCATTCTCTTCTCCTTCTTTCTCTAAAAATTCTCCAAGATATACCCAGACCTTAATTCCAACTGTTCCACTTCTTGTAAAAGCAGTAGAAGTTGCATAGTCAATTTTTGCTCTCAGTGTGTGCAAAGGAACTTTTCCAACTATATATTGTTCACTTCTTGCTATTTCTGCTCCTCCTATTCTTCCAGAAATTCTAACTTTTATACCTTTTGCTCCTGACTGAATTGCCAAATCCATCGCTTTCTTTATTGCCTGTCTATGAGGAACTCTTTTCTCAAGTTGAATTACAATTGAATCTGCAAGAAACTGTGCACTTGTTCCAGGTGCGTTAATTTCTATACAATCAATAGTTATCTGCTTTTTTACCATCTCATAAAGTTCATCCCTCAATTTGTTTATTTCAGTCCCTTTTCTTCCAAGAACAATTCCAGGTCTTGGTGTGTAAATTCTAATTCTTATTTTATCTGTCTTTTCTATTTCTATTTTTGAAATTGTTCCCCTAGGATATTTTTTCTTTATGTAATTCCGGATTAGAATGTCTTCTTTTAAAAGTTCTTTAAAGTCCTTTTTAGAAGCAAACCAATTACTTCTCCAATTCTCAACTATCCCTATTCTTAACCCAATAGGATTAACTTTTTGACCCATTATTTCTCCTATTTACCTTCAAGAATAACTGTTATATGGGAAGTCCTTTTTCTCACCATAACCGCTCTTCCCATAGACGCTGCTCTATATCTTTTTAAATAAGGACCTGCATCTATAATTATATTTTTTATTTTCCACTCAACAACTTCACCTTTTTGCTTTCCATTATTTTCAGCACTTTTTAAAACTTTTAACAAAATCTTTGCTCCCTTTTTAGGTAAATTTCTCAAAATGCCCTCTGCTTCTTCAATAGTTTTTCCCTTAATAAGGTCTACAATCATTCTTAATTTTCTCGGCCCTATTTTCACATATCTTGCTTTTGCCATTGCTTCCATAACCATCTCTCCTTACTTTTTCTCTCTTGCTCTTTCAGTATGTGCTCCATGTCCTCTAAATGTTCTTGTTGGAGAAAATTCACCAAGTCGGTGCCCAACCATATTTTCTGTAATATAAACATTAACAAAAGTTCTTCCATTGTGAATCCCAAATGTATAACCAACAAATTCTGGGATTATAACACAATCTCTTGCCCATGTTTTTATAACTTCTTTTTTCCCAGATTGTTTTAATTTCATCACCTTCTCCAAAAGTTTTTTATCAATATATGGACCTTTTTTCTTTGACCTCATTTTTGTTTCCTTCTTTGTAAAATAAATTTATCTGATGATTTTTTCTTTTTTCTTGTTTTATATCCCTTGGCAGGAATACCTGTTGGACTCTGAGGAAGATGCCCTTTTCCTCTACCTTCTCCACCTCCCATAGGATGATCAACCGGATTCATTGCTGTTCCTCTAACTGTTGGTCTAATTCCAAGATTTCTAATCCTACCAGCTTTACCAAAAGAAATATATTTATATTCAGGATTACTAACCTGTCCTATTGAAGCATAACAGTTTAAATCAAATAATCTTATTTCACCAGAAGGTAAACGAACCTGAGCATATTTTTCACCTTTTACCATTAAAGTTGCAAGAGTTCCTGCTGCTCTTGCAATTTGACCACCTTTACCAGGAATAAGTTCAATATTATAAATTTCAGTTCCTTCTGGTATTTTTCTTAAAGGTAATCTATTTCCTAACTTTATATCAGCATCTTCTCCACATTTTATTCTATCTCCTACTTTTAATCCAGCAGGTGCTATTATGTAACTTTTAACTCCATCTGTATAGGAAATTAATGCAATTCTTGCATTTCTATTGGGGTCATATTCAATACTTTTCACAACACCTTCATAACCTATCCTTCCTTTAAAATCAATAATTCTATAAAGACGTTTGTGCCCTCCACCTCTATGTCTAACTGTTATTCTTCCTGTATTATTCCTGCCACCTTTTTTCTTTAATCCAAAAACGAGTGATTTTTCCGGTTCTGTCTTAGTAATATCTGAAAAATCCTGTAATACAGCTTGCCTTTGACCAGGAGTTACTGGTTTTAATTTACGTAATGGCAATTTTTTCTCCTTCTTTCAGTTTAACAATCGCTTTTTTATACCTGGATTTATATCCTTCAATAAATAACCTATATCTTCTTTTTTTTGGTTTTGGATTTATTACAAAAACTTTTTCAACCTTAACCTTATAAATTTCTTCAATTGCCTTTTTTATCTGATGTTTATTTGACTTTTTATCAACACAAAAAACATATTTGTTTTCTTTATTTAAATCAGTTGACTTTTCTGTTATTAATGGATATTTAACAATTTTATACGGATCCAATACTTCCTCCTTCTAAAAAAATTTTAATTTTTTCAAATAACTCTTCTTCAACAATCACCCTATCACTATCTAAAATCTCATAAGCATTTATTTTATCAATATAATCATATTTTAAATAAGGAATATTTCTCACAGATAGAACAACATTTTTTTTATTTTCTGAGTTAGACATAATAAATAAAACTTTTTCGTTGTTAAAACCAATTTTTTTAAAAAAATTATTGAATATTTTTGTTTTAGGTAAATTTATACCCTCAACTTTTAAAAATATTATTCTGTTTTCCATAAGTTTATCTCTTAATGATTCTATAAGTGCTGCCCTTTTTACTTTCTTTGGTAATTTTATATAATAATCCCTTGGTTTTGGACCAAAAGCAATTCCACCATGTCGCCATATAGGATTTCTAATAGAACCAACTCTTGCTCTTCCTGTCCCTTTTTGTCTCCATGGTTTTTTTCCACCACCACTTACTTCTCCTCTTGTCTTTGTTGAATGAGTTCCAAGACGTTGATTAGATAAATAGCTCACTGTGTAATAATACAATAAATTTTTATTAATTGGCTTTTTTAATATCTCATCTGAAATTTCTTTCTCTCCAATTATATTACCTTCAATATCATAGACATTAATTTTACTCATTTTAGCCCTTCTTTTTAATCGCTTTTTTAATAATTACATAAGAATTTGAAGAACCAGGAATTGCACCTTTAATCATCATTATATTTTCATCTTTCAAAATTTTAACTATTTGAAGATTTTGAATTGTAACTTTTTCATTTCCCATATGGCCAGCCATCCTTCTTCCTTTTAAAACTCTCTGTGGTGCTGTAGAACCAATTGAACCAGGTGCCCTATGAGACATAGACCCATGTGTTGCTGGCCCTCCATGAAAACCATGTCTTTTTACAACTCCTTGAAAACCTTTACCTATTGATTTTCCTGTTATATCTACATAATCACCTTCTTTAAATATCTCAACTGTAACTCTATCTCCTATCTTATAATTTTTTATTTCATCTTCATTCAATCTAAATTCTTTTAAAATTTTTAATGGTGGTAAATTCCTTTTCTTTAAGTATCCAAGTTGTGGTTTAGTCAAATTTTTTTCCTTTATCTCTTCAAATCCGACCTTCAATGCACAATATCCATCTTTTTCTGGAATTTTTAAATCAACAACATATCCTTCCTTGTATTCTACTAATGTTACAGGAACAACTTCTCCATCTTCTTTGAAAATCTGTGTCATTTTTAATTTTTTCCCTATAATTCCAATCCCCATTTTTTACCTCAACTTAATTTCATTTCAACTTCAACTCCAGCAGGTAAATTTAATTTACTTAAAGCATCAACTGTCCTTGGAGTTGGGTCAATTATATCAATCAATCTTTTATGTATTTTCAACTGAAATTGTTCTCTACTTTTCTTATTTACATGTGGAGACCTTAAAACAGTATATACTTCTCTTTTTGTAGGTAAAGGAACAGGTCCATTAATACTAACTCCTGTTGATTTTGCAATTTCTATTATCTCCTTAACTGACCTATCAAGTAATCTATGATCAAATGATTTCAATTTTATTCTAATTTTCTTTTCTCCCATTTTTTCACCAGTTCATAAAGTATAAATTATACCACATTTTAAAATTTATGTCAAATATTTATTCAATTATTTCAGTTATAGCGCCAGCGCCTACTGTTTTTCCTCCTTCTCTTATTGCAAATCTCTGACCTTTTTCAAGTGCTACAGGATATATTAATTTTATCTCCATCTCTATATTATCCCC
>JAMWBY010000045.1 GCA_023818745.1 Candidatus Omnitrophota bacterium
GGCCACCAGTGTTATACTCACAAAATACTCACAAGATATGAAAAATTTTCAACATTAAGAAAATATAATGGTATAAGTGGTTTCCCTAATCCTTCTGAAAGTGATACAGACATTTTTATGGTTGGACATGCTGGAACATGTATATCTTCGGCAACAGGAATTTCAGTCGCAAATGAGTTTAAAGGAAGTAAAGAAAAAATAATAGCGGTAATAGGAGATGGTTCATTAACAAATGGCTTAACTTTTGAAGGTTTAAATTTTCTCGGAAGCATCAAAAAAAATGTAAAAATTATTCTTAACGATAATAAAATGTCAATTTCTCCAACAAAAGGTGCTCTTTCATATTATCTCACAAAATTCATTACTTCTCCACTTATAAATAAACCAAAAGAAGAATTTATAGAAATTTTAGAAAAAATCCCTGGAATTGGTAAAGATATACTTAAACTTACAAAAGAAATTGAAAAAAAGACAAAATTTTTAATTGTTCCTGGAGTATTTTTTGAAAAACTTGGTATAAGGTATTTAGGCCCTATAGATGGACATGATATGGAACAGTTGATTGAAATTCTTGAAAATATAAAAGATATTGAAGAACCGGTAATATTACATACTATTACAAAAAAAGGAAAGGGTTATAAATTCTCTGAAATTGACCCTGAAAAATTTCATTCAATAGGACCATTTAATATTGAAACAGGTGAAATTACAGAAGATAAAAAAACAAATTCTAAATTTGTAGGAAGTATACTTGAAGAGATGGCTAAAAAATACAACTTTTTTGTAATAACACCTGCAATGGAAAAAGGGCTTGGTCTTGAAAATTTCGCCAAAAATTACCCTGGTAGATTTTTTGATGTTGGTATTGCTGAAAGTAATGCAGTTGTTTTTGCTTCTGGTATTGCAAAAGGAGGTATAAGTGTTTTTATAGCCATTTATAGCACATTTTTACAAAGAACCTATGATCAGATTTTTCACGATATTTGTTTGCAAAATTTACCTGTTATTTTTCTTGTTGATAGGAGTGGAATAGTAGGAGAAGATGGACCAACTCATCATGGTAATTTTGATTTTTCTTTTTTAAGAACTTTACCAAACTTAAAAATATATGCTCCTTACAGTTTAGAAAATTTAAAACAAACAATAGAAAATTCAATTAATGAGAAATCACCTGTTTTTATTAAATACCCAAGAGATATTCTTCCTGAAAAAATAAATGATAATTTTGATGAAAAAAATAAAATTCTTATTCTTGGAATTGGAAGTTTATCTTTAAATTCATATAACGCATTTAAAAAACTTATAAAGGAAAAAAATGATATAGGTTTTATTCCTGTTTCACAAATATTTCCAATTGATGAAAATCTACTTGAGAGAATTTTAAAAGTTGATAAAATTATAACTGTTGAAGAAAATATTCTTTCTGGTGGTTTTGGAAGTTATTTACTTGAAATCCTATCAGATATGAAAATAAAAAAAGATGTTTTAAGAATTGGTTTGCCTTTAAAATTTATTGAACATGGAGATAGAGATTTACTGCTTGATAAATATGAATTATCTACTGAAAAAATTTATATTAAAATTAAGGAGTTTTTAAATGATTAAAAGGGTCTTTATACTGGAAAATCCAAAAATAAAGGAGATTCAAAAAGAAAAGGAAAAACTGGAAAAGTTGTGTAAAAGTTGTGGGAAAGTCGTTGAAAAACAAATAGAAAAGCCTGACCTAATTATTACGATGGGCGGAGATGGCACTATTTTAAAAGCAGTTGGACTTTTAAAGAATGAAAAAACTTTAATTTATGGTATTAAGTATGGAAAAATTGGGTTTATGACAAATACACCTTTTAAAAAAGAAGAAAAAATAAAAAATGTTTTTAGAGGAAAATATAAATTTTATAAAAGAATGCTACTTGAATTAAATGTTAAAAGGAATGGGGAAAATATATATAAAGATCAATGTCTTAATGATTTTTTAATTTCAAGAAAAGGCATAAGAATAGTTGATATTGAACTTTATATAGGAAGCAAAGAAATTATGAAGTTCAGAGGCGACGGAATAATCATTTCAACACCAACTGGTTCAACTGCTCATTCTCTTTCTGCCGGTGGACCTATAATTCAACCTGATTTAGATTCTATTTTAATAGTTCCCATGTGCCCTTACTCATTATCAACAAGACCATTAGTTTTATCACCAAAAGAAAAAATAAAAATTAGAATTATACCCGAGGGAAAAGTAATATCAGATGGTCAAAGAGAATTTGAACTAACCCAGATGGATGAAATTTATATAAAAATGAGCAAAAGAAAAGCAAAAATAATTATTGAAGATAACTTTTTTGAAAAACTAAAGGCAAAATTCAATTTTGGGAAATGAAATATATTGTTAAAGTTAATAAAGAAAGATGTAAAGGTTGTAAATTATGTATTGAAGTATGCCCACAAGGTATATTTAAGATTTCAAATAAATTCAATAAAATTGGCTATCATTATATAGAAATAATTGATGGAAAAAATTGTATTGGCTGTAAAAGATGTGTTATAATTTGTCCTGATGTAAGTATTGAACTATATAAAAAGGAGGAGGAGAAAATGAAGTTAAAAATAGGAGTTATTCCTGATTGTTTTAGGCTGCCTATTAAAGATGGTATTAAAAAAGCAGCAGAATTGGGACTTGATGGAATTCAACCATATGCAACAACAGGAGAACTTGATCCAAAAAATTTATCAAAAACAGGTAGAGATGATTTTAAACATTTCGTTAAAAGTTTAAATCTTGAAATCAGTGCGATTGTTGGTGATTTTGGAGGTCATGGCTTTGCAGATCCCAAAACAGTGGAATGGCGAATAGAAAGAACAAAAGAAGTAATAGACCTTGCATTTGACCTTGGAGTTAAAATTGTTACAACCCATATTGGAGTTGTTCCAGAAGATGAAAATGATATTGCTTGGAAAACAATGGAACAATCACTTCCTGAAGTTGGAACTTATGCTTATAATAAAGGAATAGTTCTTGCAACAGAAACAGGCCCTGAACCTGCTATTATTTTAAAGAAGCTTCTTGATAAATTAAATAATCCTGGACTCAAAGTTAATTATGACCCTGCAAATCTTGTTATGGTATCTGGTGATGACCCAGTTAAAGGTGTTTATACATTGGCTAATTACATTGTACATACACACGCAAAAGATGGAATTAAATTGCCAGATGAAAACGGAAAAAAAAGATGGAAAGAATTGCCTCTTGGCCAGGGAAATGTTAACTGGCCTGAATATTTAAAAGCAATGAAAGAAATTGGATATAATGGATTTTTTACAATTGAAAGAGAAGTTGGAGAAAAACCAGAACTTGATATTATTCATGCAAGAGATTTTTTGAGAGGTCTTGAAAAAGAAATATGGATTAAATAAGTTTTTAAAAGAGAAATGAAAAAACTTTTAATAATATTTTTTAGCATATTTTTAATAGGATTCTGCGAGGAAAGCATAAAACAAATTACGGATACAGATTTAAAATTCATAACAGAAAAAATAGAAAAGTTAGAAAAAAGGTTAAGTTCTTTAGAAAAAGAAGTAAAAAGTATAGATGATAGTATGAAAGAAATTAGAAAAACTTTAAGAAATCTTCAAATATATTCAAGGTATCCTGAAGAAACAATAAGGCCTTCTGAAGAGCACTGGAAATTAATAAAAAAAGGAATGGAGAAAAAAGAAGTAGAGAATATTTTAGGACTACCTGATGTTCAACAGAAAGGAGCAAGGGATATAGAAACATGGGTTTACTATAGATTGGGAAGAATTTATTTTAACCCAGATGGAAGAGTAATAAATATAGAAACAAATAAAAATCTATCTCCAGAGGAAATTTTCAGATAAAAATAAAAGGAGAAATATAATGTTTTTTTTGCCTTTCTCTATAATTTTGCTCATAATATTTCTAATTATTCTTTTACCTCTTTTTCTTTTCCTTTTACAGATAGAGATAATAAGAATTGCGCTTGGTAAACTTGGGCTGCCTCCATTTTTTGCATTTGTCGTTTTGCTTGCCTCTTTAATAGGAAGTGGAATTAATATACCTGTTTATAGTAAAGAAGCAACTATATTTCAACCTCATAGAGAACTATTTTTTTTATTTCAACCTTTTAGATTACCAGAGATAGAAACAAAACAGATAATAGCAGTAAATATTGGTGGCTGCATAATTCCACTTTTACTCTGTATATATTTACTGCCCAAAGCACCTTTATTACCAACTTTATTTGCAACAATAATTTCAACTTTAATATGTTTCAAACTTTCAAAAATTATTCCTGGAATAGGTGTCACAATCCCTGCTTTAATACCACCTATCGCTGCAGTCTTGCTTGCTTTTATCTTTTCACCAGATAATAAAATACCTGTTGCTTATATTTCTGGAGTTCTTGGTGTCTTAATAGGCGCGGATTTACTAAATTTACCAAATTTACCTTCTTATCCTGGAATTATGAGCATTGGTGGAGCAGGTGTTTATGATGGCATTTTCCTTGTTGGTATAATTTCAGTTTTGCTTGCATAAATGGAAAGAAAAGCACTAAAATACTGGAAAGAACAAGAAAAACCAAGAGAAAAACTTTTAAAAGAAGGAGAGCATAAACTTACAGATGTAGAACTTTTGGCTATTCTTTTAAGAACTGGAACAAAAGGACAAACCGCAATTGACCTGGCAAGGAAAATACTTGATAAATTTGGGTCTTTTAGAAATATGAGCCATACAAGTTTAAAAAGTTTTAAAGAAATTAAAGGCCTTGGTGATGCAAAAATATGCCAAATAAAATCAGCAATTGAGATTGGAAGAAGAATGCTTGAGCAAGAGATAAAGAGTAAAAAAGTCCAACTAACAAGTCCGGATGAAGTTGTAAGATATATTATGCCAAGAATGAGAGATTTAAAAAAAGAAATTTTTAAAGTAATTCATCTTGATTCAAAAAACAGAGTAAAAGATGTTATTGAAATAGAAGAAGGCACTGTTAATCAGGCAAATCCTATAATTAGAGAGATTTTTTATAAAGCGATTGAAAACTTTATCCCTTCAATAATATGTGTTCACAATCATCCTTCAGGAGACCCTAGTCCAAGTAAAGAAGATATTGAATTTACAAAAAAATTAAAAGAAGGAGGCACAATACTGGGAATAAATGTTGTTGATCATATAATAATTGGTGATAATCTTTATTACAGTTTTGCTTCTTCCAAAATAACACCTTTTGAATTTCTTTCCGAACATGATTCAGAAAATAGATCGTAAATACCTGAAGAAGTTATTTTAAGATTGTAAAAATTCCACAATTTTAACTCCTTACCTTTTACATAAACAACACCATCTATTTCAGGTGCATCATATTCTGTTCTCCCTATGTAATAATTTTTTTCTTTCCTTTCAATTAATATTCTCATTCTTTTACCAATATATTTTCTCAAATTCTTTTTTGAGAGCAATTGCTGTTTTTTTATAAGAATTTTTAATCTTTTTTCCTTTTCTTTTTCATCTATTTGGTTTTTAAAATTATATGCTAATGTTCCTCTTTCTCTACTATATTTAAAAAATCCAACTCTGTCAATATACATCTCTTCAATAAATTTTACCAGTTGCCTAAAATCATCCTCTGTTTCTCCAGGAAATCCCACTATAAAGTTTGTTCTTATAGCAGAGTTGGGAATTTTTTCCTTTATCCTTTCAATAAGTTTTCTATAATCTATTACAGGACGCCCCATTTTTTCAAGAATCTTATGAGATACATGTTGCATAGGAATATCAAAGTACTTGCAAATTTTTTTGCTATCTTTTATTTTTTCAATCAATTCATCTTTTATATGTCCTGGATGCATATACATAATTCTTATCCATTCAAAATTAAATTTTTCAAGTTCATCAAGAAGTTTTAACAAATTTGTTCCATCGTTTAAATCAATTCCATAATTTGTCGTATCTTGTGCAACCAGTATAATTTCTTTAAATCCATTTTTTTCAATATCTTCAGCTTCTTTTAAAATATCATTTATTCTTCTACTTCTTAAAGGCCCTCTCAATTTAGGGATTAAACAATAACTACAAAAGTTTTTACATCCATCAGAAATTTTAATATATGCATAAGGAAAAGTTGTTATTAATCTTGGAATTTCCCTTAAAATTTTAAAACAATTTTCTTCAATTCTTACAATTTTTTCATCTTTTGATTTTATAACTCTCAATACTTCAAAAGGGTCTCCAATCCCAACAATGCCTTTAACATTTTTAAACTTCAAAAGTTTTTCTTTTTCTCTCTGTGCAAGACATCCCCATATAACTACTTTTTTATTCTTATTTATCGCCTCTTTTATATTTTCTTCTGATTCCTTTACTGCAGATCTTATAAATCCACATGTATTTATAATAACCATATCTGCATCTTCAAGAGAATTTGTAATAATAAACCCTTCCTGTCCAACTAAAGCAAGCAATTGTTCTGTATCAACAAGATTTTTAGGACATCCAAGGGAAATAAAAAAAATTTTCATTTTAAAATAACTTCAATATAATGATTTGCGATGAAAAAAAGTGTCAAAAATACAACAAATAAAATAATAACAAAACAAACTTTTCTATTTAATTTTTTTTCTTCTCTTTCAGAACTTTCAACATCTCTTTTTTCAACATCATTTTCTTTATCAACTTCTTCCTCTTTTTTAAATAGATTATCAATACCGACTTCAATTTTTAAATAATTTAGATATTTTTTCAAAACTGCCTTTTTATGTGCATCACTTGGGAAATTTTCCCATTTGTCATCTTCAATATATTTTAAAAATTTAATTGGAATTTTTGTCTCTTGATGTATTTTTTCAAAACTAATTTCTCTTTTTTCTCTTTCATTTTTTATTATTTTACTTAAACTGGTCAGATCCATTTTCTTCTAAATTTTCGTTGTTTTCTTCAATGTTGTTTATAATAACTTTTCTGGGTTTACCTTCCTGATATGGTCCAACAATTCCTTCTTCTTCCATTCTTTCTATCAATCTTGCTGCTTTATTAAACCCTATTCTTAACCTTCTCTGCAACATTGAAATTGAAGCAATTTTTGTTGTAAGAACAATTCTTTTTGCCTGCTCATAAAGAACCTCCTCATCATCATACTCCCCTCTAATCATATTAGGAATTCCAACTTCTTCTATTTCTCTTTTTTCCAATATTTCCATATCGTATTCAGGCATTCTCTGTTCTCTAATAAAATCACAGACATTTTCTATTTCTTTATCTGAAATATAACTACCCTGAATTCTCATTAAAGTTGAACTCTGTGGAGGTAAAAACAGCATATCTCCTCTTCCAAGTAGTTTTTCAGCACCAATTCTATCAAGAATTGTTCTTGAATCAAATTTAGAAGTAACTTGAAAAGAAATTCTACTTGGTAAATTTGCTTTAATAACTCCTGTTATAACATTTACTGAAGGTCTTTGGGTTGCAAGAATTAAATGAATTCCTGCTGCACGTGATAACTGAGCAAGTCGTATAATACTATGTTCTATCTCGTTTTTTGCAACTACCATTAAATCAGCAAGTTCATCTATAACTATAACTACATAAGGTAATGGGTTATCTTTATAAATTAAATTATATGATTCTATATTTCTTACTTTACTTTCAGAAAAAAGTTTATACCTTCTACTCATTTCTCCTATAAGCCATTTTAAAGCATTTACTGCTTTTCTTATATCTACTATTACAGGACAAAGAAGATGGGGTAAGTCATTATAGAGTGTTAACTCTACCATTTTAGGGTCAATCATTATAAATTTAACCTCATCAGGAGTTGCTTTATATAAAATAGATGCTATTAGAGAATTTAAACAAACTGTTTTCCCAGAACCAGTAGCACCTGCAATTAAAAGGTGTGGCATCAATTTTAAATCAGTTACTATTGGCCTTCCCATTATATCTTTACCAATAGCAAGAGCAAGTTTTGAATTTGAGCGTTGAAACTCTTTACTTTCAATTATTTCTCTTAAATAGACAATAGAAATTTCTCTATTTGGCACTTCAATTCCAACAGTTGATTTATTTGGTAAAGGAGCAACAACTCTTATTGTTGTTGTCTTCAAATTCATAGCGATATTGTCCTGAATTTTAAAAATTTTCTGGACTTGAATACCTGGTGCAAGTTGAACTTCAAACATAGTAACTCTTGGTCCTTGATTTATCTGAACCACCTCTCCTTCTATATCAAATTCAGAAAGTGTCTCTTCTATCACCTGCGCATAAATTTCAAGGTCTTCTTTTGTCTCTTTTTGGGTAGGACTGCCTATTGTAAGAAGGTCAATAGAAGGAAGTTTATAACCAACTTTTTGCTTAATCGGAATAGTTTTTTTCTCCCCTTTTCTTTTCTCAACAATCCTTTCTTCTTCAATAGGAATAAGTTTTTCCTCTTTTGGTAAAGGAATATCTATTTTTTCTCTTCTTTGTTTTTTCTTTCTCAGTTTTTCAGGTAGAACAATCTTTTCTTCTCTTAAAACATAATTTTCAAAAATGGCTTTAAATGGTTCAATATATATTTTATATCCAACACCAATAAATGAGATTCCTAAAACGAAAAGAATGAAAAAAATACCTTTTTCTCCAAAGTATTCCTTCAAAACAGGCCCTAATATTATTCCTGTAAGTCCTCCATCAAAATTTGCAGATTTTCTAATTGATAAAAAGATTGAAATTACACAAATAATACCTAAAAAACTCATTATCTTTTTCCATATTTTCTCTTTTTCTCCCCATATCAAATTATATCCTGCAAAAAGTAAAAGTATTATTAAAAGATATGAACTTTTCCCAAATAAAAAAAATAAAAATCCGGTTAAATATGAACCAAATTTCCCTCCAAAGTTTTTAATGCTTTCATTTACAGGAAACCCAATTTGGCAGAATTTAAAAGTTGGGTCAAATGGGTCGTAGGATATAAATGAAAAAAATAAATAAAAAGTAAATCCAAAAATTAAAATTCCCTTTACCCAGTTTTCTAAATTTCTCCATCTCATTATAATATAAATTTACCACCAATAAATCTCTTTGACAACAAAAATAAATTTTTTACATAATTAAAATGTTGAATTAAAGTTTGTTTTTTGATATTCTATAAACAAAAAAGGAGGAAAAAATTAAAACAAGAAGACAATTAAAAGTTGAGAGTATGTTGAGAAAAGAAATTGAAGAAATTATAAGAAGGGATGTATCTGACCCAAGAGTGTGTTTTTTTACAATTACTTATGTTAACACAACAGGAGACCTTAAAAATGTCAAAGTTGGAATAAGTTTTATAGGTACTGAAAAAGAAAAACAGGCAGCATTTGACGGGATTTTAAGTGCCAAAAAATTTATCCAATTTAAACTTGGTCAGAAAATATCTTTAAAATTTACTCCTATAATTGATTTTGAACTTGATGATAGAAAAGAATATAGAATTGAACAACTTCTTAAAGAAATTAGAGAAGAAAAAAATGAAACTTGATATAAAAAAGAAAATAAAAGAAATATTAAAAAACTCAATAAAAAATTTACAAAAAGAGGTTGTTTTTGATGTTTTACCTACCGAAAAAGAGGAATTCGGTGATTTTTATACAAATATTGCTTTTAGATTAAGCGATAAGGAAAACCTACCTCAAAAAATCGCTGAAAAAATTAAAGAGCAGATAGAACCATTATTAAAACATATAGTTAAAAAAATAGAAATAAAAAATGGATTTATAAATTTTTATATTGATGAGGATATTTACAGGGAACATATCTTAAAAATTTTTCAATTAGGTATTAATTATCTAAAACAGGATATTGGAAAAAATAAAAAAGTTCTTGTTGAATTTGTAAGTGCCAATCCTACAGGGCCACTTACAATTGCTCATGGAAGACAATCTGCTTATGGCGAATCTCTTTCAAGAATTTTAAAATTTTCAAATTTTGATGTTACAAAAGAATATTACATAAACGATTCAGGAAGACAAATGGAATTACTTGGAGAATCATTAAAAGCAAGATATTACCAGATTAAGGGACTCCCTTATGAAATTCCTGAAGATGGCTATATGGGTGAATATCTTATTGATATTGCAAAAAAAATAAAAGATGTGAAAGAAGAAAAAGATTTCTTTATCAAATTTGCAGAGACAGAAATACTTAATGATATAAAAAATGACCTTAAAAATTTTGGTGTCTCTTTTGATAACTGGGTAAGAGAAAGTGAATTTATTAATAAAAAAGATGTTGAAAATGTCTTAAATTTTTTAAAAGAGAAAAATTTAATTTATCAAAAAGATGGAAGTTGGTGGTTTAAAAGTTCTCTATTTGGTGATGATAAGGATAGAGTTGTTATTAAAAGCGATGGAAGTTATACATACCTTGCAACTGATATTGCTTATCATAAATATAAAATTGATAGAGGTTATCAAATTTTAATAAATATTGTGGGACCTGACCATCATGGCTATATACCAAGATTAAAGTCAGGAGTTAC
>JAMWBY010000002.1 GCA_023818745.1 Candidatus Omnitrophota bacterium
AATCCTCATTTTTTCTTCATTTGTTGTAAACAAAGACCCCATATGATTATTAACTCCTTTAATATAAGGTAAAAAATATCTAACATTATCTTCAAATACCTTCTTTATTTCCTCTGCGTCCATATCCACTTTAATTAATCCTTTATCAAGACATTGAGAAGGAGGAGATGGTTCAAGAGGTAGATGTAAAAAAAGCTCAAAATTCTTATCTTTTAGTTCTTTAACAATTTTTTCACTGTATGGTGCCTTTGGTAATATTGAAAGCGTAAGTGGTTTATTTATCTCCTCTAATTCCTTTATTATTGAAAGATTCCAACCAACATCATCTATTATAATCGCAACTTTACCTTTTTTAATTTTCTTTTTCTCAATTTCTTTCGGTATTTCTTTTTTTATTTCAGGTGGGACCAATTTAGTTATTTTTTTTTGTTCTTTCTTAAACTCTTCCAAAATTTTTAAACTTACAATTAAAATAAGTAAAATCAAAAAAAGAACTATAGGAACAAAAAAGAAAAAATTATTTTCTTTTTTTGCCATTTATATCATCTTCTTTATTTCTTCAAGTGCCTTTTTAAACTGAATATCCTCTTCGCTTGTCGGCAGTATCGGCTTTTCTCCATCAATTTTTACTTCAATATCAGGTGCTATTCCTTCTCCTTCAATACAGATACCTTTTGGAGTATAAAATCTTGCTATTGTGAGTTTTATTGCTGAGTCATCTGGTAATTTAATAAGATTTTGAACAGAACCCTTTCCAAATGTTTTCGTTCCTATTGATAATAAATTTGGATAGTTATCTTTTAAGGCACCAAATAATATTTCAGAGGCAGAAGCGCTTCCACCATTTATAAGTAGCACTATAGGCCCTTTCCATAATTGGCTTTTCTTGCTGTAAAACTTCACAGAATCTTCCTTCTTCCTACCTTGAGTATAAACAATAAGTTTATTGGGTGGTAAAAATAATTCAGTTACCTCAATGGCAATATTTAACAGCCCTCCTGGATTATTTCTTAAATCAAGAATTAATCCTTTTATTCCTTTATTATTAAATTCTATCAATGCCTTTTTTAATTCTCCAACTGTATTTTCCTGAAAACCAGTTAATCTTATATAACCAATTGAATCAAATATCTTTGTTTTTACTGATTTAATCTTTATAACATCTCTTTCAAGTGTAAATTTTAATAAATTTGAAATCCCTTCTCTTAAAATGCTTATGGAAACTTTTGTCCCTTTTTTACCTCTTAATAACTTAGCCGCCTCCATTGAAGTCATCCCTTTGGTTGATTTTCCATCTATTTCAATAATTTTATCCCCTTCTTTTATTCCTGCTTTCCATGCGGGTGTATCTTCAATAGGGCTTACAACAGTAATAACTCCATCTTTAACTGTAATCTCCATCCCTACTCCTTCAAACTCTCCTTTTGTCTCTATTTCAAGTTCCTTTTTCATCTCTGGTTCTAAAAATGCACTATACGGGTCAAGAGACATAAGCATACCTTTTAAAGCACCATATATGAGTTTTTTATCGTCAACTGGTTCTACATAATTGTCCTGAACTATTCTTAATGTATCAATAAAAAGTTCAAGATTTTTATAAAGGTTGGCATCTTGTGACTTTTTTGACTGAACAACATCAACATTTCCACCAAAAACAAATGTTAAAAACAAAAACGCAACAGTTATAAATATTATTTTCTTTTTTATCATCTCTGCTCCTTTTGTGTGAAATATTTTACCTTTTATTTCAAATTTTTTAAATATTTAATCAAAATTTCTTTTGCTAAATTGGGATTTGCTTTACCTTTAGTTTTTCTCATTACCTGTCCAACGAGAAATGCAACTGCCTGCTCTTTTCCTTTTTTCCAATCACTCACTGCTTTTTCATTCTCTTTCAAAACTTCCTCAACAACTTTTTCAAGTAAGTTCTCATCCTGTATCTGAATTAAGTTTTTCTTATTTACTATCTCTATAGGTGAAATCCCTGTTTGATATGATTCTTTAAATATTTCTTTTCCAATGCTCCCAGTTATTTTCCCTTCGTCTATCATTTTCAAAATTTCAATTAAATGAGGTGGTTTTAAAGGTATATCATCTGCTTTTAATATTTTACCTTTAATCTGCGCAAGCAGTTCTCCCATTATCCAGTTTGCAATTATTTTTGGTTTTTTATATAATTTGACACATATTTCAAAATAATCTGCTATCCCTTTATGTGAAATAAGAATACTTGAATCATAATCGGAAAGTCCATAATCTTTTTTAAATCTCTCTTTTCTTTCATCAGGTAATTCTTTTATTTGATTTTTTATTTCTTCAATCCACTCATTATTTATTTCAATAGGGACAAGGTCTGGTTCTGGAAAGTATCTATAATCATGTGCTTCTTCTTTTGTCCTCATGCTTTCTGTAATTTCTTCTTTCTCGTTCCACAAACGAGTTTCTTGAACAATCTTTTCTCCTCTTTTTAAAATTTCTATTTGTCTTTTGCTTTCATATAATAAGGCTTTTCTCACTGATTTAAATGAATTCATATTTTTAACTTCTGTTTTTACACCTAACTCTTTTTCTCCTTTTTTCCTAATAGAAATATTTGCATCACATCTTAAAGACCCTTCTTCCATATTACAATCACTTATTTCAAGATATTCAAGTATTTGTTTAAGTTTTTCAAGAAATTTTTCACCTTCTTCTGGGCTTTTTATATCTGGCTCTGTGACTATCTCAAGCAAAGGAATACCACTCCTATTAAAATCTACATAAGAATATCCCGCACCCTCTGGATGTAAAAGTTTTCCCGCATCTTCTTCAAGATGGATTCTTTTGAAATTGATTTTTTTTCCATCAATTTCAAGATATCCTCCTGTTGCAATTGGCTCTTGGTATTGTGATATCTGATAGTTTTTAGGTAAATCCGGATAAAAATAATTCTTCCTTGCAAATCTACAAAACTTTGAAATATTTGAATTAAAAGCAATTCCTGTTTTTATTGCAAGTTCAATTGCTTTTTTATTTATAACAGGAAGCACCCCTGGAAAACCCACGCATACAGGACAAATATAAGTATTGGGGGAGCCACCGAATTTAGTTAAACAAGAACAGAACATTTTTGTCTTTGTTAACAATTCAACATGAATTTCAAGTCCTATAATAACTTCATATTCATCCATAATTATATTTTTTTAACCCCTGCTTTTATATTAACTTTTAATGAACTATTTGGGTTCAACTTTAAACTTTCATTTCTTTTTACTGCTTCAGACAAATTTGGTAAACTTGAAAATGGTTCAAGAGCAATATTATATGTCCTTCCCCACCATGGATAATTATAACTTCCTTTTGCAACTCTCCAGAACCATATATATTTAAAAATCTCTTTTGGAAATTCCATAAAAAAAGCAAGTTTCAATTTTTGATTTAAAATTTCATAATAACCTTCTTGAATTTCTGATAGAAAAATAATATCTGAAACATTATCTTTTTCTGATGGAACTTTGCTTATATCAACAGATTTTCCATCAATACCTTCTACAAAGGGCCATTTACCTTCTACCTGTTTTAAATTGGTAATCGCCTTTCCATCCCCTGGAACAACTTTAATTTTAGCCCCTTTAATTTTTATAACACAACCCTCTGATAAAAATGGTTTTCCTATCGCGGGATGATGTCCCCAGATAAAATCTATTTCTTCGCCTGAAAGATTAAAAACCTCTTCTTCTATTTCTATATATGGAGTTTGGCTTTTAATAGTTATTTTTTTTTCAAGATAAAATGGGGTCCTGTATGTATGCACATAAAATTTTATAGAAACTTTTTCATAACTATCCTCAATTATTTTATATTGCCATGGTAAAAGTGCAACTTCTCCATGAAGTCCAATAGTTGCTCCCTTATATTCACAAATTCCGCCTCCATTAGGAAAAACTTCCTGCCAACCACCAGGATAATAATCAATAAAACTTCCTATTTTTGTTGGTGCGGTTTGAATCAATTTACCCTGATGGTATAATGGAATTGGACTGCGCCACATAAAATCAATGTCTTTTTCCTTATATAAAAACTCAACTATATCTGTCCCTTTATCAACAAGAATTTCTACTCTTATAACTTCATTTTCAATATAAACACATTTATATCCATTCCATATAAATTCAATAAACCTGCATCCGCTATTTCTGTTCAACACTTTCTTCTCCTTTTACAAAGAAATATAACTCATCATCTAATAAATATCTTCTAAATCCCGCAAATCTATTTTTAAAATATCGCTCACTTAATGAACTTATAACAACTTTTCTTAAAGTATAACTTGCGTGGACAAATAGGTCATTTCCAAGATATATTCCAACATGTCCGATATTGCTTCCTCTTTTAAAAAATACTAAATCCCCTGGTAAAGCCTCGTCCTTTTTTATTTCAACACCATTTTTATACTGAAGAAGGGAATTTTGAGGAAGCTTTATATTTAATACATTATTATATACAAGACGGACTAAAGATGAACAATCAACTCCACTTTTACTTTCACCACCATATTTATATTTAACGCCAAGCCAGTTTAAAGTTTCTTCTATTAACCTTGTCCTTACATTTGTCTGTTTTTCTACACCTGTTTCTTTTTCTATTTTCTCATCAAGTTTTTCCTTAGGTGGAATAACTATAACCTGACCAGATTTTAACTGGCCTTTTGTAATGAGATTTGCCTGAAGAAGTTCTTCAGGAGAAATTTGAAATTTTTCACTTATTGATTCAATTGTATCTCCATCGCAAACCTTGTAATATGTTTTTTTAGCAACATCTATTATCGGTTTTATATTTTCAAAATCTATATCTTTTCTTACTGTTTCTGTATTTTCAATTTTCTTTAATCCCACAATTAGTTTTTGTCCAGGATGAATTGTGGTTTTCTTTAAATTATTAAGTTTTTTTAATTCAGAAACTGAGATCTTAAATTTATTAGAAATCTTACTTAAAGAATCTCCTTTTTTTACTGTATAATATTCTTTTACAAAATTGCCTTCTTGCTGTGTTGTTATCTTTTCTTTTTCATCTTTTTTAACTTTATTGGTTGATACATTTTCTGCCTTCTTTTTTTCTTCTTGTTTTTTATCAATTATTAGTTTTTGTCCAGGATATATTTTTTCTGATGAAAGGTTATTCAGTTTTTTTATTTCCTCTATGTTTTTCCCATATTTTTTAGAAATCAAATAGAGATTCTCACCTTTTTTTACTGTATGGTAAAGTGTATATGAGGAATATCCATTTAAAACAAAAAGCAAAAGTAAAATTGATATTATTTTTAATAATTTCACTTTCCACCTCCATTTAAAATCTCCATTATTTCTTTTTTCTTTTCTTCAAAATACTGGTCTATTTTTGATTTAAGTCCTTCAAGTGTCTCAATCTTCTTAATTCTTTTTTCAAGTTCCTCCTGCTGTTCAATTAACAATTGAAGAATTTTAAGAATAGGGTCTGGAAGTTTATCATGGTCAAGGTCAATCTTTTTTTCCCTTTTTTCAACAACTCTTGCTGGAATTCCAACAACAGTAGTCCCTTCAGGAACATCTTTAACAACAACACTTCCTGCACCTATTTTTGCTCCATCTCCAATCTTAATCGGACCAAGTAAAATTGCACCTGCTCCTATAACAACATTATTACCAACCGTAGGATGCCTCTTTTCTTTTTTTAAAGATGTTCCACCAAGGACAACTCCCTGATACATTAAAACATCCTCTCCTATCTCAGAAGTTTCTCCAATGACAACTCCCATACCGTGGTCAATAAAAAATCTTCTCCCTATTTTTGCACCTGGATGTATCTCAATTCCCGTTAAAAACCTATTTATATGTGAAATAATTCTTGCTAATGTTTTTGCTCCTTTTTGCCAAAAAAAATGAGATACTCTGTGAATCCATATAGCATGCAGTCCAGGATAACTTGTAAGAACTTCTAAAACATTTCTTGCTGCAGGGTCTCTTTCAAATACAACTTTAATATCTTCCTTTATTCTTTCAAACATTTTTAAATTTTAAATGATACGTTTTCAATTGTTTCTCTTAATTTTTTATAAAAACTTGCAGCATAAGCACCATCTATAATTCTGTGATCAAAGGAAAAAGAAATATACATGTAGTTTCTTATTAAAATGGCATTCCCCTCTGGAAAAACACCCTTTTCTATTTTACCCACCCCCATTATTGCAACTCCTGGAGGATTTATAATAGGATAAAAGTTTTCAACGTCATACATTCCAAGATTTGAAATAACAAAATTTGTTCCTTTTCTATCCTCTTCTGTCAATTTCCCTTCTCTTGCCCTTTCTATAAGTTTTTTTCTATCTTCTGAAATTTCTTTAATTGTCTTTTTATTTGCATTTTTAATTGAACCAACAACAAGTCCTTCGGAAATACTTATAGCAAGTCCAATATCTACATTTTTATAAACCCTTATTTCATCATTTATAACTCCTGCACCAATAAGTGGAAATTCTTCTATAACCCTTGAAACAAAAAATATTAAAAAATCTGTTATTGTGTATTTCTCTCCCTGTTTTTCTTTCTCTTCCTTTATTTTAAGAATATTATCAACAAAGACCTTACCTTGAAAATAATAATGAGGAATATTTTGTTTGCTTTCTGTAAGATTTTTCGCAATTATCTTTCTTAGAGGTGTCCAATTTATAACTTCATACTCTTGTTTTTCAGTTTTTAATTCTCCTTCACCTTTTCCTTTTAATTTTTCAATATATTCAACAACATCCTTCTTTTCAATCCTTCCATCAGGACCAGTCCCTTTTATTTGTTTTATATCTATTCCATATTCTTCTGCAATCTTTTTCGCAATAGGACTTATTTTAATTCTATCCTCCTCTTTTTCAACTTTTATTTCTTTTTTTTCTTCTATTTCAAATGGTTCATCTGGAGTATCTGTCAAATAAGCAATAACTGTTGTAACTGGAATTGGTTGCTCAGATGGTTGAATTAAAATTTTTCTTAAATATCCAGTATATGGACTTTCAACTTCAAAATTTGTTTTGTCACTCATAACCTCAAATAACACCTCTCCTTTTTCAACTTTTTCTCCTTCATTCTTTTTCCATGCAATAAGATATCCCTCTTCCATTGTCTCACCAAGTTTAGGCATAATAATCTCTCTTTTCATATTTCGCCTCCAGTACTTAAACTTATTTTAACATATTACGGATTACAGAACAAATCCTATCAACATCTGGTATTGCAAGTTTTTCAAGAACTGGACTCTTTGGCATAGGGACATCCGCACCAGCAACTCTTACAATAGGAGAATCCAGATAATCAAAAGCATTTTCAACTATCTGCATACCTATTTCAGCACCAACTCCTCCTGTTTTACAATCCTCTTCAACTATTACAACTTTATTTGTTTTTTTTACTGATTTTACAACTGTTTCTATGTCCATCGGAAGCAATGTCCTTAAATCAATAACCTCAACACTTATTCCTTCTTTTTCAAGTATTTCTGCTGCCTGTAATGAAAATAAAAGCATTCTTGAATAAGTGACTATTGTTATATCTTTCCCCTCTCTTTTTATATCTGCAACTCCAATGGGAACAAGATATTCTTCTTCTGGAACTTCTCCTTTTGTATTATAAAGCATTTTATGTTCAATAAAAACAATGGGATTATCATCTCTTATTGATGATTTCAAAAGTCCTTTTGCATCATAGGGCGTTGCTGGCATAACAACTTTAATCCCAGGTATATGGATAAGCCATGCTTCTAAACTCTGTGAATGATGCGCTCCAAGAGTTCGTCCTGCTCCACCTTCTGTTCTTATTACAAGAGGAACAGTGCATTTACCACCAAACATATATCTTATTTTTGCGACCTGATTATTAAGTTGATCCATACAAAGGCCAATAAAATCAATATACATAATTTCAGCAACAGGTCTTAAACCAGTTAATGCAGCTCCAAGAGCAGTTCCAACAATAGCATTTTCTGAAATAGGTGTGTCAATTACTCTTTCTTCTCCATATTTCTGCCATAGTCCTGCTGTAACTCCATAGGCACCACCATAAATCGCAATATCTTCACCAAATAAAAAAACTCTACTGTCTCTTGCCATTTCCTCATCAAGTGCTTCATTAAGTGCCTGTCTATATGTTATCGTTCTCATTTTAACTCCTTTAATTTTTAAATATATAAATCAGTATAAAGTTCTTCTGGTTCAGGATAAGGACTTTTTATTGCAAAATCAACTGCTTCTTCAACCTCTTTTCTAACTTCTTCTTCAATTGAATCTATTTCTTCTTGGCTTAAAATACCTTCCTGTTTCATTCTATTGGCAAAAAGAATTATAGGGTCTCTTTCTTTCCAAAACTTTTCTTCTTCTCTTGTCCTATAGACGCGCGGGTCACTTCTACTATGCCCATAATATCTATAAGTATTTGCGACTATAAAACTTGGACCTTTCCCTTCCCTTGCATAGTTTACCCATTTCCCAACTACCTCTCTTACAGCAATAACATCCTGACCATCAACATTTTCTGCTGGTATATCAAAAGCAATTGCTTTTTTTGTTATGTCTTTGACTGCATGAGACCTTTCAACAGAAACGCTCATTGCATATTTATTATTTTCACATATATAAACAACAGGCAATTTCCATAAGGAAGCCATATTCAAGCATTCAAAAAATATTCCATTATTTGTTGCACCATCTCCAAAAAAACATAAAACAACTTTATTTTGTTTTTGTAATTTAATAGAAAGACCTGCTCCAGTAGCAATTCCCAAGCCACCCCCAACTATTCCATTTGCTCCAAGATTACCTTTTGATAGATCTGCAAGATGTAGAGAACCACCTTTCCCTTTACATACACCTGTTTTTTTACCAAGAATTTCAGCCATAAGCGCCTTTAAATCACCATCTTTTGCTATCGCATGTCCATGTCCCCTATGAGTACTTGTTATATAATCGTCGGGTCTGATTACAGAAATTGCTCCAACTGCAACTGCTTCCATTCCTGCATATAAATGAGAACCTCCTTCAGCAATATTTTTAGCAAGAAGTTCCATAATCATATCTTCAAACTGTCTTATTTCCATCATTTGTTTTAAAAGTTTAATTGCAAGTTCTTTTGAAATTTCCATAATTTTTCTCCTTTTAGGGTATTATTAAAACTTTAAGACCCTTTTTATTTTCAACTATTTCAAGTCCTTCTTTTATTTTTTCAAGAGGCAATCTATGTGTTATTAGTTTTTGTGCATCTATTCTTCCTGTAGATAAAAGTTCAATAGCAATCTTATTATGTAAAGGCGTAGAGCCATGTGTTCCTACAACAAAAAATTCACCATAATGAAGTAGATTACTATCAAACTGAATAAATGGACTTTCTTTTGGTAATCCACCAAAAAAATTAATTGACCCTCTTTTTGCAACAAGTTTTAAAGAAATTTCTTGTGCCTGCCTACTTCCAACTGCAACAATAACCTTATCTGCCATATGTCCATCTGTAATTTTTCTCACTTCTTCATAAATATCATCTTTACTCATATCTACAAGATAAGCACCTGTAAATTCTGCTTCCCTTATTCTTTCTTCTGAAATATCAGCAAGTATTATTTTCCCTGCAGAATTTATTTTTGCCAAAAGTGTATGTAATATCCCTATAGGACCTGCTCCAAGAATCAAAATAGTATCTCCTGTTTCTATCCTGCTTAAAATCTGCCCATTTATAACACAAGCAAGGGGTTCTGCTAAACAAGCAAGTTCAAAAGAAAGATTATCAGGTATTTTATTTACACAACCATTCATAACCGCATTTTCAGGGACAAGCATATATTCCGCAAAGCCACCATCATAATGATATCCTATCGCTGTTAAATTATCACACATAGTTTGTTGTCCCTTTCTGCAAAAATAACATTTCCCACATGGAATAGCAGGAGCAACTGCTACTCTATCTCCTTCTCTATATTCTTTTACATTTTTCCCGACTTTTTCAACTATACCACTTACTTCATGACCTGTAATTCTTGGAAAAACAATATGCTTATGTCCATAATGAAAAACCTTTATATCAGTTCCACATATAGCACAACTTTTAACTTTAATTAAAATTTCATTCTCTTTAACTTCAGGAATATTAACATCTTCAATTTCAAGTTTTTCTATATCCTTTAAAATTGCTCCTTTCATTTTTTTATCTCCCAATAGATTTTTTTCACCTTTTCAATTATTCTTTCATCCGTAATCCCACAAATTTCTTTCAAAACAAAATCAATTCCTTTTTCTTTTATAATATTCTGGATTTTAATACTTTCTTTGTCTTCGCTATAATTATAACATAAAGCACTTGCAAGGACAAAACATATGCTTTCAGGAAAAATATTAAATCCAAGACATAGATTTATAGCACCTATTATCCTTTCTTCTTTGCCTAATTTTCTTAAAGGTTCTCTTCCTACCCTAAAAATCGTATCTTTCAGAAGTTTATTATCAAATCTTTTATTAAGGTCGGAGAAATATTCTTCAAGTTCATTTTCTTTAAAAGAAAACTTTCTTCTAAGTGCTTGTTTTACTTCATTTTGAACATTTTTTAAAAGATTAAAAATTTCCTCATCTTTTATGCATTCCCAAATATATGTATATCCTTTGAGAAATCCAGGATAAGCAAGAGATACATGCGATAAATTATGACCAAAAATTTTAAGTTCTTCATACTGATGTAAATTGGCGACAGGCAAAAATCCATCTATTTCAGGCAAATTTCCTTTAAATCCATTTTTATCAACAGGTAAAATTTTATATGGTTCTACCTTAACAAGTAAAGGACTTTCTTTTTTTTCTTCTTCTGTTAATGGAGATGTCATTCTGCTTATAACTGTTTCTACAAATCCAACTCTCTCTTCTAAATATTTTTTTTCTTCTTCTGAAAAACTTCCTTTCTTCAAAATATCTTCTTTAAATTTTTTACCAGCAGAAAGTAAATTTTCACATATAACTATGTTTAAAAATCCTTTATCTTTTGCAAACTTTCCCTTTATCCCCTTTGAAATTATTTCCGAAAGTGTAAATAAATTATTTGCTCCAACAGAGGTGAAAATTAAATCTGTATCCATTATTTCATTTATTACTTCTTTTTCATCTTTGAGGTTTAAGCATTTAAAATTTTCAATAACTTTTTCAACCTTTTTTTCACCAAGAAGACATATTTTATATTTTTTTCTCTGATTAAGAAGATCAACAATTATTTCAGAAACATCAACAAAAATAATAAAATAACCAGAATCAAAACATAATTCTCCAATAAATCCCCTTCCAATTTGACCTGCTCCAAAGACAATCGCTTTTTTCATATCATCAATTTTATCCCATTTTTATAAATTTAAAAAGTAAGTCATTAAAAAATTGTCTATCAACGTTTTACCAAAAGGTCACCTTGGGTGGAAAAAAGGGAAGAACTTATTGTATAATAATTAATAAGGGGCAGTAGCTCAATGGGAGAGCGTCCGCTTCGCATGCGGAAGGCTGCCGGTTCAAATCCGGTCTGCTCCAGTTTTGGGAAATGAAAATACTTTTAACAAATGATGATGGAATTTTTTCTGATGGCTTAAAATGTTTATATAATCAATTGAAAAATATTGGCAAAATTTATGTTATTGTTCCTGAAATAGAAAAAAGTGCAACAAGCCATTCAATAAATCTTTTTTCTCCTATAAGAATTAAAAAAATTGAAATAAATGGTATAAGTTCTTTTATTGTAAATGGTACACCTGTTGATTGTGTTAAAATTGGTATTAAAAAAATAATAAAAGAAAAAATTGATATGGTTGTTTCTGGAATAAATCCAGGTCCAAATCTTGGGATGGATATTTTATATTCAGGGACTGTTTCTGCAGCGAGTGAAGGTGCAATTTTAGGAATTCCTTCAATTTCAGTTTCAATTGCTGATTATAAAAATTTTAAATTTGATAGTGCATCAATAATAACAGTTAAAATAATTGAAAAACTAAAGAAAGTAAAATTTCCAAAAGACACAATTTTAAATATCAATATTCCAAATAAAAATTTAGAAGAGATAAAAGGAATAAAGATAACATTTCAAAGCGAAAGTAGATTTTCCGAAGAGTATGAAAAAAGAATTGACCCGAGAGGAAATATTTATTTCTGGCTTAAAGGGACCTTTAAAGAAAAAACAAAAGATAAAGGAAGCGATGTTGAGGCAATAAAAAATGGTTATGTTTCAATTACACCAATTCATCTAAAACTAACAGATTATTCATTCTTTAAAAAACTTAAAAAGATTAAATTTGAAAAAATAGAATTTTAATTGTAAAATTATATTTTTAAGTGGAGGAAAAGATGTCAATAACATATAGACCACATAGATTAAGAAGAAAGAGAAAAATTGGATTTCTTGCCAGAATGTCGACAAAGAGTGGCAGAAAGATTATAAATAACAGAAGGAAAAAAGGCAGAAAACGACTTGCTGGATGAAAAAAAGAATAAGAGAATTACTGAAAGAAGGCAAAAAATTTGAATCTTTATATTTTAATTTATATGTTAACAAAAGAGAAGACTTGAAAATTGGGTTTATTGTTAATTCAAAAATAGGCAACCCTGTAAAAAGAAATAAAGCAAAAAGGATTATAAGAGAAATTATTAGAAAAAATTTCAAAAAAGGTGATTTCTTATTCTTATTAAAAAAAGAGGCAATAGAAACAGAGAAAGAAAATATTGAAAACTTTTTTGAAAATATAAAAAATGAAATTTCTGCTATTTTTAATTAAGTTTTATAAAATTTTAATTTCACCTTTGCTTGGAAATAATTGTAGATTTTATCCAAGTTGTTCTGAATTTATGTTTCAAGCAATTGAAAAAACAGGTTTTAAAGGAGTTTTTATTGGATTAAGAAGGATATTAAGATGTCACCCTTTTAATAAAGGTGGTTATGACCCTGTGGAGAAATGGATAAAATGAAAGAAGAAACAAGAATTTTTCTTGCTTTTTTAATTTCAATCATTATAATATTTACATTCAGCAAATATCAAGCATCAAAATATAGACAACTCCAGCCAGTGCAAAATGAACGAAAACAAGTTTCTGAAACTTCAGAAATAAAAAAAATATCTTCTGAAAAAACAATACCTATAGGTGAAAAATTTGATTTTGAGAATGAATATTATTATTTAAAATTTGACAAACTTGGTGGATATATAGATGAAATAGGCCTTAAAAAATTTTTGAGAAAAAATGAGAAATTTTTTCCATTAAACGAAAAAAATGTATTTTTCTTAAATGAGGAATTTATTGATAATCAAGAATTTAAATTAGAAATAAAAAAGGATTCTGTTATTCTTACGAAAGAATTTCAAGGTGTAAGTTTATCAAAAGAATATGTAATTCCATCTAAAGACTATATTTTTTTATACACTGAAAAAATAAAGAATAAACAAAAGGATAGAAAATTTGATAAGTATACTTTGAATATTATGAAGATTGATATGAAAAATTTAAGTTCTCAGAGAGAATACATTCCCCCGAAAATAATATTGAGTATAAACAAATTACCTGTATTTTTAGACCCTCACAGAATAAAAGAAGAAAAAATATACAAAAATTGTAGATGGGTTGGTTTAAACTTAAAATACTCTTTAATTTTTGTATATCTTCCTGAAAAGTCCATAGTTTCCGTTTATCCCGAAGATGGTTATATAAATATAAAACTTTCAAATGATGATTTTATATTAAAAGAAGGGGAAGAAAAAACAATTACCTTTAAATTTTATGCAGGTCCTTCTGATTATTTTGTTGCAAGAAATTATATTAAAGAAGACATTTTTGGGAGGGGTTTTTTTGTCACAATAGGAAGATTTCTTTTTTCTGTTTTAAATGTAATACATAACCTTGTTCCTAACTGGGGATGGGCAATAATAATTTTAACTTTTATAATAAAAATTTTATTCTTCCCTTTAACAAAGAAAAGTTTAAAATCAATGAACCAACTTCAAAAATTAAGACCATATTTACAGGATATGCAAAAAAAATATAAAGATAATCCACAGCAACTTCAAAAAGAACTTATGAATATTTATAAAGAATATAATATTAATCCTTTTGCTGGATGCCTTCCAACAATTATTCAAATCCCAATTTTTATTGGTTTTTTCCTCGCTTTAAGAAACTCTATATTTTTAAGAGGGGCACATTTTATTTTATGGATAAAAGACCTTTCAATGCCTGATACAGTTTTTAAAATTGGCCAATTCCCTGTGAACATATTACCTATTTTAATGACAATAAGTTCATATTTTCAACAAAAACTTACTCCAACTACAGACCCAAGCCAAAAATCACTAACTGTTCTTATGCCTCTAATGTTTTTATTTATTCTATACAATTTCCCTTCTGGGTTATTACTTTACTGGGTTAGTATGAATATAGGTAGTTTAATAGAACAAATTTTAATATCAAGAAAAAAGACATTAAAAAAGATTTAACTTTTAACACTTTTTCTCCAAAGCTAAAGTATAGTGGATAGTATGGGCTATCTCCTTAAAGCCGTTTTTTTCGTAGACCTTCTTAGCAGGTATATCATTGGCAAGAGTGGATACCATGGCTATTTTTAATTTTTCCTTACAAAAGAAATCTATTATCCACTTATTCATTGCTGTTTTTATTCCCCTAACCTGATAAGCAACATCTACAGCATTATTTTCTACAATCCCAATTTTATCATTATAGTTTATGATATAAGTTGCACAACCAACTACTTTTCCCTCTTCAATTGCAACTATAACATTTGAAGGATTATTTTTACAGAAATTTACAACTTCTTCTATTTTTCTTTCATACCATCTTTTATCTCCTATGACTCCATGGCTGTCTTCCAATAATTTGTGCATTGTTACTCCATCCCAAGCAATCCGAGTAATTTCTACAATTCTATCTATATCCTCTAATTCCATCTTTCTTTTTTCCATAATTTCTCCTTTTTTAAAATATTATTTACTTCTTGGATGAAATTTATCATAAAGTTCTTTAAGTTTTTCCACTGTTAAATGAGTATAAATTTGAGTAGTTGTTATTCTCTCATGCCCAAGCAATTCCTGAACCATCCTTAAATCAGCACCTCTATCAAGCAAATGAGTTGCGAATGTATGTCTTAATGTATGAGGAGTAACTTTTTTATTAATACCTGCAATAATTGCATATTTTTTTATAATTCTTTCAATGCTTCTTTCAGTAAGTCGTTTACCATATTTATTCAAAAATAAAAATTCTTCCTTTTTATTCGGTCTTTTTTCAATATATTCAATAAGACAATTAAGTGCTACCCTTCCAACAGGAATAATTCTTTCTTTTTTCCCCTTCCCTTTAACTTTTATAACCTCATCTAAAAAATTAATATCTTTTATTTTTAAATTCGCAAGTTCTCCTACTCTTATCCCTGTTGAATATAAAAGTTCAATAATTGCTTTATCCCTTAAAAATTGCCATTTATTCTGAAGTGGTATTTGGAGAATTTTTAAAACCTCATTATATGTTAAAAAATTTGGTAGATTTTCAGGTACTTTTGGTGATTGAATTAAAAGGGCTGGATTTCTTGTAATATATTTTCTTGAAGAAAGAAATTTGTAAAACGATTTTAATGAAGCGACTTTCCTTCCAATTGTTTTTTCTTTAAAGCCAGTTTTTTTTAAATCGCCTAAAAATTCTATAAAATCTTCATATTCAACTTCTTCAAAGTTCTTAATTTTTTTTCTTTTTAAAAATTCTATAAATTGAAGTATATCTTTTTTGTAACTTTTTAGGGTATGTTTTGAATAATTTTTTTGATTCTCAAGATAATCAAGAAATTTATTAAGAAGTTGTGTCATTGCCTTCGCATATCTTCTTTGCTTTGTTATAAGCATCTGAAATACTATAAATTCCAATTATTATAATTCCTATCAACCCAAAGAAAAATAGACACACCCCCCATATTAAAAAACCTATTGAAACAAGCGCTTTTAAAAAATAAAAAATAAAAATGGCACCAATTATTAAAATTAAAAGAGAAACACCCGAAAGGAAAATTAAAGTAAGTCCTTTTTTTATCTCTCCATTATAAATCTGACCAAGTCCATTAAAAACAAAAGAAAGCAAAGCCGCTATTCTTGGATTTGGTAAATCTTTCTTTTCCATTTTTTAATTTTTCAATCAATTTTACCTTTTGTAGATGGTAGTTTTTTCCCTTCTATTTTTACTGCTTCTTTTAAAGCAAGTCCAAGACCTTTGAAAACTGCTTCCAATACATGATGTAAATTTTCTCCATAAACAAGATTTATGTGCAAAGTAAGTCCTAAATGATTTACAAAACCCCTTAAAAACTCTCTTGCATCTTCAATTTCAAAACTCCCTTCCCTTCCTTTTATGATAGGAACATTAAAAACAAGAAAAGGTCTACCTGAAATATCAAGAGAAACATTAACTAAAACTTCATCCATAGGAGCAGAAGAAAACCCAAATCTTTTAATCCCTTTTTTATCTAAAAGTGCCTTATTAATTACAGAACCTAAACATATTCCTATATCTTCAACAGTATGATGTGTATCTACCTCTATATCTCCCTTTGCCTTTATTTTTAAATCAAACTTTGCAAATTTACTGAATAGTTCCAGCATATGATTTAAAAACCCAACAGGTGTCTCAATATTATAATTTCCCTTCCCATCAAGATTAATTTCTATTTCAATATCTGTTTCTTTTGTTTTCCTTTTTAAACTTGCTTTTCTTTTCATATAAGATATTTTATCACTTTTAAAAAATATCCAAAAATTTATTTCTAAGTATAATCCTTTAATATCCCTGTTTTTGTTTCATGCCATTCTATTAATTGAGAAAGTAAAACTCTATCTTTAATGTAAACTCTTCCTGCAATATAAATTTCATTTTTAAATTTAAAAATATGTGAAACAATATAGTTTAAAACATATCTGCCCCATTCTTTACAAGGTGGTCTGGAATTTGCAAAACAGGTAGTAGAAAATGTGATCTTCTTATTATTGCGTAATATAAACCATCCCCTTCAAAAATAAGTCACCTTAATTTGCATATTCACCTTTAACTATTTGAGAGATTTCTTTAAAATTTATTCCATCTTCAGAATAACTTATATAAATATAAATCAATTTCAAAACGAGCACTAACAATATCTTTAAATTTAAAAAATTTAAGGTCTCTACTGTCAGGAAGGCCATGAAATTTTTTTATTAAATCCCATCTTTTAGGCCTTTTGAACCAATAACATAGATTTCGCTCTTGCCTTCAACTGCATGTTTTGTTGCATGTCTAAATGTTATAAAAAATATATCTTTGTGTCTAATTATATCTTTATGATATCCATCCCACCATACAGATTGTATTTCCATTTCGGTATTATTTTAAAACAATTGAATTATATTTAAAGTTCCAAGATAAGAAATTTTAGTTTATATTTCATTGTGATTTTGTATGGAGAACCGATAAGATATAATAGAGTGAATAATAAACTTGAGCCACTTGATTTAAATCTTGGAATAATTATTTTAAAAAATGGAAACGAAAAAATATATATTACAAATTATGCCTAGCATCCTGTAACACTTGGAATAAATAAAAAAAGAAAAGATAAAAACTGGGGAAAATTTATAAAAAACTGGCAGGATTACCTGGAGAGGTATTCTGTGAGATTGGCTTAAAATTAAGAAAGAAATATGGAGATTTATTTCTATTTGGATATGGTAATGGAGATATTGGATATATACCGACAAAAAAGCACATAAAAAAGAAATCAAAAAGAATTAAAATAAAAAATTTTTAAAATTTTATCCAGAACAGAAACTTTCTTTTTTCTCCCGGATAATCAGGAACGATTTCATACTCTTTATTTAAAAGATTATAAATTCCAGCACCTATCTCAAATTTATTTTTATAACTTACTTCAAAATTAAGCAGAGAAAAACCATCTATCATTTTTGAAGAAAATTTTCTTTCGCCTTTATATGAATTAAAAAGTTTAAATAGAAAATTTTTATTTTTAAATTCAATTCCACTTTCAAACTTTTCTTCTGGTAAGTAAATAATTTCTCTATCAAAAATATCCTTTTGAAAGTTGAAAAATATACTAATTTTATCTGTTACTGGTAAGATTGAATTAAAAAGGAAAGATGTCTTCCAAAAATTTGTCTTATATGGCTGATATAAACCATTTAAATCACTATCTTCCCACACATATATATCGTTATAAGAATGCGAAATTTCAAAAGATGTATCTTTAAATTCAATCTTTATCCCTCCTTTATAAATTTCTTCTGGAGACAACTTTGCCTCCTTTATTTCTTTCCAGTTGTCCATAATTACTTCTTTCCATAAATCTGGATTTCTGTAATAAGAATTCAAAAAGATAGAAAAATTATCATTAAGTTTATAAATTATTTCAGGTAAAATTTTTAAGTCCCTTTCATTATAAAATTTTAATCCAATTTTTGCTAAAAATTTTTCATCCTCAAAAATAAAGTCCTGAGAAAAACCACAAATATTATGATTATTTTGAAAAATCTGTGCGTCAATACCTGTCTTTAATTTAAAATTTTCAAAATCTTTTTCTATGTTTAAATCAAGAAAATTTGTCTTTTCTTCTTCAATAAAATAATATTTATGAGAAATACTGAATAAAAAGTTTTTAAATTCTCTAGAATAATTCCAGTTTACAGAAAACCATTCCCTTTCTATATTAAAAGGTAAAAATATAGGACCCGGTAGTTCAGTAGTTCCAATAGATATACCAAAATTAAAATAGTTCCTGTTATCCTTAAAACCAAAACCCATCTTGTAATATTTATTTTCACTATTTTCTCTATAATTTTCAGTGTAGAAAGATATGTCTAAATATATTTTTTTATCAATATAATTCATATCCATACTTTTTGTTCTAAAATTCCCAATTTTAAAATTCAAAAACAACTTTTTTTCTTCTTTTTCTTCAACAATTTCTTCTTTGTGTTTTTTTTCTGATAAAGGTGGGATTTCTTGTTTTTCTTCTTTTAGTTCAATTTTAGGCAGTTGAGGAATTATTTTTTCTTCAGGGAAAACAGGGAAAATATTAAATATTATTGTCTTTTTCTCGCTTAAGTCCTTACCTTCAATTTCTTCAAATAAATTTATATCCTGACAAAAACTTAATAAAGTTGCAAAACAAAAAACAGAAAACAAAAAAAATCTTATTTCCCGAGTTGTTTCAATGATTTTTCTGAAAGTTCTTTCCATTCTTTAAATTGTGGATATAAACTTATAACTTCAATAAACTTTTCTTTTGCTTTTTCAATATTTCCCTTTTTTTTATATATATCTCCGAGATAAAAAGACATTTCTGCTTTAATAGACGGATTTTCTGTTTTTAAATTGTTAAATATTTGTTCTGCTTTTTCATATTCTCCTTTAAGATAAAATATTTTCCCAAGTAAAAATTCATTTTTACTATCTTTTTTCTTTTCAACAAGTTTCATCGCATAAAATTCTCCTTCTTCTAATTTTTTTCTTTTTATTAAAATGTCTATTAAATAAAAGCAAGCATCTTCATAGTAAACTGTTTCTTTTTCAATGACCTCTTTAAAAAGATTTTCTGCCTGTTCAAATTTTTTATCTTCATAAAATTTTTTCCCTTTTAAAAATAAAGTCATCGGAATAAATGAACTTTCAGGATAAGAAGTTTTTAAATTTTCCCAGGATTCAAAAGATTTATTAAAATCATTTTTTATATAGTAAAGATATCCAAGAAAGAAAAGGGATTTCTCAATTGTTGTATTTCCCTTTGAAAGAGATATAGATGCTTTAAAAAATTTAATAGCATTATCAAAATTTTTCTTATTAAAATTAACAACCCCAAGTTTAAAATATATTTCTGGAATTTCTTTTCTTTGAGGAAAGGTATTCAAGATTTCATTCAATATATTCTCTGCTTCTTTCCAGTCCTCAAGTAAAATATATATACCAGAAAGTTCATTTAAAACATTAAATTTAAGTTCATCATCGCCAAAATATTTTACATTTTTTAAAATCCCTTTTGCTTTTTCAAGATTTCCTTTTCTTTTTTCAATAATAGAAATCTGAAATTTTGCCCATTCTGAAAAAATGTTATCTTCTTTCAAAAGTTCTTGATAATAAATTTCTGCTTTTTCATAATCTCCAAGATTAAAATAACAATCCCCTATTTTAAGTTTTCCATCAGATACCATATCCCCTTTACCACTTTCAATAACTTTCTGAAAATATTCTATTGCTTTTTTGAAATCACTTATTTCAAATTCAATAAGCCCAAGATAGTAATTTGACCAAACAAGTAAGTCAACGTCTTCAAATTCTCTTATAATTATGTTGAAATTATTTTTTGCATCTATAAAGTTTTTGTTTTTAAAAAAATAAATACCTCTTTCAAGTATAGTTTTTCCAATCTGTTTTTCTAAATTTGCTTCTTTCCCAAATTTATTTTTGTATTCCCTATAATAGGTTAAAGAATTTTCTAAATTATTAATTTTTAAATAGGAAGGAATTAAATAGAGATATGCATTTTTAAGATATGGAGATAGGGGAAACCTTTTAATTACTATTTCAAGTTTTTCTATTGCGGAAGGGTATTTTTCAAGATTGAAAAGATTATAACCATATATTAGATAAACCAAATCAAGAAAATTCTCTTCTTTTTTCGCAATATACTCTTCAAGATACTTATTTGACAACTCGTAAAAACCTTTTTCTGAAGAGGTAATTGCAAGTTTCAAATAATCTTTATCAGTTTCCCCTATCGCCCATAATGTTAGGAGAAGATACAGTATAATTTTTTTCTTCAACATTTAATGTTTATAAAATTATATTTTTACAACATTAACTGCCTGAAGACCTTTTTCTCTCTTTACAATTTCAAATTCAACTGCATCGCCTTCATTTAGAGTTTTATAACCCTGGCCTACAATTGAACTGTAATGGACAAATACATCTTCTCCATTTTCTCTTTCTATGAAGCCAAATCCCTTTTTGTTGTTAAACCACTTCACTCTGCCTTTTTCTTTTGCCACTCTTTCATCCCTCCTTTCTTATCCCAGAAAATTTAAAATAATTTTTAAACTCTGGGAGTATTTTTTGGATTAATTCGGCTGGATTATACAGTCCTACATTAATCCTTCTTTTAAATTCGTATTTCCTTCTCTAAAACCCTCCTTCATTATTCTTTTACATCATTTTCTACTATATTTAATATTCTGTCAAATCTAAATTTTCTTTCTTCTTTTCTCAAATAACAAAATGCTTTTAAATATTTTACTCCATTTTCTTCTATTATTTCAATAGGAAGAATTTTTCTTTCGGTTATCTTGCTCTTTTTTTTAACATCTATAGTATTGCTCATATATATTATTACTACCTCTTTTCCCTCTTCAATTAATTTTGCAACCTTTGTATTTATATTCATTTTATCTTCAATTTTATTTATATCAAAATTTATTTTTTGTAAGATGTCCTCAGCAGAATATTTTTTTTCCATTTCTTCATATAATATTTTAAAAATTTCAAAAGTCGCTTTAGCATCATCTTCTGCTCTATGTTCAGAAACTCTTTTAATGTGAAAAAAATTAGAGAGATAACTTAAAGAGTTTTTCTCAAAACAAAAAAAATTTTTTGCGATTAAGTAAGTATCTATAATTTTAATTTTGGGAAATTTTATTTTACATCTTTCAAATTCTTTTTTCAGAAATGGTATATCAAAATTTGCATTATGGCACAAAATAATTTTCCCATTAATAATATCATTTATTTTATTTACTATTTCCTTAAATAAAGGTGCCTTTTTAACATCTTCATCAAATATTCCACTTATTAAAGAAACACTTTCTGGTATTTCTATTTCAGGATTTATTAATGTTGTAAATTTCTCTACAATTTTTTCATCCCTAATTTTTAAAAGTGCAATTTCACATATTCTATCGGTTTCTGGGTCAAGTCCTGTTGTTTCAGTGTCTAACGCTATAAGTTCTGGTATTTTCACTTTATTTAACCTACCAATTTAATATATTTTTCAGGGTCTTTTTCAAATTTTTCTTTACAAGATAAACTGCAGAAATAATACTTTTTGCCATCCTTTTCAACTAAATTTTTGGTTTCCTTGGTAAGATATTTTCTGCATACCACATCTTTATATTTTTTCTTCCCCATTTTTTTCTCCTTTTATGTAAATATAATTTGAAAATATCCAATTTTTATCATTCCAGTAAACCTCAACTCTATAATTCCCTTCTTTCTCAATTTTAATTTCTTTCTCTTTAATTGTTCCTTCTTCAATCACTCTACCATTTCTTAACAATTTTGTTTTAGCAGAAACAGGATTTCTTATTAATATTATATCACCAATTTTACCTTCTTCACCAGATAAATATTTACCATATTTTTCTCCAAAGTAAAAACCACAACTATCATTTAAAAAATCATTCGCAAAAAAAAGATTTCCGTTTCTTATTGCATTCAATACTTTTTCTTTATCTATTTGAAAATCACCTGTAAGTTTTTCTTTAAGATAAATGTGATTTCTTAATGTCTTAAAAACATTTTTATATCTAAAACTTCTCCTAAAATCAAAAACTCTAAAATAAAATGGGAGCGAATGAATATCAAGACCAGCAAAACCAATTACCTTTCTTTCTGAATTCAGTTTGTCCCATTTCTCTAAAATTATTTTTTCAGGAACATCAACATTATAGGGGAACTTTAAATATCTTACAGGAACATTATAAATCCTTGTTTTATCGGCCCATTGAAAAAGCAAAGACCAAACTTCAATTCCATCAAAATTCTCTTTCCATCTTTTCCAACTGTAATTTTTTTTTACAAAAAAAAGGCGATGTTTACCATATGGATGAGCAACCAATTTTACCAAATCTTCTCTTTTTAAAATTCTTTCAATTGTTTCATTAGTCCATTTCTTTTCACCAATAATTATAAGATGGTTCTTTTTTCTTTCATCAATTTCCTCTCCTTTAATGATAAGAAGATCGTCATAGTATCCTTCAAATTTAAACAAATCTCTGTATTTCCATTTTTTTTTAGGAGTATGTGAAGTAAGAATCACAAAGTCAAGACCTGCTTTTTTCCCCTCATTAGCAATAAAAGGTATATAATATTTTCCTTTTTTTAAAGGAAAATGTACATGTATAACACCACAAATCTCATTATATATTGACATTTCAACCATTTTGAAGTATTATATCATATATTAAAGGCCCCATCGTCTAATGGTAAGGATAGGTGGTTCTCAGCCATCAGATACGGGTTCAAATCCCGTTGGGGCTAATACACCTTTTGAAAATGCATAATTATTCAGAACAAGAAAACAGGAGGGACAATGAAAGTTCTCAAAATAAATTCGGGAAGAGTGAGAGATTTTCTTGTTGAATTTTTGAGAGATGAATTTAAAAAGGCCAATTTTAATAATGCAATATTTGGAATGTCTGGGGGGCTTGATTCAACTGTTGTCGGATATTTATGTAAACTTGCTTTTGGCAAATCAAATACTTATGGAATAATTCTGCCACATAAAAATACACCTAAAATTTCTGTTGACCATGCATATTTGGTAGGAAGAACCCTTGGGATAAGATATTTAAGATTTAATATTACACCTCAAATAAATTATTATTACAAAAATTTCCCTCAAGCAGATAAAAAGAGAATAGGGAATAAAATTGCAAGAGAAAGAATGAGTATTCTTTATGATTTATCAGTCCATTTTAATGGAATTGTGGTTGGTTCAAGTAATAAGAGTGAAATATATCTTGGTTATGGCACTCTTTTTGGAGACCTTGCCTGGCTTATAAATCCACTTGGAGACCTCTTCAAAACAGAAGTTTATCAACTTGCTGAATTTCTTGGAGTCCCAAGTGAAATATTAAATAAAAAACCAAGTGCAGAATTATGGGAAAAACAAACAGATGAAGAGGAGCTAGGTTTTACATATGAAGAAGCAGACATTATACTCCATTATTATTTAGAAAAAAATATGAAACCTGAAGAAATATCAACCCAGGTTAAAGAAATAAAAGAAGAGACAGTTTATAAAGTAATTGAAAAAATTAAAAAGACAGAATTTAAAAGAAGACCTCCACAAATTGCAAAAATACCTGACGAAATTAAATATTCATAAATCATCTTTGTTTAATTCTTTCTATTGCAAGATTAACTCTGTTAATAAACTCATCAAATTTTATGGTATTATTCTTTTTATCTATCAATATATTTATTCCTGGGAATAAAATTGGTTTTATAATAAGATATTGATTATCTCCTTTTTCTCCTGCAAGACCTTCTATTGTTAGATAGTTATCTTTAAGGGATATTCTTCCTGCTATAGTTTTGTAATAAAAGTTAGATGTGCCGAACTGTTTTATAACGCTACCTCCACTTAAAGACGCAATCACTTCAACCGCTCCAAAATTCATATATTGTTTTATTCCTCTTTTTGGAACAGAATTAAAAGAAGTTTCAAATTCAAATTTGTCTTTCTCAATATTAAAATTCCCGTTTAAATTTATAAAGCCAGTTATTACTATATTTTTTTCAAAAGAACTAGAAAGTTTATTTATATCAATCGTTTCAATTAAAAAATATCCATTAAATTTAGAAAAATCCGATATTTTAACATCAATAATACCTTTCCCTTCATAAAAATTAAATTTAATTTGCCCTTGAAGGTCATCTGTGAAATTACACAATATATTCTCAAAATTTAGATTATAAAGTTTTAAATTTTCACAAAAGAAATTATTTTCAGGGAGTTTTAACTTTAAGTTTTTAAATTCCAAATTTTTAATTCTAATAAATTTTGTTTCAAGCAATAAATTTCCAGAAAAAGAAATTTTTTTTTTGAGATATTTAAATTAAATTTGTCTAATTTAATTTTTGATGTTTCAATCTTAATATTATATTTCTTCTTTATTTCATCAGGAAGAAGTTTTAAAAATTCATCTAAAGAAAATTCTTTTGTATTAAAAGAGAACTCAATTTCTTTCTCTGAAAGAAACCCTGTAAAAACAAGTTTCTCTCCTTTTTCATTTTTTAATACCCCTTCTTCTATTATCCAGATATGTTGGTCTGGAATATATATCCCTTTCAAAACAAGGTTAAATAAATCTTTTTCGCCTCCTGAAAAATCTTTAACTTCTAAATTAAATTTTATATCTTTAATATTCTCTTTCTCTTTTTCAATAAAAATTTTTCCATATACATTACCATCAAATGGTATTTTAAACTCTATTAATTCTAAAATTTCTTTAATTTTAATCCCATCTAATTCAATTGTTCCTTCAAATTTTCCTTTCCCCCAGTTTTCAATTATTCCATAAAATCTTAAACTGCCTGTATTTTCAACATTTACATCTGTTCCTGTTATATTTAAATTCCCTCTTTTTATATCCCCTTTCATTTTCCCTTGAATTTCTACCTTTTTCTTTTCTTTTTCTGAAATTATCTGCCCAGGACCTTGAAAAGCAAAAGCTTTTTGTATAATAAATGGTTTTATTTTGAAATTATTTATATTAACAGAAAATTTGCTGGTTTTATATGTAATGTTTTTTAAATTTATTCCTGATAGAGAAAAACAAACATTTCTAAGAGATACTTTCTCTATTGAGTTTATCCTTTTTATCAGAAATGTTTTTATGAAAACTCCTGAAACTACTATAAATAAAGAGAAAAGTATGAACAAAATAATACCTTTCCTAATTTTTTCCAAATTCAATTTTTTGTTATTTCCATGTCTCATAACATATTATCTCTTCAAGTTTTTTCCTATTCTTTGTCTCTTTAAACACATTAGGGTCTTTGGGATACCCCAGAGGAGTTAAAGCAACAACATTTACATCTTCTGGAATATTAAGAAATTTTTTTATCCCCTCATTATCAAATGAACCTATCCAGCAAGTTCCAAGACCTTCTGCTCTTGCAGAAAGAGTAAGATGGTCAACTGCAATTGCGACATCTACAATCATACTATAATCACCCATCCATTTGCCTCTATTGTAATGAATATTCTTTCCACAAGCAACAATTAAAACAGGTGCCTGGGCAACAAACTCTTGTCCTTCACATAATTCCACCATTTTCTTTTTTCTCTCTGTATCCTTAATAAGTATAAATTTCCATGGCTGTCTATTACTTCCACTTGGTGCAATTCTCGCTGAATCTAAAACTTTCTTTAAAACTTCCTCTGGAATTTGGTCTTTTTTATATTCCCTTACGCTTCTTCTTGTCCTGATTACTTCATAGAAATCCATATTTGCCTCCTATTTAATGCTCACAGCTCCTGTTTTAGGGTCATACACAAAATTCATTCCTTTTGGTGGGGTTGGTAATTTTTCTATATATCCTTTTTCAACAAGTTCTTCAAGTGAATTTGGATTTCTTCCTTCTTGAATTTGAAAAGTAACTATTTTATTTTTTAGATATAAAACTTCATCCATCCCTTCTGCTTTTTTCTTTGCTCTATCAATGGTTTCAAAATATTTCTTTGGTGCATTTAAAGGGGTTAACTCTTCTTTTTTCTCTTTGCTACACCCAAAAAAAATCAAAAGACAAAAGAATAAACCTAAAAATTTATTCATTTACCCTTTTTACAAAATGGGAAGATATTTTTCTATTTCATACTCATGGACTCTTTTTCTATATTCATCCCATTCAATTTTTTTTGCAGTAATTAAATTTGTATATATATGCTCTCCCAGTATCTCTCTCAAAAGTTTACTTTTTTCTGCTATTTCTATCGCTTCTATTAAACTTCCTGGTAAAACATCAAGTTTTAATTTTTTTCTATCTTCTTCTGTTAAATGGTAAACATCCATTTCAAGCGGTTTAGGTAATTTATAATTTTCTTCAATACCTTTAATTCCTGCCCTAACCATACACGCGAAAGCAAGATAAGGATTACATGCAGGGTCAGGTGAACGAAATTCTATTCTTGTTGATTGTTCTTTGCCGGGTCTATACATTGGAACTCTTATTAAAGTACTTCTATTTCTTCTTGCCCAGCATATATAAACAGGTGCTTCATATCCAGGAACAAGTCGCTTATATGAATTTACCCATTGATTGCATATAAAAGTTATTTCTTTTGAATGTTTTAAAAGACCTGCAATATATTTCTTTGCAATATCACTTAAATAATATTCATCATTGGCATCAAAAAAAGCATTTTTTTCTCCGAGAAATAATGATTGATGAGTATGCATTCCACTTCCATTTACTCCATATATCGGCTTTGGCATAAATGTCAAATATACTCCATGTTGAACCGCAATTTCTTTTGCTATCATTCTATAAAACATAACTATATCTGCCATTGTTAAAGCATCTGTATATCTTAAATCAATCTCATGCTGACTTGGGGCTACTTCATGATGAGAATACTCAACTTTAATCCCCATTTCTTCAAGTGTTAAAATTATTTCTCTTCTTACTTCATTCCCAGCATCAAGTGTTGTTACATCAAAATATCCACCTTCATCAAGTATTTCTGTTGTCTTATCATTCTTAAATATAAAAAATTCAAGTTCAGGACCCACATAAAATGTGAACCCTTTTTCTTTTAAATATTCCAGATTTTTTTTCAAAATATATCTAGAATCTCCTTCATATGGTGTTCTATCTGGATTTAAAATATCACATATCATCGCCGCTTCTTTATTTTCTTTTATATAGGGTAGAATAACGAATGTAGATGGATCGGGTAAAGCAACCATATCTGATTCATCAATCCTTGCAAACCCTTTTATTGAAGAACCATCAAAACCCATACCATCCTCAAGTGCTCTTTCAAGTTCATCAACAGCGATTGAAAAACCTTTCATCTGTCCTGTTATATCTGAAAAAAACAATCTTATAAACTTTACCTCTTTTTCTTTGCAAGTTTTTAAAATATCCTCTTTTTTGAAATCTTTGTTCATTTTTTTTCTCCTTTTTTATAATTTTACCACTTTTAAAAAAAATTGCTATCTTTTAATTTTAATGATATCTTATTTTAAAAATACAAAGGTAAAAAATGGGTTTGTGGACGCTTATAATGAAGGGTGGGTATATAATGATACCCATCCTTATATGTGGAATCCTCACATTGGCAATAATTATTGAAAGATTGATTTATACAAAAAACGCTCAAATTGATAGTGAAAAATTTATAAAAGAGATAGAAGAACTTTTAAAAAAAAGAAAAATAAAAGATGCTATTGAAAAATGTGATAAACATAATAAGCCAGTTCCCAATATAATAAAATCAGGTCTTGTAAAACTTGATAGAACAAGAGATGAAATAAAAGAAACAATAAATGATACAGCAAATCATCAAATTCCAGAACTTGAAAAGTATCTTGGAATTCTTGCAACAATAGCAACAGTTGCTCCACTTTTAGGACTTCTCGGAACAGTTACTGGAATGATAAAAGCATTTATGGTAATAGAAATGAAAGAGGGGCTTGTTCATCCAGGAGAACTTGCAAGAGGAATATGGGAAGCCCTTGTAACTACTGTTGGAGGGCTTGTAGTAGCAATTCCTGCTTACCTTGCTTACAATTATTTTGTTACTCGTGTAAATAATTTTATACTTGATATGGAAAAAAGCGCAACAAGATTAATAGATATTATTTTTCTTATAAAAAGTGAAGATGAAGAATAGTTTAAAAAGGGAAAAATGTGAAAACTTTTGCCAGATAAAAAATTTCTCTTGACAAATTTTAAAATATATTGTAAATTCAATAAAAAACGAAAGAAAGGAGGTGAGAAAGTATGAATAAAGCAGATTTAATTGAAGCAGTAGCTAAAGTTGTTTCCACAAAAAAAGAAGCAGCCGCAGCAGTTGATGCAGTTTTAGACGCAATAAAAGGTGCTCTCAAAAAGGGAGATACAGTTACATTGGTTGGATTTGGAACATTTAAGGTTGCTGAAAGAAAAGCCAGAAAAGGAAGAAATCCTCGCACAGGCGAAGAAATAAAGATACCAAAGAAGAAAGTTCCGGTATTCAGAGCAGGCAGTGAATTGAAAAAAGCCGTTAAATGATTTTGAATTTATAAAGGCGGGCCCTTTTATATGGTCCGCCTTTATATTTTAAATAAATGAAAAAGTTGTTTGTATTTTTCTGTTGTATTTCTTTTGTTTTTTGTGAAATTAATGTTCTTTTTACACCTAACAAAAAAACTTATGATGAATTTATAAATCTTTTACAAAGTGCAAAAAAATCAATCTATATTTCAACTTTTTCAATTAGTTCTGATTTCCTTAATTTTCTGAAAAACAAAAATATTGATTTAAAAATCATTTGCGAATATGGAAATTTACCGGATTTTAAAATTAAAAAAATTGAAAGCAAAAATTTATTTCATGCAAAATTTATAATAGTTGATGAAAATATAGTTATAATAACCTCTGCAAATTTAACAAAAAGCAATTTCTATAAAAACCATAATAATTTAGTCATAATAAATGACAAAAATATTGCTAAATACTTCTTAAAAAAATTTGACTCATATTGGAATAATTACAGATATACAGAAACATTTAAAAACAGAAATATTGAAATATGGTTTTCTCCTGAAAATGATTGTGAGGATTTGATATTAAGGGAATTAAAAAATTCAAAATCGTCAATCAATTTTGCAACATATACATTTTCAAATAAAAAAATTGCTGACTATCTTGTAGAAAAAAGAAAGGAGAAAATTAAAATTTTAGGCATACTTGAGAGTTACAATATTTATCATTCAGTTTTTCCATATCTTACATCTTTTGGATGTGAAGTGAGAAAAAGCTGTATGGCTGGGCTTCTCCACGATAAATTTTTTATAATTGATGGGAAAAAAGTAATAACTGGTTCCTTCAATCCAACAAAACAGGCAAAAGAAAATTTTGAACTTGTCTGTCTTATTGAAAATAAAAAAATAGCAGAAATTTTTTATAACGAATGGGAAAAATTATATCTTTTCAAATCAATAAAAAATTGAAATCTTATTTTATGTGGTATAAATTTATTTTTTAATTATTAAATTCTAAAAGGGGGCGTTATGATAAAAAGAAAAAATGAAATGGAGATAGAAGAAAGAGAAAAAATGAGAAATGGCCAAGGAGTAATAAAAATTTTACATTATTTTAAAAAAGATGAATTTAAAGCAAATGTGAGATTATGTGCAAAATTAACTATTCCTTCAGGATGTTCAATTGGCCTACATGAGCATCTGGATGAAGATGAAGTTTTTATAATATTAAAGGGAAGAGGCATTTTATTTGATGGTAATAATGAAAGCGTTGTTGAAGAAGGAGATGCTATTTTGACTGGAAACGGGCAATCTCACTCAGTAAAAAACATTACAAAAGAAGACCTTGAAATCATCGCTTTTATTGCGAAATATTAAAACTTCAAAAAATATTAGCCAAGTCAACTTCGCCACTTTAATCTCAAAAATTCTCTACTTTCAATTGGTCTGGAAGGTCTTTCTTATTCTGTAAAAAGAAGCAAGTTTTTCTTTATAGCAAAACAAGATTTGAAAAGAATTATACTTTTACTGGAAAAATTAAGATGAGAAATGATAGAAAAATCCATTATAGAGAGGTAAAATTCTGGCTGGATAAAAATTAACATAAGACACAAAAGGGAAACAAAATATATAAAAAATATTCCCTTCCCGAACTTTGGCAAAAACCAGTATCTTTAAATCCTCTCAATTTTAGTAACTAATTTTACTTGACAAAAGTTTTACAAATTGGTATTTTATTTTTGTTGATGCCGGGGTAGCTCAGTGGTAGAGCGCAGCCCTGAAAAGGCTGGCGTGGGCAGTTCGATTCTGCCCCCCGGCAATAGAAAAATTGACATATCCATCCGTAAAGGAAAGGTAAAACAATGGACTATTACAAGGATTTGCTTACAAAATTAAAACTTTTAAATCCTGGGACAAAAAATATTTTAAGTAATATTTTAAATAGAGAGAAGGTCTTTTTTCTTAGCAATTTAATTGAATTATTAAAGAAGATAAATGAAAAAGAAGATGAGGTTAAAAATCTTTCAAGAGACCAAATGCTTAAAAAAGTAGAAGAAATAAGAACCCTTGTTTCTGAAGGAGAACCATTGGATAATTTCCTTGTTGACATATTTGCTCTTGTAAGAGAGGCAGCAAAAAGAACTTTAAACATGAGGCATTTTGATGTCCAGATAATAGGAGGCATTGTTTTACATTCAGGCAAAATAGCGGAAATGGCTACAGGAGAAGGGAAAACGCTTGTTGCAACTTGTCCTTTGTTTTTAAATGCAATGAAAGGAGAAGGTTGCCATCTTGTAACTGTTAATGATTACCTTGCAAAAAGGGATACACAATGGATGGGCCCTATATATCATTATTTAGGTCTTTCTGTTGGCTGTATTGTTTCTTATAAGGAAACAAAAGATAGATATACTTCAATTGCTTATAAATTTGACCCTTCATATCTACCCCCTGATTCAAGATTTTTATATTTAAGACCTGTAAGTAGAAAAGAAGCATATCTATGTGATATTACGTATGGAACAGGAAGTGAATTTGGGTTTGACTATTTAAGAGATAATATGGCTGTAAGAATCCAAGACCAAGTTCAGAGAAAATTAAATTATGCAATTATAGACGAAGTGGATTCTATTTTAATAGATGAGGCAAGAACACCTTTGATAATTTCAGGCCCGAGTGAGGAAAGCCCTTCTTTATATTACGAGGTAGACCGTCTTGTAAGAAAACTTGTTAGAGATAAGGACTTTATTGTAGATGAAGAAAACCAGACAGCGACATTAACAGAAGAAGGGATTAAAAAATGTGAAAAACTCTTAAATATTGGCAATCTTTATGATGGAACTCACACTGAACTTATACATCATATAAATCAATCTTTAAAAGCGCATTGTTTTTTCAAAAGAGATAAAGAATATGTTGTTAAAGATGGACAGGTAATAATAGTTGATGAATTTACAGGTAGGTTGATGCCTGGGAGAAGGTGGTCAGATGGACTTCATCAAGCAATAGAAGCAAAAGAAGGATTAAGAATAGAAAGCGAAAATCAGACACTAGCTACAATTACTTTTCAAAACTATTTTAAACTTTATAAAAAAATTGCTGGAATGACAGGAACTGCATTAACAGAGGCGCTTGAATTTAAAGAAATATACAAACTTGATGTGATTGTTATCCCAACAAATAAACCATTAAGAAGAACAGAATATGATGACGAAATTTATGTAACTGAAAAAGAAAAATTTAATGCCATTATAAAAGAAATAGAAGAACTTTACAATCTTGGCAGGCCTGTTCTTGTTGGAACAATTTCAATAGAAAAAGCAGAAAAATTAAGCAAAATGCTTGAAAGAAAAAACATTCCCCATAGGGTTTTACATGGGAAAAATCATGAAGCAGAGGCATCAATTATTGCACAGGCAGGGAAACCAAAAGCAGTAACAATAGCAACACAGATGGCGGGTAGAGGTGTTGATATTATTCTTGGAGGAAATCCAGAAATTATTGCAAGAGAAGAAACTGTAAAGGAATTGTGGAGGAGAAGGAGAGACAAAAAACATGTAAAAGCAGAATTTATTGATTTGGTTACGGAAATTGAAACAAAATATAAAAAGAGATTGGAAGAAATAGAAAAAACATTTAGCCCTGACTTAAAAAATCTAAAAGAAAAAATTATAGAAAAAGAAAAAATTCTTTCACAGAAGGAAAAGGAAGCAAAAGATATCTTTGAAAAAGAGGTATTTGAAAAAAACTCTTCTGGTCAATTCCGAAGATATGAGGCCAAATATTTAAAATTAAAAACAATATATGAAACAAATAATTTAAAACTGCAAGAGATGTCTATCCAGTTTAAAGACAAGCCGGAAAAATTAAAAGAAATAAAGGAAATTACAGGAAAAAGTTATAGAGATTTTTTAAATTTTAAAAAACAAATAAAAAATATTTTTGGGATAACAACAAGAGAAGAGATAGAAGAAAATAGAAGTTTATTGCTTGAATTTCTGGAAAAAGAGAAAGAAGAAAAAAGATTTCTTTCTTTGCTTGACATACTAAAAAATTCAATAATTTCATATGTAAAAATCCTTGAAAACACCTATTCAGATGTGCTTTCTAAAGAAAATTTAGAAAAAGAGAAGAAGAAAATATTAAGATATATTGATTTTATAGAAGAAGTTGCCCATCAAGTTTCAGAGGAAAAAGATATTGAAAAAATCATTTCAGAATGTAAAAATAGAGAACCCCAATTATACAAAATGCTTGAAGATTCTTTCACTGTAATTGAAAAGGAAATCTTTGAGAAAAATTCTCCTTTGTATCTGGAGGTTGAAAAGGATTACGAAAAACTTATAAGGGAATATGAAAGAGTTCAGAAAAAATATACAGATGAATTAACACTCGCAAGAGAAGAATATGAAAAAGAAAGGGGTCAATTTGAAGAAGAATGGGGGAAAATAAAAGAAGAAATAGAAAAAAGCCCAGAAGAATTTAAAGAGATTTTTAATAATCTTCTTGAAAAATATAAAAAACCATGGGAAGAAGACAATAAAAAAGTTGTTGCTCTTGGTGGCTTACATATTATAGGAAGCGAAAGATATGAAGCGAGAAGAATTGATAATCAATTAAAAGGAAGAGCAGGAAGACAAGGAGACCCAGGGTCTTCTAAATTCTATCTTTCGCTTGAAGACGACCTTTTAAGAATTTTTGGTGGAGAAAAATTAAAAATGTTGATGAGCAAATTACCAGAAGGAGAACCAATTGCACATCCTTTAATAACAAAAATGATAAATAATGCACAGAAAAAAGTGGAGGGCAGGAATTTTGAAATAAGAAAAAATCTTCTTGAATTTGATAATGTTTTAAACGAACAGAGAAATATTATTTATTCATTAAGACAGGATATACTTGAAAACAGAAATTTAGAAGAGTATCTTAAAGAATATGTAGAGGAAATTATTGATAGTGCTTTTGATGAATTTCTTGATGAGAAAACCAAGCCATATATGTGGAACATAGAAGGACTTACTAAATATTTCAAAACAAAGTTTAATATAAATTTAGAGATTGATTTTTCTGAAAATATTAAAGATTTCTTTTTATGGAAGGAGTCCTTAAGAGAAAGAATAAAGTCATTTATTTTTTCCATTTTAGAAGAAAAGGAAAAACAACTCGGAGAATTTTTTAAAGAGTTGCAAAGATTCATATTTTTACAGAGTATAGATAACAGATGGAAAGCACATTTAAGAGCGATGGATGAACTAAAAGAAGGAATAAGTTTAAGGGCATATGCTCAAAAAGACCCTTTAATTTCTTATAAACATGAATCTTTTCAGTATTTCAATGAAATGCTAAAATCTATCAAGGAAGAAATTGTTGGAAATTTAATTAAAGTTCAACTGACAGAAAAGGTTGCTCTTCGTGTTAGAGAGGTAGAAAAGGTATATTTGCATCCAGAATATGAACAATTTAAAGCAGCAAAAGAAAACCAGACAGAGCCGATTTTATCCAATATGCCAACACAACATCTAACATCTACATTAGAAGGAGGGAAAAAAGAGCAGATACCTCTTCAAAAACAGAAAATAGGAAGGAATCAACCATGTCCTTGTGGAAGTGGGAAAAAATATAAACATTGTTGTGGGAAAAATGTTTAAAAAACTTGTTAAAAAGGTGTAAAAAATGGAAAAAGAATTTTATCAAATGTGGGAAAATGTTCTTAAAAATATAGAAACCAGTTTAAACAATCCTAGAAGTTTTGAACTTTGTATAAAACCAATTAAACTTATTGATATAAATGACAATATAGTTAAAATAGAAATACCAAATCCATCTTTTGAAAGGTCTTTTTTCCCTTTTGTAAAAATTTTAAAAGAAGAATTTCAAAAGGTATTTGGGTTTTTGCCCGAAATTGAAATAACATATGCATCTGCTAATTATGATGAAAATAAAGAAAATTCTTTATTTGAACTATCTTTAAATCCTGAATATACTTTTGAAAATTTTGTTGTTGGTCCATGTAATCGTCTTGCCCATGCTGCTTCTGTTGCTGTTTCTCAAACACCAGGGGTTGCCTATAATCCTCTTTTTCTTTATGGAGGAGTTGGTCTTGGTAAAACCCATCTTATGCAAGCAATAGGACATTATGTAAGAGAGAAAAGCAAAAGTAAAATATTCTATATTCCTGCCGAGTATTTTGTTAATGAGTTTATTTCTGCCATAAAAAACAAAACAACACATATTTTTAGAAACAAATTTAGAAATCTTGATTATCTTTTAATAGACGACATTCATTTTATTGCAGGAAAAGAAGGCACACAGGAAGAATTCTTTCATACTTTTAACTTTCTTTATAACAATAGAAAACAAATAGTTCTTTCAAGTGATAAACCTCCAAAAGAAATAAAATTTCTTGAAAAAAGATTGGTTTCAAGATTTGAATGGGGGCTTGTTGTGGATTTACAAGTTCCTGATTTAGAAACAAGAGTTGCTATTGTAAAAAAGAAATGTGAATTAAGAAAAATATTTTTAAATGATGAACTTGTATTTTATCTCGCAGAAAAAGTTAAAGATAATATTAGATTAATAGAAGGTGTTTTAAATAGTTTAGTTGCAAATTATACACTTCTTAATAGGTCTATTGATAAATCATTAATTGATGAAAATATTGAAAAATTATATAATTTAAAAAAAGAAGAAAAGAAGTTTATAAATTTAAAGAAAATAGTTGATGTAGTATGTGAATATTTTGGTTTAACACCAGAAGAAATTAAAAGTGATAAAAGAGTAAGAAATATTATTTTACCCAGACAGATAGGTATGTATTTGGGAAGAGAAATGACACAAAGTTCTTTAAATTCAATTGCATTAGAATTTATGGTAAAAGATCATACAACTGTTTTGCATGCATATAAAAAAATAAAACAACTTATTGAAAAAGATAGAAATTTAAAAAATATTATTGATTTTTTGAAAGAAAAATTAAATGAACAATAAATTCACAATTTTTACACACTTTAAGTATTTGATAAATATAAATTTAAAAGTTTTACACATGCTTTATTTTAAATATTGTTAAAAAAAGGAGAAAAGATGAAAGTAAATATTAATAGTGATGTTTTTAATATAGGGTTAAATTATATTGCTGATGTTTTACCTTCAAAACCATCAATGGCAATTTGTGGAGGAATTTTTATAGAAGGAAAAGACAATACATTAACTTTAATAACAACAGACCTTGAAAATACAGTTAAGATTTCAATTGAATGTGAAGTAAAAGAAAAAGGACAAGTAGTTATTCCTGGAAAACAATTTATCTCTCTTTTAAAACAATTTAAAGAAGAAACAATTGAAATAGAAAGTAAAGAAAAATTTGTAAATCTTACTGGGAAAAATTTACAATATTCTTTTGTTGAAATGGAAACTGAGGATTTTCCTAAATTCCCGAAATTTTCTTCAGATTTAACTTTTAAAATAAAAGGAGAAATATTAAAAGATGGATTAAAAAAAATTATTTTCTGTATAGACCCTGAAGAACCAAGACATCAATTTAAAGGAGGATTACTTGATATAAAAGAAAAATATATAAATTTTGTAGGAACAGATACAAGAAGACTTTCTCTTTTCAATATTTTATTTCAAGAAGAATTTAAAAAACAAATGAAAGTGTTGCTGCCACATAGTTTAATCAAAAAGTTAATAAATATATTAAATGACCAGGATGTTGAAATTTCTATTGGCAAAACAAATATTTCTTTTCAAACATCTTTTTCTAAAGAGATAGATAAGAATAAAAAAATTACCGGGACTATACTTTTAATTTCTCAACTAATAAGTGGAGCAGAAGAATTTCCTGATTATGAAAAAGTAATTCCAGATATAAAAAAATCCAAAATATCTAAAATAAACACATCTGATTTTCTCACTTCTTTAAAAAGAATCTCTCTTTTTACCTCTGAAAGAAATAATAAAGTTAAATTGAATTTTAAAAAAGGAGTTCTTGTTATTTCTGCTGCTGGTGATATAGGAGAAGCACAGGAAAAAATAAGCATTGACTATAAAGATGAAGATATTGATATCGCTTTCCCTCCAAGTTTTTTAATTGACTTTTTAGAAGTAATAGATAAAGAAGAAATTATTTTTGCCTTTACTTCTTCTTCTAAACCAGTTTTAATGAAAAAAACAGAAGGAGATGACTTTTTATATATTTGTATGCCTTTAAAGGTAGAATAAAATGGCAGAAATTGAAAAAATAGATAAAATCTTAAAAAATGTTTTAAATGGTGTAAAAAATGAACCAGATAAAAACAGAAATATAGATATTTCTGTTATATGGACGAGATTGTTAGATGAAAATTTAAGAGGAAAATGTTATGTCTTATTTGAAAAAGAAAAAAATCTATATGTGAAAGTAGAAAGTAGTTGTCTTTTGTCTGTTTTAAGAATACAAAAGAAAAATATAATTAACAAATTGAAAGAAATTGGTTTTTATTACAACGATATAAAGTTTTTAATTTAAAAAAAGGAGAAAATATGTTTAAAGGCGCGATAGTAGCAATCGTAACACCTATAAAAAACTATAAAATTGATTATGAAAGTTATAAAAAACTGATAGATTTTCAGATAAAAAATAAAACAAATGGGATTTTAACTGCTGGCTGTACAGGAGAACCAGCAACTTTAAATTATGATGAGCACAAGGAATTAATAAAATTTACTGTTGAATATGTTGATAAAAAAGTTCCTGTTATTGCAGGAACAGGGTCAAACAATACAAAAGAAGCGATAGAATTGACTGAATTTGCAGAAAAAGTAGGTGCAGATG
>JAMWBY010000046.1 GCA_023818745.1 Candidatus Omnitrophota bacterium
CATCTCCTACTAATACAGGATGTGTACAAGTTCCATAAACTTCTATCGCTCCATTATTAAGAAGAGCTTCAGATGCTTGAATCATTGTTCCACCAGTAGAGATCATATCATCAACTATAATTGCCTCACATCCTTTCACATCTCCTATTACATAGGTTATTTCAACTTTATCAGGTGCTTCTCTTCTTTTGTCTACTATTGCAAGCCCTGCTGGTAATCTTTTTGCAAAAGCCCTTGCCATTTTAACACTACCTACATCAGGGGCTACTATAACAGGATTTTTAAATTTTTTCTCTTTCAGATATTTTATAAGGACAGGAGCTGCAAATAAATGATCCACAGGAATATCAAAAAATCCTTGTATCTGTGGTGCATGTAAATCAATAGTAAGAATTCTATTCACACCTGCTGCAACAAGAATATTTGCTACAAGTTTTGCAGTTATAGGAACTCTCGGTTGATCTTTTCTATCTTGCCTTGCATAACCATAATAAGGAATTACTGCAGTCAATCTCCTTGGCGAAGCTCTTCTTAAAGCATCAAGAGTTATTAGTAACTCCATTAAATTTTCATTTACAGGAGGGCATGTTGACTGAATTATAAAAACATCTTTGCCTCTTATATTCTCCTCAATTTTAACACATATTTCACCATCCTTAAATCTGTATATTTTTATTGGACTTAATTCTTTATTCAAATATTTTACAATTTTTGCTGCAAGTTCAGGATTGGAATTTCCAGAAAAAATTAAACAACTATCCATTTTCCCTCCTATTTTTTAAATATTCTTCTGCTTTAATTAAATCCTCTAATGTATTTATCCCTATTGTTTCTCCAGGGTCAGATGTTTGATATGTTATTATTTTTTTCCCTTCTTCATTAAAAATTTTTATTATATCTGTTAAATAAAATTCTTTTTTTTCCGGATTTAATTGAATTTTTTTTAACGAAGAAAAAAAGCCATCTGATTTGAAAATATAAACACCTGCATTTACTTCTTTAATCTTTTTTTGTTGGCAAGTTGCATTTATTTCTTCAACTATTCCTATAACATTTCCATTTCTATTTTTTAATATTCTCCCATAACCTGTTGGATTTTCTAAAATTGCTGTCAAAAAAGTGCAATTACTTTTATTTTCTCTATGTATTTTAATGAGTTTTTTTATTGTTTTTTCAGAAATTAAAGGGGTATCTCCATTTAAAACAATTATGTCTCCTTCAAACTCATCAAGTAAATTTTCTGTTTGCAAAACTGCATCCCCTGTTCCTTTAAGTTCTTTCTGTTCTACATATTCTACATTTTCTCCTTGAAGTTCCTTAAAAACCTCTTCTTTTTTATATCCAACTACTAAAATAATTCTATCAGGATTGAGTTTCTTTATTGTTTCAAGTAGATATTTAAGCATTGGTTTGCCAAGAATTTTTCTTACGGTTTTCTGACATTCTCCTCCAAGTCGCTTTCCCATTCCAGCAGCCAATATTACAAACGCCAATTTGTCAAAGTTCTCCATTTAGAATTCCTTCTCTACTGCCCGGCAAGGACTCGAACCTTGATCCACGGCTCCAAAGGCCGATGTGTTACCATTACACCACCGGGCAATTTATTTTTATTATGTAATCTTAATTACTTTCTTGAGAAAAATTTTTCTTTTTACCTGCTTTTACTTTTTCATATTCTTCAAGGACTTTATTCTGTATATATTCCCTAAATTCTGTTTTTATTGGATGTGCAAGGTCTCTATGTTGTTGAGAAGGAGAAAGCCGCTGTTGATTTGTTGGATTTAAAGAGACACCACATGAACCACAAAATTTATAAGTTATAGGATTTTTAAATCCACATCTGGGACATGGTCTCTGCATCTTTTTACTTGGCATAGCCACAAAAAGTCCTCTTTTTCCCTCTATTATTCTTATATCTCTTATCACAAAGGCATTATCAAAAGTAATTGAAGCATATGCTCTTAACCTACTATTTGGTCTTTCTACAAGTGAAATTCTGGTTTCAGTAATTTCCATCTTTTTCCTCCTTTTACATGCTAAATTTTATGCTTTCCGCTCTCAATTTTTTCCAACCTTCTAATAAAATTATTTTTTTTTCAATTTTTGCAACTTCCTCCTTCTCTTTAAAAATAGAAAATAAACTTCCGCCACTGCCACTTAAAAAAAACCTTTCACCTGTCTTTTTCTCTATCTCATATCTCACCTCCTTTATCTGTCTATTTATTTCAAAACACGATTTTTCAAGACGGTTAAACATATTATCTTTTACTTTTTTTATATCACCATTTTTTATTTCTTCTAGTAAAATTCTAATCCTTTCTTCGCAATCTGTCAAACAACCATACTCACCCAACTCATCCAATTTATTATATACTTCCTTTGTACTTATTTGAAAATTAGGAATAAGAATTAAATAGTAAAGTTTAAAATCGTCACATGGTATAACTTTTTCTCCATAATTTTTTATTATACACCTTTTTTTATAGAGAAATAGCGGAACATCTGAACCTATCTGTTTTGCAATTTTTACCATATCTTCTATTTTTAAACCTAAATTGAAAAGTTTATTAAGATAAATCAGAACAAAAGCAGCATCTGAACTTCCTCCGCCAAGTCCAGAACCCGGTGGAATATGTTTTTCAATTTTTATTTCTGCTTCAAAATTAAAATTTTTCTTAAGTAAAGACACCAACTTACTAACAGTATTTTCTTCCGAAATTTTCCATTTTGAAACAATTTCTACTTCTGTTTTTTCAGACGGTTTAATGTATATATAATCACAAAGTGAAATTATATCTACAAGAGAACAGATTGGATGTAAAAATTCTTCTTTTTTTCCAACTTCTAAAAAAATGTTAACTTTCGCAGGTGCTCTTATCTTCTGCATTATTTTTTTCTTTTTTCTTTGAAACTTTCACTAAAGATGGTTTTATTACTCTATCATTATAAATATAACCTGCTTTTTCTTCTTCTATAACTATTCCATCTTCATACTCATCCGTCTCTATAATACCTGTTGCCTCATGAATACTTGGGTCAAATTTCTTTCCTTTTGCATCTATTTTTTTAACTCCAAATTTTTCAAGAAGTTTTCCAAATTCTTTCCTTAATAATTCCAATCCCTTCTTAATATCCTCAACTGAAGCAGTTTTTTCAAGTTGTTTTAGAACCCCTTCAAATATTTCATAAAAAGGAATAAGTTGTAATATAAGCAATTCATTTCCATATTTCATTAAATCCTTTTTTTCTTTTTCTACTCTCTTTCGGTAATTTTCAAAGTCAGCAAGAATAGATATAAGTTTATCCTTCATTCTATTTTTTTCTTTTTCAAGTTCTTTTACCTTCTTTGCACTTTCTCTTAAATTTATTAAATCTCTTTCTTTCACGAAATATATTTTTTCATTTTTCATTTTATAAATCCCATTCTCCAAGGTGGCCAATAAATAAAAAGTGCTTTACCAACCAAATTTTTTTTTAAAACAAAACCCCAAAATCTACTATCGTCACTGTTAAAACTGTTATCTCCAAGAACATAATAGGCACCTTCAGGGACTTCAACTTCTTTTTCAACTCCATACTCTCCAAAGTCAAAATAATACCTACAGTTTATTTCAGGGTCAACGAGCATCTTTCCATTTATATATATTTTCCCATTTTTTATTATTACTCTTTCACCTGGAAGACCAATCATTCTCTTAACAAGATATTTTTTTCTCTCAGGAAATTTAAAGATAATGACTTCACCTCTCTTAGGTTCTCTTATTTTATAAATTATATTATTTGAAAGAAGACGATCTCCAACTTTTAAGGTAGGCACCATAGAGGTAGTTGGAATTTTAAAATTACCAATGAAAAAAGTTCTTATAAATAAAGCAATAATTAAAGCCCATAATAAAGATTTAAACCAGTTAAAAGTTTCTCTTTTCAGATTCTTTTTTCTCATTTTTTTCTACTTGAAATAAATATTTTAACTTTTATTTTTTAGATTTGCAAACTCTATATATAGATGCATATAAATTAACCATTTTTTCAAAAGAATAGTATTTTTTAATTTTTCTTCTTGCTTTCTGCCCAATTTCTTTTCTTAAATTTTCATCTTCAATTAAACGGATAATTATTTCTGCCATTTTTTTATAATCCCCTTTTTTAAAAATAAAACCATCTTTTCCATTTTCTATTATATAAGGGATATCACCAACATCTGTTGCAATACAAGGCAATTCATAACCCATTGCTTCAAGCAAACTTACAGGACATCCCTCCCATAATGAAGGCAGAACAAAAATATCAAAAATTTTAAGATATTCAGAAACATTTTCAACAAATCCTGTTAAAATAAAATAATCTTGGAGTTTTTCCTTTTTAATTGTATCAAATATAACATTTTTCAACTCTCCTTCTCCTACTATATAAAATCTAATGTTTTTAAATTTTTCAACAACTACTTTTGCAGATTTGATTAAATATATATGACCTTTTGCTTTTCTTAAATTGCCAACAGTTCCTACAATTACAACATCTTTCTTTACTATGTTCCTTTCTATTTTTTCTGGTATTTCTATTCCATTTGGAATAACTTTAATTTTATTTCTTTTAATTCTACCCTTCCGCACTAAAATCTCTTTTGCAGAATATGAATTTGAAATGATTAAACTGGCAAAATTTTTTGTAATTTTTTCTAAAAACCAGTGATACCACTTTCTCCATGGTTCGGTGCTTCTTTGAGAAGAAATAACTTTAATTCTTAAAATTCTTCCATAAATTCTTCCTATAATATTCCCTACAAATAAAAAGGTTTGAAGGATATCAAGTTTTTCCTTTTTTAAATATAAAAAAAGTGTTATAAATGAAAATGGATTTTTTTTAAAATTGAAAACATACACTTTAAAACCTTCTTGTTTTATTTTTTCTGTAAACTTTCCTTTCCCTTTTATACAGAAAAAAACGATTTGAAAAATATTTTTATCAAGGTGTTTTGCAATGGTTAATATCATTTTTTCAGTACCACCTATCTCTGAACTTCCAATTAAATAACCTATTTTTATCTTATTTTCCATAGATTGGTTCTGGGGGTAACCCAGGTATTTTCTGTATTATTTTTTCATATGCAAGGATACCATTTAAACTTGCTCTTGGATACCACAAAAATTCTAATGTTTTGATTTTCTTTACTTCTATTAATTCCTTTAAACTTAAAATTCCAGGACCAATTAAAATTGGTTCTTTTTCTTTTATAATTTTAATGAGTTGACTTAAAGAAACTTCTTTGATTTTAAATTTTCCAAATTTGAAATTGCCTTTAAATTCAGAATAAAAAAATTTCTCTTTTGATGAAGGAATAATACATAGAAATTTTTCATTTATATTTCTAATAGAATAAAAAAATGATTCAAAAATATCCACACAGTAAATTTTTTCTCTTCTACCAGCTACCAATCCCTTGGCAAAACTTAAACCAATCCTTATGCCTGTCCACCAGCCTGGTCCAACAGAAGCAATTACATAATCAAAATCTTCATAAACACAATTTAATTTCTCAACTAGTTGTTCGGCTATATCAGGACTTTCAAAAAATATTTCTTTTTTTATTCTTCCGTTATCAACAACTGCAATACTTCCGAAATTGCTTGTTGTTTCTATTGATATAAATTTCATTTTAGAATTCTTTACTTGGCAAGTTTCACCCTTTCCATAAACTTTTTAACGATTTCATACTGCATTGTTCCAGGTCTTGGCATTGTGTAAACCCAGCAAATACCACTTTCATTATATGCTATTTCAATTGCCTGTTCTAAATATTCCTTTGTTGGTCTTCCTTTAGGCCATGAGGAATGAGGGGTAAAATAAATACACGGAATAAGAATTTTATCAGGACAGAGTTTATAATAATCATTTATTTCAACAGATAAACTTGTAGCATTCAAACCACACTCGGGAAACTTAATATATGAATGTTGATATCCCCATAATACCGCATCAAAATAAGGCAAATATCCTTTCTGAACAAAATTCTTTATAGAGTCATAATAAACACAGACACCAAAAAGTAATTTTGGATTTATTTGTTTTGTTTTCTCATATATTTTTTTTGTATATTCAAGTGTAAAGAAATTTAAATTGGCATCAAAATCATCTATCATCCATAATGTTAGATTAGAATAATTAAGAGATATTTCTGAAATTTTTTCTGCCCATTTTAAATAATCCATATCATAAGGTGGATATTTTTTCTCAGAAATCGGCTTTTTTGCTCCTATGGGTGCTTCACTCGGAGGAACTATATAAACCCAAACTTCTATTCCTTCTTTTTCTGCTTTCTCTAAAAATTTTGGTAAACTTTCAAGTTCTTTTTCTGACCTTTGGTAAATAAGGTAGGTATAACAATTAACACCAAGGTCTTTAATTCTCGCCAACGTCTCATCTATGTTTACAGAACCATCTTCTTTGTAAATTGCTCCTGCATAAGCAGAAACTATTCCTCTGTAAAAAGGATTATGAGTTCTTCTTCTTTTTTCTCTAATTTCAAGGTTTTCTTTTTTTAATTTTTCTATATCCCTCAATTCCATATCAACCACCCTGTTATCAATGTTAATTTTTAAATTCATACTTCCTTTAAGTATCAATGGAATTTTCTTTATTTGTTCTCCTTGTTCAAAAACAATTTTTTCAGATAAAATCATCTCATTTTTTTCATTAAATATAGAAATTTGTTTTTCTTTCCTCTCATCTACAGGTATATTTGATTGAATTTCTAAATATAGAGGTTTTTCACTGTTATAATAGTAAATTCCTATATTCCAGAAACTTCCTTCCTGCTTTAAATTTAAAGAAAAAAATTCAGGTATGTTAATCCCTTCTTTTGTAAATTCATTTACCTCAACCTTTTCAACTTTTTTCTCAGTAAGTTCTATTTTATCAACATAATAAAAACCTTTCTCCTGTATAGCACAAAAAAGAATTCTTCCTACATTGTTTCTAAATTTAAGGATGTCAACAGGTAAATATACTTCAACAGGTTTTCCTGTGGGAACCGAAAAATAAAAATTATGATATTTGTCTCTTTCATATTTTCTCCAATCAAAATCAATAGATTGTAATTGAATAAGAATTTTAACAGATGAAACTAATTTTTCAGGAATGACTAAAAGATCAAATTTAAGTGTATTGTATTGGCTCCAGTCAGTTAAAGATGCTTTAATTAAAAAATATGGAGGATGGTCTGGGTCTATATTTTTATTAAATACGATAAACTTACCAGAACTTTTTCCTGAAATAACAAAATCACTACTTAATTCTAAATCGCATTCTCTGCTTGTTGCAACTTTTATCCCATCTTTATTTTCAAAATCTTCTATAATAAAATTTTTTTCACCATAGATTAAATTTATTGTTAATATCTGGACTAAAAAAAATACAACAAACAAGTATTTTTTCATTTTTTCTCATATTAACATAATTTGAAATTTATGTAAAATTTTGAAAAAATTTAAAAATTAATTTTAAGTGCTATAATGATAGAAAAGGAATGAAACAAAAAATTGAAAAGAACTCCCGAAATTTAATTAGGTTATTTTATATTATCATAGGATTTTTCATCTTTTTTAATTTTTTTTCCTTCTTTTTATTACCCTTAATGACAAAAATTTACATTACAAAACAACTTTCATTTTATTTAAAGAGAAATATTTCAATTGAACAGTTAAAATTAAATCCTTATAAACTTTCACTTCATATAAGAAATCTATTCATTTCAGAAAAAGAAAATAATGATACATTTTTTTCATCCCCCAAAGTAGATTGTCGTATAAGTTTTTTATCCCTGATAAAAGCAAAACTAGTAATTTCTGACTTTTACATTGCTCATCCATACATTAAAATAATGAGATATGAAAAAAATTCTTATAATTTTTCAGATTTATTAAGAAGAAGGACTCTAAACAATGAAAAAAAAGTTTTTTATTTTTCTATTCACAATCTAAAAATTGAAGATGGTGTAATAATTTTTGATGATATACCATTAAAAAGAATCCACACAATAAAAAAAATAAATTTCACTCTACCATTTTTTTCAAATTCTCCATTTTTAGTTAAAAAATATACTCAACCATCTTTTTCTGCTATAGTGAATAAAACCCTTATAAAAATTGAGGGTAAAATTAAACCTTTTTCAAATTTTCAGGAAATTGAGTTTAATGTAAATGTAAATAATTTAGACCTATCAAAGTATTTTGTTTATATACCTTTATCACTCAATTTTAATATTGTGTCAGGATATTTAAATGGAAATTTCAAAATTTCTTTTATTAACCCAATTAGAAAAAAAACATCCTTAATTCTTAAATGTGTTTCAGAATTGCTAAATTTAGAAATAGTTGATATCTCAAATTACCATTTTTTAAAAATTCCTAAATTTAAAATGATCTGTTCTTTTGATTTACTCAATAAAGAAATTGAATTTTCTGAATTATCTACGATATCTCCTGAAATATGGATAGTAAGAGAAAAGGATATGAATTTTAACATTTTTAAAGTATTCCCAGCCAAAAAACTCTCAAAAGAAAAAGGGATATTTGAAAAACCCTTAAAATTTAATTTAAAAAACATAATAATTTCTGATGGCAAAATTTTCTTTTTTGACAGGACTTTAACAAATCCCCCTAATATTAAATTAAATAATGTAATAATCAAATGTAATGAAATTTCAAATAAAAAAGACAGAGTTGGTCATTTTTACTTTTCCGGAGAAACAGATGAACAAGAATTTATTAAAATTTCTGGAACAGCATCTTCAAATCCTATTTTATCAGAAGGAACATTAAAAATTAAAAACTTACTTCTAAAAAAATATTTTCCATATTACAAAAATAACCTTTTTTTCAATCTGGAAACTGGCAATTTAACATTAGAAGGAAATTATAATTTAAATTTAAAAAACAGAGAGGTAAAATTTTCAAAAACAAATTTTGAATTGAAGAAATTGTATTGCAAAAAAAATTCAGAAGAAAGTTTTATAATAATTCCAATTCTAAATATAGAAAATATCAGTTTTAATTTTTCAAAAAAAGAATTTATTGCTGATACTTTAACATCCCAAAAAGGATTACTTAATTTTTCATCAGCAAACAATAAATTTCAATTTTTTCCCTGGAATTTAAAAAAAGAAACAAATTTCAATATAAATGATTGGAAAATTTATTTAAAACAGATTAGAATAAATGATTATACTTTTCAAATAAAAGATATTTCAATGAAAGAATCCATTTTAATTGAAAAATTTAACTTTCTTTCTTCCGATATAACCTCTTATAAAACAAAAAATATACCAGTTGATTTTTCTCTTCAAATTAATAAAAAAGGAGTTATATCTTCAAAAGGATATATTGTGCTGAAACCATTAAAGGGTAATTTTCAAATTGAAACTTCAGAGATTTTTCTTCCCTCTTTTCAGCTTTTAATTTCCCAAAAATTAAATTTATCTATTATTGATGGGGTATTTTCTTCAAAAGGCATTTTAAATTTTGAAAAAAATTTATTTTTTTCTGATTATAATGGAGAAGCGACCATTCAAAAATTAAAAACAGTTGATAATATCCAGGGGAATGACTTATTATTTATTGAATTTGCTAATTTTAAAAATATTAATCATAAACAAAACTATTTTGAAATAAGTGAAATATCAATAGATAAATTTTACGGGAATATAATCATCTATTCTGACAGAACAATAAATATTATGCATCTTCTTAAAAATAGAGAAAAAAATGATAAACCTGAAGAAAACAATTTTAATATTTACTTTAAAAAAATTTTTTTAAAACAAGGACAGATAAATTTAATTGACAAAAATGTGCAATATGAACATTCAGAAATATTCAAACTTGATGGGATTATTACTGATTTATATATAACAGGAAGACAACAAAATATTGAATTTCAGGTAAATTTTGAGGATATAAGAATACTTCAAATTATAGACCAAATTAAATCTTTAATACGGAAACCTTTTTAAAATTTTTTTAATTAAAATGGCTTATATCACATTCTTTTTCTTTTACTTCCACATTATTATTTTGCGTTCACTCCAGGAAAATAATAAATTTCATGAAAATTATTTCTGAGGAATAGAAAACTCTTGACAGAAATTTTTATAAAAGGTATAATTATAAATTCGGAAAATAGTACTTTAACAAAACTTTTTGATAATAAAAGGAGGTGAAGAATGGCTACTAAGTTTAAAATTAGACCGC